>JAQCIQ010000025.1 GCA_027592025.1 Bacteroidota bacterium
ATTGATTTTGAATTTGCAATAGGTGATTTATTCGTCTCTGTAAAATGGTTTTTTGCTTGATTTCTTCTCTTTGTTTCAGGATTTTTGCACCCCTATTGAAGTATACATCGGCAGGGGCTAGATTGTTTAAGGACTCATGTAGGCGGTTATTGTTGTAAAAATCAATAAACTCACCCAATGCCCTTTCTAATTCTTCTGGTGAATAATAGTGTTCAAGTAAGATTCTATTCTTCATGGTCCTGTGATAACGCTCAATTTTACCCTGGGTTTGTGGGTGCATCGGCTTACCACGAGTGTGTTCTACGCCTCTTTTGGATAAATAGGATTTCAACTCCCCCGATAAATAACATGATCCATTATCCGATAGTAATCTTGGCCTTGCATTTACCTTGATCTTCGATTTTTGCAACGCTTGATCCACCGTCCTAACGGCATCTTCGGCTTTCATTGTTGAACACAGCTCCCAATGCACAATGTATCTGCTGTAATCATCTAAAATGGTCGACAAGTAGTACCAACCCCAACCTTTGATTTTGAAGTAAGTAAAATCCGTTTGCCACATCTCATTCACCCGAAGGGTTTTGTCATTGAATTCATCTGCCGCACTCAATACCACATAGTTGGGAGCAGTTAGTAATCCTCGCTTCTTTAGCAGCCGGTATACCGTTGATTCAGATACAAAGTACTCACTGGATTCGGCGTATCGTATGGCCAACTCACGGGCGGACAATTCCGGGTTTTCCAAAGCAAAATCTATAATCTGCGATTCTATCTCATAGGGTATTTTATTCCAAACACAATGCTGTTTTGATTTAGTAATTTCTAATCCAGTCTCGCCAAATTTGACATACCGATCATACCACGCATAAAACGTACTTCGATGAATCCCAATTTGTTCCAAGGTAGCCTTAACGCCAATGGGCGATTGTTCTACCATCTTTATGATCTCCATTTTTTCTGCCGCTGTCATTCTCATATACCTGTGGAATTTGATTCGAGACCATTCATGCTTTTTTTTAACGTCCGATTCTTAAGCATCAACTCGGCCACTAGGTTTTTGAGTTCTGCATTCTCGTTTCTGATCTGATTTACTTCATCCGTATTTGCCTCACGCAAGGTGTCTCCATTTAATCTCCGTTTGCCGGCCTCAATGAAGTCTTTGCTCCATCGATAATACAACGCTGGTGCGATGCCTTCTTTTCTGCAAATGGTGTTAATGGATTCATCACCACGCAATCCTGAAATAACAATTCTGATTTTTTCCTCAGAGCTAAATTTACGCTTGGTTCGTCGGCGAATATCCTTGATAACTGCCTCCGCATTTTTTGGTTCTTTTTCATTCATTGTAAGCAATTTATGGTTTTTAAGTATAACTTTGTTTAGTCACACTTATGTCCACTTTATGCTGACGATCTACAATTTCCTGATTTTTAAAATGTTATTAACTAATTGAAAATCAGTACTTTATAGTCCTAAAAAACGATTTCTGTGACCAAAAAGTACCCAAATTGGGTGTTTTTGAAATTGTTGGGTGGGAATAATCCAACCAAAAATCGGTTTAAATAGACTAAAAACAGGATGAGAATGGAGATCTATGGACACCCTACAGAACCTTCTTAGAAACTCGTTAAATTGAGTCTAAAGTCCTGTAAACAATGAGTTTGAGGGTTATTAGAATGGAAGAAAAAACACCGAGGATTGTGCCATATTTCGGGCTTTCGTCCTCAGTGTTTGTGGGTAAAAAGTGGAGTCGCCGAGAATCGAACTCGGGTCCAAACAAGCCATTAAAGAGCTTTCTACATGTTTAGTTTTTAATTGGTTTTCGATCTGTTACCGGCTAAAAACGGCCTATAGCAGACTTAGCTTTTTGGTCTTAATAATGCGTCAAAGCACTGCATTATTGTAGTAAACTTTTACGATGCCTCAAAATAAAACGCCGCTTACCAGGGCTTTTTGGAGACATTTAGCTTTCCTACCTAGTAGGACAAGGCTTGATCTTACTGTGATTCAGATTAAGCAGCTAAAGCGTAGTTATTCTCGCCGTTTAAATGTTGATATCGCCTTTAACGTGTTTCAATATCATGACACGACATGCTTACCGTCCAATAGATCTCGCTGTCAAAACCAATCGACCCCATTGTTACTGGTATCCCTTAAGGGGAAGCAAATTTAAACAAAAGTTGCTTATCCGTTCTATTAAGTTTAATTTTGAACGCAACAGCTATACCATCCTATGTCTAAAATTACTTTTGCCATACTCAAGGAACGCAAATCTCCTCCTGATTATCGAGTCGCCTTAACTCCATCCCAGTGTGCGCAGTTGCAAGAATTGTATCCTATGGCTAGGGTAGTGGTGGAATCGTCTGACGTTAGAATTTTTTCCGATGAGGAATATCGTAAGGCAGGATTGGAACTCACAGATGACATCAGTCAAGCCGATGTCATGTTAGGCGTGAAGGAGGTTCCTGTTGAGGCCCTTATTCCCAATAAAACTTACCTTTTTTTTAGCCATACCATTAAAAAGCAACCCTACAACCGACAGTTGCTTAAAGCCATATTGGAGAAAAATATCAAACTGATAGATCACGAAACCTTAGTTTATCCCGACGGCAGTCGGGTATTGGGGTTTGGATATTACGCAGGTTTGGTGGGTGCTTACAACGGCATACGAGCTTGGGGACTCAAGAATCACACCTATCGGATCGAAAAGGCTCATTTGTTACCCGATCTTAAAGCCTTGCACAAACAGCTGTCTGCCATTCAATTGCCCGCTATAAAAATATTGCTCACAGGTCATGGTCGGGTAGGTAAAGGAGCGGCTTCTATTTTGGATGAGATGAACATTAGAAAGGTTAATATTGCCGATTACGTGTCACAAAATTTTGATCAGGCGGTCTATTGTCATGTTGGATCGTTGGATTATAATGCTCGAACCGATGGTGCGCCTTCCAGTCGCGAAGATTTTTACCAACACCCGGAGGACTATCGCAGTACTTTTGGCCAATTCTCCGCTGTAACCGATTTTTTTATTGCTGGACATTTTCATAATCAGAAGGCGCCATTTTTATTTACTCGTGATGATGCGAAGTCAAAGGATTTTTTAATTTCTGTTGTGGCCGATGTCAGTTGCGACATAGACGGCCCTGTGGCTTGTACCATAAGGCCCTCAACCATCGTCAATCCCATTTATGGCTATGA
Organism: Bacteroidota bacterium; assembly: GCA_027592025.1. Classification (GTDB taxonomy): domain Bacteria; phylum Bacteroidota; class Bacteroidia; order Flavobacteriales; family Flavobacteriaceae; genus JALRKI01. The sequence goes on from JAQCIQ010000025.1 coordinate 3,199, forward strand.
CCCCCTGACGGAGCAAGAAGTTGATTTTGATCAGCCTCGAGCCATCGCCGTTATGGCTGTGGATAACCTCCCTTGCGAATTACCGCGAGATGCCAGTCAGGGTTTTGGTAATGATTTGTTGGCGAAGGTGATTCCTAACTTCTTTAATGACGATCCCGACAGCATTCTCCGAAGAGCTCAAATTGCTGTCGATGGAAAGCTGACCCAAAGGTTCAGTTACTTACAGGACTATGTAGATAGGGCATAAAAAAAAGGCCATTCTTTCGAACAGCCTTTTGAAAAAAAATTGAATTCGTTTATTAAATTACTTTAACTTGTACAGCATTCATGCCTTTTTTACCTTCTTTAAGATCAAACTCAACTGAGTCATCCTGTCTGATTTCATCGATTAATCCTGAAATGTGAACAAAATACTCTGCATCTGATCCATCTTCTGTAATGAATCCATATCCTTTGGACTCATTGTAGAACTTTACTTTTCCTGTTTTCAATTGTATAAATTTTAATTGTGCAAATCTACTGCTATTTACCGGGATAAATCGAATGTTTTGCCATTATTTTCAAAATCTCTTCGATTTCGACACAATTTTCCTACAGTGATGGTAGTAATTATTGAGAGATGTTATTTATCATATTATTATTGCCAAACTCTAATTGGTTGGTTAAATTTGCCCATCCATTTAAAGTAGCAACTTATGAATATCCACGAATTCCAAGGTAAGTCTATATTGAGTCAACATGGTGTGCGCATTCAACGCGGTATTGTTGCAAGCACTGTTGAAGAAGCCGTTAAGGCAGCTAAAGATTTGAATGCTCAGACTGGTAGTAGTTGGTTTGTAATCAAGGCACAGGTGCACGCTGGAGGTCGCGGTAAAGGTGGAGGTGTTAAATTGGCAAAAAATTACGATGAGGTTGCTTCACTCTCAAGTCAAATATTGGGCATGCAACTCGTGACCCCTCAGACTTCCGCAGAAGGTAAAACTGTTCACCAAGTCTTGATAGCTGAAGATGTTTATTATCCTGGTGAATCAGAAACATCGGAATTCTATATGTCCGTATTACTCGACCGTTCTCAAGGAAAAAACATGATCATGTATTCTACTGAAGGTGGAATGGACATCGAAACTGTCGCTGAACAAACACCACATTTGATTTTCACCGAAACAGTTGATCCTTCAACTGGCTTGTTACCCTTTCAGGCAAGACGTATCGCTTTTAATTTGGGATTGAGTGGGCCGGCTTTTAAAGAAATGACCCAGTTTGTCACTGCCTTATATCAGGCTTATGTGCAATCGGATGCTTCTTTGTTTGAAATTAACCCAGTACTTAAAACCAGTGACAACAAAATAATGGCTGTTGATGCCAAGGTGTCTCTTGACGAAAATGCCTTATTCCGTCATAACGATTTCCTTGCAATGAGAGACATTCGTGAAGAAAATCCAATTGAAGTTGAGGCCAAAGAAGTCGGCTTGAATTACGTCGACTTGGATGGTAATGTGGGTTGTATGGTCAACGGAGCTGGTTTGGCCATGGCGACCATGGATTTGATTAAGCAGGCTGGTGGCGAACCGGCCAATTTCCTTGATGTTGGCGGTACGGCCGATGCAGCACGGGTTGAAACGGCATTCAGAATCATCTTAAAAGACCCTTCGGTCAAAGCCATTTTGATCAATATTTTTGGAGGGATCGTTCGTTGTGATCGTGTAGCCCAGGGAGTAGTAGATGCATACAAAAATCTTGGCGATGCTATAAAGATTCCAATTATTGTTCGCCTTCAAGGTACAAATGCCGACATAGCGAAACAGCTGATCGACAATTCAGGATTGGATGTTCAAAGCGCAGTAGAATTTCAAGAAGCCGCAGACAAGGTTCAGGCAGTGTTGGCGTAAACTATTTGACTTTTTCTAGTTTGTCTTGATAACTTTTGATCGCGTCCCTCAATCGCGCTGCTTCAATAAAGTCAAGTGTTGTGGCGGCCAATTCCATAGCTTTTCGGGTTTCTCTAATTTTACTTTCTAACTCTGGCTTGGTCCAATATTTTGAGGCTTCTTCAGTCGCCATTTGAGCCAAACTACCATGATTTGGTGCTGCGGTTTTTTTCTTAACTAAAATATTTTCTAACGATTTGTTGAGCGCTGCTGGCGTAATGTTATGTTTGGCGTTGTATTCAATTTGTTTACTCCGGCGGTACTCGGTTTCGTCAATGGTAGTTTGCATGCTTTTGGTGATTTTATCGGCATACATGATGGCCCTGCCATTCAAATTTCGAGCTGCTCTACCAACTGTTTGAGTCAACGACCTTGCCGAACGCAAAAAGCCCTCTTTATCCGCATCTAAAATGGCGACCAAAGATACTTCTGGTAAGTCCAATCCCTCACGAAGTAAGTTCACTCCAACCAGAACATCAAAAATACCCGCTCTCAGGTCTTGCATGATTTCAACGCGCTCCAAAGTATCTACATCACTGTGGATGTAACGACATCTAATTTGAATGCGGGATAAATATTTGGTCAATTCTTCAGCCATTCTTTTGGTAAGGGTGGTCACCAAAATACGTTCATCTTTTTCTATGCGAAGATGAATTTCTTCAATCAAATCATCAATTTGATTTAAACTGGGTCTTACCTCAATTTCTGGATCAAGTAAACCAGTTGGACGAATTACTTGTTCGACGATGACCCCCTCACATTGGTTCAATTCATAGTCGGCAGGTGTTGCACTGACATAAATCACTTGATTTTGAATGGCTTCAAATTCTTCAAATTTCAAAGGCCGATTGTCCATCGCTGCAGGTAGTCTAAAACCATAGTCAACGAGGTTGATTTTTCTACTGTGATCACCGCCGTACATGGCATGAACTTGAGATAATGTCACATGACTTTCATCAACTACCATGAGGTAATCGTCAGGGAAATAATCCAACAGACAAAAAGGTCGGGTACCAGGCTCGCGTCCGTCGAGATATCGAGAGTAGTTTTCGATACCTGAACAATAACCCAATTCGCGAATCATTTCCAAATCAAATTCAGTGCGTTCCTTAAGCCTTTTGGCTTCAAGATGTTTCCCGATTTCTTTAAAATAGTCATGCTGTTTCATCAAATCTTCTTGAATTTGATGAATGGCGTTTTGAAGTATATCAGGAGATGTTACGAAAATGTTGGCAGGAAAAATATTCAATTGGTCAAAGCCGTCCAAAACTTCCAAAGTTGTCACGTCAAAGGATTCGATACACTCAATTTCATCGCCAAAAAAATGAATCCGAAAGCCATAATCGGCATACCCCGGAAAAACATCAATGGTATCCCCTTTGATACGGAAATTTCCTCGGTTAAATTCTCCTTCGGTCCTAGTATAGAGACTTTGAACCAATTGATGAAGCAATTTAGTTCTAGAAATGATTTGACTTTTATCCAGACTTATGACATTCTTTTCGAATTCAATAGGGTTTCCAATACCGTATAAACAAGATACCGAGGCCACTACAATAACATCTCTGCGACCAGATAACAGGGCAGAAGTGGTGCTTAGTCTGAGCTTTTCTATTTCTTCGTTGATGGATAAATCCTTTTCAATGTAAGTGCCTGTCACAGGAATGTAGGCTTCAGGTTGGTAATAATCGTAATAAGAGACGAAATACTCTACGGCGTTCTGAGGAAAAAACTGTTTGAATTCAGAATACAATTGAGCAGCCAAGGTTTTATTGTGAGCTAAGACCAAGGTAGGCCGCTGAATTCTTTCCAATACGTTGGCAATCGTAAAAGTTTTACCAGAGCCTGTAACTCCAAGTAGGGTTTGATATTTTGCGCCATAACTAATTCCTTCGCACAACTGTTTAATAGCTTGAGGCTGGTCCCCAGTGGGAGAAAAGTCTGATTTGATCTTGAAATGCATGAAGGCAAAATTACACCTTTGCCGTTAGCTTGGCAATCTATTGCTGAGGATTATCAATAATTCAAATAGATCCAACCTCTCAAGGTTTGTCCATCACTATCCTGTAATACAACCACATAAAAATAGGTTCCTACAGGGAGTCGTTCTCCAGAGGTGTAGGTGCCTCGGTTGGCTGTGCCATCCCAAGGATTATTTTGATCCCCAACATAAATCAATTTGCCATGACGGTTGTAGATTTTAATGTCATGCGGTCCCTCAATGATTAGAAAGTCGTTGTTTCCGTCTCCGTTTGGAGACAGACCTTGGGGAATTTCTACAGGACAATCGTCGTTGAGCAATTCAAAACTAAACAGCTGGTAACAAATGCTTTTTGAAACCCTCAGGTAAATTACACTTGGCAGTTCAATGGGAACATAAAATTCTGGCGAAGCAATTGCATTAATTTGGGATATTGCATCTTCAAGGGTTGTGTAAAAAGCTGAATTCCAGCTATCAAAACTCATTCCAGTCAGTTCTAATTGAAAAGTTAAATCAAAAATTATTGATTCATTTTGACTGCAGTTTTTAAGAGGGTCTAGAATGACAGTTTGATCAACGGCAATGGGCTCAATTAATACTGTCGCTTTGTTGTTGTCTTCATTGATTTCATTGACTACCCCTGTGTTGTTTCCCAAGTCATCGACTTGTATATCAATCAATAGCTCAATGGTGTTATTTTGAGGCAAATCAAAGGTAAAAATATGCGTCTCTTGACCGTTTATTGGGATCTCTGTGGTCGTTTGTGATTGACCTATTAATGCTCCCGAGAGGTATATCGCAATAGGAGTATTGGCGGGTAAAGGATCGGTAGCATTGCTGTTGTGAACGACGTATTCAATGATTACTTCCGATGATTCGCAGTCAACATCAAAGGACAAAATCTCAACTGATGCGTCAGGCAATTTGCTGTTTAAAACGGTTACGACATTGTTGATAATGATTAAATCGGCACCAGTGGTCAGAGCAATTTGGGCTGAAGTGTCGCCGATATTGATATAATTTTCAATTTCATACACGTCTAAATCGCCGTTGTAAAAATTGATAGAACCAGAAAAGCTATTCGTTCCGTTAAAGGCATTGGTGCTCGGATTGAGGGGTGGATTCGAAAGAATATTGTTGTTAAGGGTTAAAGTTTCATTGATGCTTAAATTGGCATCGCCTTCCCAAGCCAAAAATCCGATTTTCGCACCATCGTTGTCTAAAACGTTGATGTTATTTAGGTTTATCTGCAAGGACGTTTGGACAGTGTTGATGATTTCAAGCCCTTGAAACAAACTGAGTTGGTTCAAAGGCAAAGTGGGATCTTCGTAAATTACATACAAGCTCCAACCCGCAAAATTAGTTCGATTACCGCAGTATCCCGGATTATTAGCTAGTGCGGCAGAGATGTCCAAATCACTGAAGGTGTAAATATCATTACCAGTTGATTGAACCAATGAGGTCACGTCGCTAAAGCAAGAAAAATAAGGAAGGTCTCCATAAAGAGAACTGGGAAAGATTACTGAATAATCTAAATCAGCGTTGATTGCAGTTCCATTTAAACTGACCTGAGTGTCGGCAGCTCCTGAGCCTGCCCAATACAAATAGGCCCTAACTATGGTTTGACTGTTCAATAATGTCAGTTGGTCTGACGAACTGTCGAGAATTTCACAAAAGGAGGCAGCATTGTTTTCGCCTTGATTAAGTGTATTGCCAATTGCGGTGTAATCGTATCTGCCGTTAAGCTGTTCGAATAAACTGATGTTTTGAGCTGTGAGGCTTACAGACTCTAGCAAAAACATTAGTGCTATAAATTGGATACAGGGTTTCATACTAGTGAGTGCTTACCTTACTAAGCTAAAATGTCCTTTAAACACTCTGCCATCTTGTAGAGTTGCGTGGAACCAGTAAT
>JAQCIQ010000015.1 GCA_027592025.1 Bacteroidota bacterium
GAGAGTAGGTCACCGCCTTTCTTTATAAACCAAACCCTCACTAATGTGAGGGTTTTTTTTTGGTGAATTGAAAATATTCTTAGGATTATCGAAGGATTTATTATTTCGTCATTGAATCTTTTGACTTTATAGATGAAACCCAGACGCCCATGGCGAGGGAAATGCCAATGAAGAGTAAGGAAAACCATTCTGGAATATCAAACCAATGGGAGGTGGTCAACTTCAATGCAACAAAAACAAGAATAGAAAAAACGCTGTATTTCAAGTATTTGAATTTTTCAAGCATATTGGCCAACAGGAAGTAAAGGCTTCTAAGTCCCATTATCGCGAAGATATTGGAGCTAAACACAATAAAGGGATCAGTTGTCACAGCAAAAATGGCAGGAATGCTATCCAATGCAAACAGCAGATCGGCAAATTCAATAGTAATTAGCGCTCCAAACAGAGCTGTAAACATTCTCTTGCCATTCACTATGGTCCGAAAATGACCATTATCGAGTTGGTTTGAAATGTTGAAATATTTAGCAATCCCTTTATTTTTTTGATATGATTCACTCTCTTCTTCTTTCTTAAGTAAGTTGAAGGCGGTATAAAGCAAAAACAGACCGAAAAATATGGTGATGTATTGAATTTTATGAACTAGAATTAGCCCAACACTAATCAGAATAGCCCGAAAAAGCATGGCCCCAACAATACCAAGAAAGAGCAGTTTATGTTGATAACGGCTCGGTATTTTGTAGGCTGCAAATATCAGAGCAATCACAAACAAATTGTCTACACTGAGCGAGAGTTCAATGATATATCCAGTAATGTATTTAACCACACCGATACTTGGTGATAGGTTTTCTGGATTGACAGCCAGTCCAGTATCGAAGAACCAGTAAACCGCACCCCCAAAAATCAGTGCGTTCACAACAAAAAACAATGTTTCGAAAATTGCCTTTTTAGGATTATTGGGTTGATCTTTTTTGTGAAGGACAAACCAGTCAACAAAAAGCAACAGAGCTACATGACCAGATAAAATGAGCCAAGGTAAGTAGTGGTTCATAAGGATGTGAGAAAGTTTATAGGTGAAAAAATGTATTTTGAGACAACTCGAATTTTGTTAACTGAAGAAACATAAAATCAATTTATTCTAGTAGGACAAAATTATTCCTAAATATTCTAACAACAGCATTAAACTTTCAAGACAATACATACTATATCGGCTTAACAATTTTTTTGACTCTAAACCTAGAAATAAAAGATACTGTCTGTTTACTGTTTAGATATTTTTCCAGTTCCCGTTTTTTTAAACTCCTTTTGATCGGGGTTGCCTTTGTAAACAACAGAGCCAGATCCTACAACACTCGCATAAATGTCTTGTTGTGCAACCACTTGAGCGTCGCCAGATCCTGCAACCATTACCTTGGTTTGATTAGCATTTAAATCGAATCCATGAAAATTACCGCTTCCAGAAATTTTCAAATCGAGCTGTGAAGTTGTGCCAGACAATTTAACATCGCCAGAACCAGCAATACTGACCTCTGTTGATTTGGACGACAGGCCTGTACCTTTAAAAGTGCCACTACCCGCAACACTCAATTCCAAATCAGTAAACGAACCAGAAAGATCGATATTCCCAGAACCTGCAATTCTGGCTTCAACCTCAGAGGCCTCTATGGCCAAAACAGCGTCACCAGAACCTGTAACATTGAGCTTAAATTCATTGGCTTTTATTACTGCAGCCGAGCGCAAGTTTCCCGACCCTGTCAATTGGATTTTTGAAATCGATTCAACAGGAACGGTAACTTTAACTCCTTTTTTGGTGGAGAGATTTGTTCTGTCTTTCGTTTTGATTTTCAAAACGTTGTCTTTCACTTCAATTTCGATATACTCTTGTAAATTACTGTCTGTGGTCACATTGATTTGACCTTCGGCTCCATTGACCAGCTCGACATCAATGAACCCTAAACTTGTAATGCCGTCATATCCCGACGTAGTAATGGTTTGGGTTGTGATATCGCCATTGCCAATAACTTTTTTGTTCTTGCGCGATGATTGTGCATGACCTAAACTCATACTAAATATGAGTATTAAAATCAACGAAGGGTGCAATAAATTTTTCATAACATTGGGGTTTATAGGTTAAAACGAGTCAGGTCACTCAGGGTCGAGTAGCCTTACATTCTCTGAATAAAGATATAAAAAACAATGTTATTCCAACATCGAAATGAATTCTAATGAAAATACTAACCTAAGGCCTATTAGAAGGAAACAAAACTGATGATGTTGATTTGGTCTCTGCTACTGGTCTCAAAAAATTGATTCATGTAGCCCAATTCGAACCTGATGGTTTTGCTATAATTATATCCAATACCCCCATAGAGTCGATTTCTGTCGAAGAATTCTTTTTCGGAATTAAGGAATATTTCGTTATATGCCGACAAATAAAACTTGTTATTGTTGCCGTTCGAAATCGGTAACGTGGCTCCAGTAAAATATCTCAAACGTAGTTTGAAGTCGCTGCCCGCAAAACGCTGTTCAAAGCGAAAACGGTGTTGCAATGATATTTTGCCTATACTTTGCTTGAATATATATTGTTGAAAAATCCTATGCTCCGAGGTGGGTAGCTTATAAGTATTGTCATCAGAATAATTTTCAGATTGGATAAATCCATAGCCCAAGAGCATATTTTTCTTGTTGTCATCGAAGGAGTAACCTATACCTGTTCTCAAAAGAAGTTGTTCCAGATCTCCAATAGCGTTGTAGTTTCTCAATTGAACCTCGTGATGCAAGTTCCATTTGGCGTTGAGTTGCTTGTTCCCAATATAAATGAGCCAGTTGCCAAGGTTACTGTCTTGAGCTTGACTTGAATGGGGCATCATCAACCCAATACTAAGGATTGTAAAACCTACAACCTGCAGAATGCGTTGAGTTGTCATGGCTTATTCGTAAAAATCAACTGCTCCAGTATTGATGTCATACATCGCGCCTACTATTTTAATATCACCATTGTTCGCCATTTCAGCCAAAACAGGACTGTCTTTCATGATATTATCGATGGCTAATAGAACATTTTTAGATGCGACATTATCGACAAATTCGGGATTAGATGAATTTCTGAGGCTTGCATCTTTTGGCTCGGCGACAGCCTCAACGGCAGGTTTGATTTTAGATAACATACTGGTTAGATTCCCCAGTTTGGCGTCGTCACAAGCCCCTTTGACGGCACCACAAGCCGTATGTCCTAGAACAACAATGAGCTTTGTTCCGGCCAGTTTGCAGGCAAATTCCAAACTGCCTAAAATGTCAGTATTGACGAAATTGCCAGCTATTCGAACACTGAAAATATCCCCCAAACCTTGGTCGAACACCAGTTCGGCTGAGACTCGAGAATCAATACAGCTTAAAATCGTTGCAAATGGAAATTGTCCTTCACTGGTGTCATTGACCTGTTCTAGTAAATTTCTATTGGCTTTTAAGTTGTTTTGAAATCTGATATTACCCTCTTTCAAATAGTCAAGGGATTTTTGAGGAGTCATGGTAGCCTGGGTTTCTCTGGTGTGTGCTTTCATATTTGTTGTGTTTATGTTTTATGTTAATTACGTTGTTGGTCTTAGTTTGAAAAACTCAATATAACTTGGTGGATTGTCAAACTCACCACGTTCAGATATCAATCTAATATTGATGTTTCTTTCTTTTGCCTTGATGACAAAATCTTCTAGTATTTCGATGATGTCATTGTCCAAATATCTCGTTTTTCTGACATCTAGAATGAGCTTTGTGTTCTCCGGCAAGCCATCCAATTCTTTGATTATAGCTCCCTTGTTGAAAAAGGTCACTTCTTCAGCCAGGGTCATTTTAACTCTATTGTCGTTGACGTCTTCACTTTCTTTGTGCAAAAAGTGAGAGTTTTGGTAACTTTTGATGAGGATGACCACAATACCAACTCCCAATCCCAATCCTATGCCGTAGAGCAAATCAATGAATACAATGCCAAAAACCGTGACCGTAAAGGGAATGGACTGCTTCCAGCCGAGATCATACATTTTTTTAAATAACTCAGGTTTCGCTAGTTTATAACCTACAACCAATAAAATGGCTGCCAAAACAGAGAGCGGAATCATATTAAGCAGTCTAGGAATTAATAAAACAGAGACTAAGAGCAGACCACCGTGAATTATGGTTGACATTTTGCTTCTACCACCTGATTGAATATTGGCAGAACTCCTCACGATAACTTGGGTTATGGGTAATCCGCCGATTAAACCTGAAATGATATTGCCAGTACCTTGAGCAAACAATTCTCTGTTGGTCGGTGTCACGTTTTTGTATGGATCCATTTTGTCAGTAGCTTCAACACATAATAAGGTTTCTAAACTCGCTACTAACGCTATCGTAAATGCCACAATCCATACATCGGGATTTGTGATGACACTAAAATTCGGAAAACTAAATTGTCCTAAAAAGGAGACCACATCCCCGGGTACAGGAACACTAACCAAATGAGATGACCCAATGGCCAATAATTCATTGGATTGGGTTATAGCATAGAATACAATACTAACTACCACAGCAACCAAGGGGCCTTGAATGATCTGAAATATCTTTCCCTTTTTGGACAATGAGCGTTCCCAAAATATGATTATGGCTAATCCCAATAAGCCCACTAAGGTTGATCCCGGTTGAGTATGTTTCAGTATGTTAATCAACTCAGAGAATGTATTCTCTCCATCGATTTGAAAAAACGCAAAATTTCCTTGAGGGTTAGCGTTATATCCGAAGAAGTAAGGAATTTGCTTCAAAATAATAATGATGCCAATTCCCGTTAGCATGCCTTTAATGACAGAGGATGGAAAATAGTAACCTATAATTCCAGCTTTCAATGCGCCAAAAAGAATTTGAATTAATCCCGCAAGGACAACAGCGACCAAAAAATTCTCAAAATTGCCTAAAGTTGCAATGGCCGTCAATACGATGGCAGCTAGTCCAGCAGCAGGACCACTAACGCCTATATTGGATCCACTCAAACTGCCTACTACTATTCCTCCGACGATGCCAGCAATTAAACCCGAAAATAGAGGGGCATCACTTGCCAGTGCAATGCCTAAACAAAGGGGTAGTGCTACAAAAAATACCACGACACTCGCGGAAAGATCACTTTTGATATGGGTAAAAACCTTGTTCATCTTTAAATAAGTTGTTTTTATTGCCGCAAATATAATAAAACTTTTAATAAAGATAGTAATACTATTGTTTTTAATATTATAACTTTTATATCTTTGCAGTATCCTTTGATTGATGGTGTAAAAATTATTTGGATTAAAAGAGTAATACCATGAGTGTAGCCATTAAAATAGCGCTTAACGGCGGTCTTTACAACAAGGATCCTCAAGATTCTGAGTTAGGAAGAAACATTATTGAGCATAGCATTGAGCTCATCGATGAATTGGGAATCGAAGCCTTTACGTTTAAGAAGTTATCGATAAGAATCAATTCAACTGAGGCATCAATCTATCGGTATTTCGTCAACAAACATCTGTTGTTGCTCTACTTGGTAAACTGGTACTGGGAATGGGTGCAATACTTGATTCAAATCAATTCGAGGCACATAATCGATCCAAAAGACAAACTCAAAATTATCATTCAATCAATTGTTTCTGCCTCTAAAGAAAACCCCATGGTGGGTTATGTCAACGAGAGCAAGTTGCAAAAAATCGTCATATCTGACGGCATGAAAGTGTATCATACCAAAGATGTAGATGATGAAAATTCTAAGGGCTTTTTCAAGAGCTATAAAAATTTAGCTTTAACAGTTTCTCAGGTCATATCTGATGTGAACCCCAATTTCAAGTATCCTTACGCCTTGGCCACCAATTTGTTTGAAATGGCCAATAATCATCTGTTTTTTGCTCAACATTTACCAAAGCTTACTGACATTTCAGTCAAGACTAATGTATATGACGAAATGGAAGAAATGTTAGAGTATTATGTGAACAAGCTATTAGCTGAATAGTCTTTTTCCTTACTGTTTGTTGGGAATTATTTGCGGTCTTGCAGCGCAAAGACACGTTTCAATAGATCTGTGGTTCGAGAGCTGTATTTTGATCGTATTTCCAATTCTTCAACCGCAATCATTTTAAAAACTCCTTTTAGCGCTTCGGCAGTTACATAATCCGTCAAATCGGGATTGACGTCGTTTGTCAAAGGTATGGCGTTGTAGCGATTGATGATATTAGACCAAATTTGATTGGCTCCAACCTTGTCAAAGGAACTTTCGATAATAGGTTCAAATTTATTGTAAAGACTTGTTGATGTTTGCTTTTTGAGATAATCAGTAGCGGCATCGTTTGATCCTAAAAGTATGGCTTTAGCATCACTGATGGTCATGGATTTTACTGCGTCAATAAAAATGGGAGTGGCTTCTTTAACAGCACTCTCTGCTGCCGAATTTAACAATTTCAGCCCTTTGTCGGCAAGACTTCCTAGGCCAATATCCCGAAGTGTTCCGTCCACTTTTTTTAATTCTTCGGGAAGTAGAATTTTCACCAGTTCGTTATTGTAGAACCCGTTGGTCTCAGCAAGCTTAGAAACTTGTTTATCAATGCCTTGATTTAGCGCTTGTTGCAACCCCGCCGCAATTTCAGATTCGCCTAGTCCAGTGTTTTGAGGCAATTGATTGATCACTTGTTGTAATTCACCACAGGAGATGAAACATAGAGGGACAAGCATGATAAGTAGGTGTTTAATAATGGATTTTGACATGGGATTTATTTTATAAGATTTATGATTGATTTTGTTTGAACATGCTATCGCCAATATGTCTCAGTCCTCTAAAACCAAGAACAATGGCGGTGATGCAAATGCCACAACCCAATAGCATCAGTGGCCAGTACAATGGTTTGCTAGGGTTTCCAAATGCGACGTAGAGAAGGCTAGGTCCAGCAAAGGAGCAAAGCAAGCAGATGACCATGGTGTTAAGTCCTTTATACAGTAAAGCTTTGTCAGTTCTTCTCATCTTTCGATAGTTTTAAAATGGCATCTCGAACGTTGCCTTGATTTTGTAGGTATTCTTTCGCCGTTTCAGCACTCACTCCTGTTTCTGAAACGATCATTTTAATGCCACGATCTATGAGTTTGTAATTACTGAGTTGCATGTCCACCATTTTGTTACCCCGAACTCGTCCCATTTGAATCATAGCAGTAGTTGTAATCATGTTTAGAACCAATTTTTGAGCAGTGCCAGCTTTCATTCGAGAACTGCCCGTAACAACTTCTGGTCCTACAACAACTTCAACTGCGTATTCTGCTACTTGGGCCAAAGGACTGCCTTGATTACAAGTTATGCATCCTGACACAATCTGATTTTTCTTACATTCCTGCAACGCGCCGATGACATAGGGCGTGGTTCCAGATGCGGCTATGCCAATGACCATATCCTTTGAACTGATATTAAAACTCTTCAAATCATTCCAGCCTTGTGTTGTGTCATCTTCTGCGAATTCCACGGCTTTACGGATAGCGCCATCTCCTCCTGCGATGATTCCAATCACCATATCATGAGGTACGCCGAAGGTCGTTGGGCATTCAGAGGCGTCAACTATTCCTAGACGACCACTTGTTCCTGCTCCAATATAAAACAAGCGTCCACCGTGTTTCAATGTGTCAACAACGGCGTTCGTCAATTGTTCAATTTGATTCAGAGCAGCAGCCACCGATAGGGCAACCGATTGATCCTCTTTGTTGATAGTGAGGAGCAACTCACCAATAGTCTTTGTTTCCAACTGATTATAGGACGAAGACATCTCAGTAGTTTTGATAAAATCTCGTTGTTCGGACATGGTCTTTTGGTCAAGTTGATACCCAAAATTAAGGAAATTAAAAGGACTTTTTAATCTATCGTGTACGCAACGCTATGAGCCTGTGACAATCTGAAATATCCAAACGGGTATTTTTCTGGGTTCGTAGTGTTGTAGCAGTTGCCTCTTACAGTTGCGGGTTGGGTTGTAAAGGGTCCACCACCTGGATTTGAACTTTGCAGACTCAGTAAGAATAGATAATCATAAGCTTGTTCGGAAAGACCATAATTGTTGATAGTAATTTGATCACCGAGGGCAAGGTCCTCGTCAGAAAAATAAGCAAAAGTTTGATTGCCGTCTATGAATTGATCTTCAAAAACTCTTAGAGTCAGGTTGTAAGGATTGTATTGAACGAATTCAAACAGATAGGCATTGCCCAATCCAACAGGGTCGGTGTAAAAAGCCTTGACTTCAAATTCGTCTCCCGAAAACCCTCCAGATTGTTCATACAAAACATAATCAATGGGTGTTACACTTTGCATCACCTCGGTTGCCTCGTAAACTTCGCCCAAGTAAGTAATTTGCAAGATATAGGTTGCCCCTAATTGTGGGTTAAATTGACCAGTTACATACCGCCCTGTTTGGTTAACTTCAAAGAATTCAATCACAGAACCATCGGGATTGATGATGCTTACTTGAGCGCCGTTGGCGGGCGGGATGTCCGAATTAAAGTAGGGTGCAGTTAAACTTAGTTTGATTTCTTGTTCATTGCCCAGTGTGCCTTCAAACCAATTTATTGAAGCCTCAATGACCAAGCGGGGCTCGGAGTTCGGCACTTCCAAATCAATAACTTCTTCACAGGAAAAAATTAAAGTTAAGCCACACAGCAGTAGAAAATGTTTAAGCATGGTCAAAATTTAAAATTATATGAAATCGAAGGAACCATTCCGAAAAGAGAAGTTTTTACTGCCTCATTATTCCCTGTTTCGATATTGTCTCTGAAGGCTATTGACACGGCGTTTTTTCTTCCATAGACATTGTAAATACCAAAAATCCATTCCCCTTGCCATTTTCTGCCGAGATTTTTCCTCGGATTGAGGCTCGCAGAAAGGTCTAAACGGTGGTAGGACGGGAGTCTAAAACTGTTTCTTTCACCATAGTTTGCAATGCTCAATCCATTATATTCATATTGAGCATTGGGATAATTGACTGGCTGACCAGTTTGAATGACAAAATTGGCATTGAAGGTCCATTTTTTATTGTACTTAAACTGGGCTATTGCCGAAAGGTCGTGCGTTTTATCATAGGCTGTCCTATACCATTTGCCGCTGTTTATTCCTGTTTCAGAGGCATTCCTTCCGGGAGTTTGCTGTTCAGAAATGGAATAAGTGTAAGCCAACCATCCGTTTAATCGGCCGAGGTTCTTTTTTAACAGTAGTTCAACACCATAGGCTCTGGCTCGACCGTTTAAAATGACCTGTTCTATGGCATCATTGGCCACCAAATTGGCGCCATCAATATAATCGATACGATTTTTAACCGATTTAAAATAACTTTCAATTTCGATGCTATAATTTCCATTGGAAGTTTGCGTGGCATAACCAATAGCATATTGATCTAACAACTGCGGCTTAATAAAAGGACCGCTAGGTGTCCAAACATCAAGTGGGGTAGGGGAACTGGTATTAGATAACAGATGTAAATACTGACTCATGCGATTATAACTCAGCTTCACTGAGGACAGATCATTGATCAAATAAGAGGCCGAAAAACGGGGTTCAAGGTTATTAAAACTGGCCAAAACATCAGATTTCTTATAGCTTCTAACACCAATCGGAGTAGCTTTTTGATAAATCTGAAAAGTATCGTTAAACAATACGGCCTGATCATTGGCATAAGAATTCAATTCTGTTTGACCTAGCCTACTAAAGTGGCTCCATCTCAGACCAATATTTAAAGCCAAATTCGTTGAAAGATTTTTTGTAGCTTCAAAGTATACGGCATTTTCTATGGCGTACTTTTTAGTTAGTTCGTCGTAATTGATCGAAGATTCTGGAGTAGAGGGCTCAATAATTCCTGGATTAAAACTGTGATAAATGCTGTTCAGGCCATATTGTAGCGTTAAGTCATTGGTCAAATAATGCTTGAAGTCGTATTTCAGGTTGAAGTTCTGTATGCCCGATTTCCAATTGAATTCAATGAAGTCTAAACGTAAACCGTAGTAATAGTCAGAGTAAATCATGGACAGGTTGGAAAACAATTTGTCAGAAAACAAATGATTCCATCTCAAATTGAAAACGGCGTTACCATAGACATTCCTGAAACTGTCATCCAGAGAAAACACATCTCTGCCAAAATAACCAGAAGCCAAAAGATTGTCTTTTTCGCCAAATTGATAACTTAGTTTAGTATTGAGATCGTAGAAGTAAGCGATGTTTTTATTGTCAACGAGCGGTAAAAATAAATGGGCATAGGTACCCCTTCCTGCCAACAAATAGGAGCCTAGATTTTGCTTTAGAGGCCCCTCGACCAATAGTTTGCTTGATACTAATCCTACACCGCCATTCAATTGGTGGGATTTGCTGTTGCCATCTTTCTGGTAAATATCCAAAACAGAAGACAAACGTCCCCCATATCGCGCTGGAATGCCGCCTTTGAACAGTTTTAAATCTTTTATGGCATCTGGATTGAATACAGAAAAGAGCCCAAAAAGGTGCGAAGAATTGTACAAAATAGCCTCATCGAGTAGAATGAGGTTTTGATCTGCCGATCCTCCTCGTACGTTGAATCCTGAAGAGCCTTCTCCGGCATTGGTTACCCCAGGCAAAAAGGTAATGGCTTTTACCAAATCTGGTTCACCAAGTACTGCTGGAATTTGCTTTACAGTGCCAGAAGTTAAAGTATTGACGCTCATTTGCGGACTTCGAATGCTGTTGGATTCTTTGTCCGCAGAAATCACCACAGCCTCCAATTCTTCTGTATCCTCTTGGAGTTGAATGGATAAAGAAACGTTTTTGTTCAATTCTACTGGAATGCTCTGAGATTTGTAGCCTAAAAATTGAACCAATAAGTCGTAGTTACCTTCTTCTAATGTTATTGAATAAAAACCGTAAGAGTTGGTGATAGCGCCTTTTTGAAGTTCAGGAATATATACATTGACCCCAATCAATGTTTCGTTAGACGAGCCATCAGTCACGGTGCCGCTTATGGTATGTTTTGTTTGGCCTAAAGAGCAAAAGCTCATCCCAATAAATGTTAGGACCGTCCAAATTCTTCTTGAAGAAAATAATACCATGAGATTAGGCCTGATTCAGTATGCGATTGAATGTGTTACTCGGGCGCATCAATTTTGACACTTGATCTAAATCAGGATGATAATAGCCCCCTAAATCAACAGGGTGGCCTTGTACACTTAGGAGTTCATTCACAATTACTGACTCAGAAGTCATCAATTGCTGATGCAACTGAGAAAATTCCATTTTAAGCGCGCTGTCTTCGTTTTGCTCGGCTAAAGACTCTGCCCAGTAGAGCGCCAGATAAAAATGACTTCCTCTATTGTCTATGTTTCCAACTTTTCTAGAAGGTGATTTTCCTTCATTGAGCAGCTTTTCAGTGGCGCAGTCAAGAGTTGACGCCAGAATTGCCGCCTTTTGATTGTTAGTTTTTTGTGACAAATGCTCTAATGAGGCGGCCAAAGCCAGAAACTCCCCTAGAGAGTCCCATCGCAAAAAGTTTTCACTCACAAATTGCTGAACGTGCTTTGGGGCAGATCCCCCAGCGCCTGTTTCAAACAATCCGCCACCGTCCATCAGGGGGACAATGGATAACATTTTTGCACTTGTTCCTAGTTCTAATATTGGAAAAAGGTCTGTCAAATAGTCTCGTAACACATTTCCAGTAACAGATATGGTATCAAGACCTTTCCGTATACGATCCAACGTGTAAATAGTGGCGTCCTCAACATCCATGATTTGAATGTCAAGTCCCCCGGTATCCAATCGAGACAAAGCGGTCTTGACTTTTTTAATGATTTCGACATCATGAGCTCGTTTGGAGTCCAACCAGAATACCGCTGGGGTTTGACTCAAGCGCGCACGACTGACAGCCAGTTTAATCCAATCCTGAATAGGAGCATCTTTTACTTGACACATACGCCAAATATCCCCTTCTTTGACCTCATGTTCTAAGAGCACTTGGCCGTCAGAATCCAAAACTTGAACTTTACCGTCGCTCGATATTTCAAAAGTTTTGTCATGCGATCCATATTCCTCAGCCTTTTGAGCCATTAACCCAACGTTTGGCACAGTACCCATTGTGGTGGGGTCAAAGGCACCATGAGTTCTGCAAAAATCAATAGTGGCTTGATAAATGCTAGCGTATGAACTGTCTGGAATGACCGCCAATGTGTCTTGAGGCTTCCCATTCTTATCCCACATTTTCCCTGAGTTTCTTATCATGGCTGGCATAGAGGCGTCGATAATTACATCGCTTGGCACATGAAGATTGGTAATGCCTTCTTCAGAGTTGACCATAGCCAATTCGGGTCCTTTGGTCATGGCGTCAGAGATGGCGGCCAAAATAGGTGTTTTTGCTTCGGGCGATAATTTTTCAATGGCTTTTAGCATGCTGTCAAGGCCATTGCGTGGGTTGGCGCCAGCCTCATTCAATTCTTTTGAAAATCGATCAAAAACCTCACTAAAAAATAGTTTTACAGTATGACCAAATATAATTGGGTCGCTGATTTTCATCATGGTAGCTTTCAGATGAAGCGAAAGCATGATGTTTTGTTTTTTAGCGGTGTCAATGGCCTCCTCTAGGAAATTGAGAAGCGCCTGTTTTTCCATGACAGCAGCATCGATTATTTCTCCTGAAAGGAGCGCTAAAGACGATTTTAGGGTGGTAGAACTGCCGTCAGAATCAACATGTACAATATTGACTGTGGTGGGTTCTGCAAGAGTTGCTGACTTTTCGTTGTGAGCAAAATCACCAGAAGACATGGTAATTACTCTTGATTTTGAGTTTTGCGACCACTGACCCATAGAGTGAGGGTTGTTTTTGGCGAAATTTTTGACGGCTTTAGGGGCGCGTCGATCTGAGTTGCCTTCCCTTAAAATTGGATTTACTGCACTTCCTTTTACTCTGTCGTAACGAGATTTGACGTCCCTTTCTTCGTCATTTTGAGGATTGTCTTCGTAATTGGGAATTCTAAAGCCCTGAGATTGGAGTTCTGCAATGGCTTCTTTCAATTGTGGCACGGATGCAGATATGTTTGGTAATTTAATCAAGTTGGCTTCGGGTAGATTAACCTCTTTACCTAACTCGGCTAACACATCCTCGTGTCCTGTGAGTTCTGGAAATGAAGCTAAAATCCTGCCTGCCAAAGAAATGTCTTTGGATACCATTTCTATTCCAGCGCTTTTTAGAAAAGTGCTAATAATAGGCAACAGGGATTGTGTTGCTAAGGCTGGGGCTTCATCCGTGTGAGTGTAAATGATTGTAGACATAGAATATTTTGGAGGTTTTTTGGCTAGGCGAATATACGAATAATCAACCTTTGGTCATAGAGACCATGGCAGAATATATCTTTTAATATTCCCTTGATTTTATCAAAAATTAATTAAAATATCGAATTTCAATGTAAAAAAAAAGCCCTGTAAAACAGGGCTGTAAATATTTTTAAAAAGAAAATTAACCTCTTTTTTCTTTGATTCGGGCTTTTTTCCCAGTCAAATCTCTGAAGTAGAAAATACGCGAACGACGAACCTTTCCGCGGCTGTTAACTTCAATTTTCTGAAGTGCAGGCATGTTTATAGGAAATATTCTTTCTACACCGACTGTACCCGACATTTTTCGGATGGTAAAAGTTTCAGAAGCCCCTGTGCCACGACGTTGCAGCACAACACCTTTGAAGAACTGAGTTCTAGTTTTGGCGCCCTCCTTGATTTCGTAATAGACGGTAATAGTATCACCAGCAGAAAAGTCCGGAAATGATTTCGTCTCTATGAATGCGTCTTGTACTAGTTTTACTAATTGTTCCATGTCATGTAATAAAAGTAAACGGACGGACATCGTTCGTTCCAACAGGGTGCAAAAATAACTAATAATTGTAATTATGCAACACCATTGCACTAATATTTTTAGTCAGAATTCTTAGCCCATAAATCTGGGCGTTTGGCTTTTGTTCGTTCAATGGCCTGAGCTTCTCTCCAAGCTTCAATTTCAGGAAAATTGCCCGAAAACAAAAGTTCTGGCACGTCCCAATTATTGTATGACCTTGGTCGGGTATAAATGGGCGGCGCCAATAGGTCATCTTGAAAGGAATCCGTCAATGCTGAGGTTTCGTTGCCCAGAACTCCCGGAATTAATCGGATAACGGCGTCACAGACGACTGCCGCAGCCAATTCTCCTCCAGAGAGCACATAATCACCTATTGATATTTCTCTAGTAATCAAATGATCTCTAACCCTTTGGTCGACACCTTTGTAGTGTCCACATAAAATTATGATATTCTGACACATGGACAATTGATTGGCAACGCTTTGGGTAAACGAGTCTCCGTCCGGAGACATATAAATGATTTCATCATAGCTACGCTCAGACTTGAGCTGGGTGATGCACTTGTCAATAGGCTCGACCATCATGACCATACCAGCTCCGCCTCCAAACTGATAGTCGTCTATAGAGTTGTATTGGTCAGAGGAGAAATCCCGCAGATTATGAACTCGAATTTCCACCAATTGGGCATCAATGGCTCTTTTAAGTATAGAAGCATCGAACGGACTGGTCAATAATTCTGGGACAACTGAAATGATATCGATTCTCATAAAGCAAACTTTGGTGCAAGATGCTAATTTTGATTGAATCGGCGGTCTTATTGTTGTCTATATTGAGACAATCGAATAGTCAGTATCAATCATTGTAACATTATCGCTGACCTATTGATTACAAGTCGCTTAATAATATGACACAATACTAAATTTTTCTCCCTGAGGGCTGAGCACTTCTATTCTCCTGAAATCTTCCGTAAAACTGTCTCCATATTTGGACTTGAATGCCTTGATGTCACTGACATTTCTAATGACCATATCGTTTATTCTCGTTATCACGTAGCCATTATCTAAGTTAAACTCGTTGGCTAGTTTAGAATTAGCATTCTTTTTGATTAATACTCCAGAGGAGAACCCACTCTCTTTGTAGTCTTTCGGAAGTTCCGAAAGTTCCATATTCCACAGTTGTTCTGGAGCTACAACTTCCTCTCCAGAGAGTTTGACTTTAAGGTCAATCTTTTTGTTATTGCGGTGGATGACTACTGAAACCAAATCGTTTGGTCGCTTGCTGTTCAAATAACCTTTAAGATCTGAAAATTTGGAAATCTTTAGACCCCCGACCTCGACAATGACATCACCTACCTTCAATCCGGCTTTCTGAGCACCCGAATTGTTTTCAACTTCGTTCACATAAAATCCTTGAGTTTCAGAAATTCCATAAGAATCGGCTATAGCGCTATTCAGAGCCCTGCCAGATACTCCAAGGATTCCATTGCGAACGTTTCCAAACTCGATGAGGTCTTCGACAACTTTGCGGGCAATATTGCTTGGCACTGCAAACGAATAGCCCACATAAGAACCAGTCATGGAGGTGATGGCACTGTTGATGCCAATTAACTCACCGTTAGTATTGACCAAAGCACCACCAGAATTACCGGGATTGATAGCCGCATCGGTTTGAATATATGCTTGAATGTTACCATCGTATCCACCGTTTAAATCTCTCGATTTTGCGCTTATGATACCAGCGGTAACTGTAGAGTTTAAGTTGAATGGATTTCCGACTGCCAAAACCCATTCCCCTACTTTGGCCATGTCGCTGTCGCCAAAAATCATGTACGGTAGGTCTTCGTTGGTTTGAATTTTGAGCAAGGCAATGTCGATATTTTTGTCATAGCCCATCAATTTGGCTTCATATATTTTATTGTCCTCAGTAGTGATCTGAATATTACTGGCGTTGTCGATAACATGGGTATTGGTTATGATATAGCCATCAGGTGAAATGATAACGCCTGAACCAGTTCCAACTTCTTCTCTGAAGGATTGTCTGTTGTTAAACAGATCTTGAATACTTCTATAGGTACTCACTTGGCTTGTGTTTTTTACATGAACCACCGCATGAATGGTCTTTTCGGCAACTTCTGAAAAGTCGATGGTAGTGGCGTTTGTTGTAACACCAGATATCGCGCGGTTGAAATTGGTTGGTACTACCATTGCCGAACCTGTAGGCTGTTGTGATGAGGTTGTGATATTAATGGGATTTTCAAAAAACACTTTATATCCTCCAAGTGCAATCATGCCTCCAAAAAGTGCTGACAGAATGAATAAACCATAGTTTTTCATAAAACAATAATTTAATTAAATAATAAATTTAGAAAAACTAAAATTAATCAAATATTGCGCCATTTACTGAACTTTAACGCTGATTTAACAGCGTAATAATTTATTTTTAACAACCTGTTAGTTGTATTTTTTGTATCCTTGTTCTTGCAAATCAATCGGTTGATTTTATCACTTATGGCCAAACATTTTTTTAAATACCACGGTGCTGGAAACGATTTTATATTGATCGACAATCGGGAAGGTGAATTCCATTCAACTGACGCTGTTGCGATTAGAAACCTTTGCGCCTACCACACCGGTATTGGAGCAGATGGCTTAATCTTGCTGAATGGTCATTCTGACTTTCCTTTTGAAATGAAGTATTTTAACGCCGATGGGGCAGAAGGGACACTTTGCGGCAGTGGGTCACGTTGTGCTGTGCTTTTTGCAAAACATTTAGGAATGATAGCCGATGAGACAACTTTTTTGGCCAACGACGGAGCTCATAAGGCTTGGATTAACAACAGTGAAATAACTGTGGATATCCGCCCTGTGGAAATTGGAAAACCATTGTTGGGAGGCATTTGGATTCATACGGGTTCTCCCCATTTGGTCGTCATGGTGGATAACCTCGACCAATTTAACGTCAGTTCAAATGGATTGGCACTGCGCAGTCATGACGAGTTGTCACCCAAGGGAGCGAATATCAATTTTGTTGAGCAGTTAGGCGATGAACGGTTTGCAGTCCGAACTTTTGAGCGGGGCGTGGAGCGCGAGACTTTGTCATGTGGAACTGGTGCAGTTGCAGTGGCTTTAGCCATGCATCAGACAAACCGCTCAGATAAGACTCATTTGAAGATAGTCATGAAAGGTGGGACATTGGATGTAGAATTTATAGCTACATCAAATGGTTTTGAAAAAATCAAATTGACTGGTCCGGCATGTTTTGTGTTTAAAGGAGAATGGTCATGAGTTTGTTGAAGGGTAAAAATGTTCAATTACGTGCTTTGGAGCCTGAGGATCTTGAATTTGTATATGCTATTGAAAATGACCCTGATTATTGGCATTTAGGCGATACCATTGCCCCGTTTTCGAAATTCGCCATCAAAGAATATCTTGAATCTGCACTTTTGGATATCTATACCACCAAGCAACTCAGATTAGTCATTGAAACTAACCAGGGTATGTCTGTTGGATTAATTGATCTTTTCGATTTTGATCATTTTCACAAGCGCGCTGGAGTTGGAATCATTATACATGATGAAGAAAACCGCAGTAAGGGTTTTGGAAATGAGGCTGTTAGCTTACTCTGTGAGTACGCTCAAACTCAGTTACAGCTCCATCAGCTCTATTGTAATGTGTCGTCGTCCAACATCAAGAGCATTGAATTATTCGAAAAGTTGGGGTTTGTGAAAATTGGCGAGAAGATAGATTGGCGTTGGTCTTTAGAGGGTTATCAAAACGAGTGGTTAATGCAAAGAATTTTTTAATGTATCTTAAAAAACTGCTTTGGATCATTTCTTTCATTGGACTCTTGTTAGCAGGAAGTTTCTCATACTACGTTTACAACGTTATGTTCAGTCCAAACACGGCTTTTCAAAATGAAGCTGCTTTCATCTATATTTCCTCCGATGCCAAGTTTGAAGATGTTCAAAAGGACTTAAGTCCATTGCTCCATGACTTGGGGTCGTTTTCTGCCTTGGCACGTCAAAAAAAATATGACAAAAATGTCAGACCAGGCAGGTATCGGATTAAACCTGGTATGTCTAATAACGACATCATCACTGTATTAAGAAGCGAGAATTTGCCTATTAAGGTGTCCTTCAATAATCAGAATAGTTTGCAGGATTTGGCCAGACGGGTTTCTGACCAGATAGAAGCGGACAGCCTCAGTCTGATGAAAGCTTTTGAGGACCCTAAACTTTTGTCATCAATGGGTTTAAATGGGTATACGGCTCTGGCTATGTATTTGCCGAATACTTATGAGTTTTTCTGGAATACCTCGGCCTCGAGTTTTGTAGACCGCATGGTCATGGAATACAACAGCTTTTGGTCAGAAACTCGAAAAGTTCAAGCAGCTCAATTGGGATTAAGCCCGACAGAAGTGGTCATACTAGCTGCTATTGTTCAAGAGGAATCTAAAGAAAACACTGAACAATCCCGAATCGCTGGTATTTACTTGAACCGATTGAAAAGCGGTTGGCCGCTTCAAGCCGATCCTACCGTGAAATTCGCTTTATACCAACAAGACGGATGGGACGGTGAACCGATAAAGCGTATTTTGGAAAAGGATCTTGCCATTGACTCTCCCTTCAACACATATAAGAATGTAGGCCTACCCCCTGCTGTTATAGCTATGCCGGACTTGTCAACCGTCAAAGCTGTTCTTCAAGCAGAAGCCCATTCCTATTTCTTTTTTTCTGCTGACCCAGAAAGAATTGGATTTCATAAGTTTTCAAAATCCTTGGCTGAACACAATAGGAATGCTAGGTCTTATCATAAATATTTAAACAATAAAGGGGTTTTGCGTTGAAGAATTATAATCAAATAGCACTATAAATTATTAATTTAATATCTTTGTCGAGATTTATTTGAAAAACAAGATTTTGTTCAATAAAATGATATCGTTTAAAGTGGCTTTTATTCCACTTGCTTTTTTACTTCTCAATTCGGTAGGCGACCTTCCGAAAGACCGTGCAAAGACTTTTTTATTTGAGCCTTGCGAAATACCCCACAATGAGCCTTCCTTGTTCCAAGAAGCAGAAATAGTTGTTGACTATTGGAGCACTCCTATTTTAGGAAATGGCTACACTGCTTTTAAAGAAGCGGTGGCATTCAAAGAATCACGAGGGGATTATCGTTGTGTAAATAAATTTGGGTATTTGGGTAAGTATCAATTTCACCAAAGTACGCTTCATTTGATAGGAATTTCATCTTCTCATACTTTTTTAGAGCATCCAGAACTTCAAGAAAAGGCGTTTTTAGCAAACACAATTCGCAACAAATGGGTGCTACGAAAATACATCAAGCGATATTCAGGGACTTATGTGAATGGCATCAGAATTACTGAGTCTGGGATCATAGCAGCCGCGCATTTAGCTGGACCAGGAAGCGTTAAAAAGTATTTGATTTCTAATGGCGATTTCAATAAGTCAGATGCCTTCGGAACCAATTTATCTTATTATCTAAAAATATTCTCCGATTATAATCTCCAAGACCTACCAGCGAAACAAAGACCAAAAGCGCATCAATTGTAGAAAGTGTCCCCTAGAATAAAAATACAGGGTTTTTTGGTCAAGTCAAAATGAACAGTTTTCCAATTCACAATGGTTTTGGACGCGATATATTCCTTTTCGGAATTCAAGTCGCAGGCAACGCAGAGCATGGTTTCGTCTTGACAGGTTTTTAGCAGTTCTTCAAACATTTCTTGACTTCGGTAAGGCGTTTCAATAAAAATCTGCGCTTCTTGATGGTTATAAACATACCGCTCAAGGCGTTTAATTTCCATTTTTCGATCTTTCCTGTCAATGGGGAGATAACCATTGAATTTAAATTTTTGCCCATTGAAGCCAGAGGCCATCATTGCTAACAAAATTGAGGAGGGGCCAACTAATGGTTTGACTACAATTCCACGATGATGGGCAAGAGCAACAATTTCGCTACCCGGGTCTGCAACTGCTGGGCAGCCCGCCTCTGAAAGAAGTCCAACCGAAAACCCTTCTTTGATAGGATTTAAGAAATTTGGAATGTCAGCTTGATCGGTCTGTTTGTTGAGTTGAAATAAAACGATTGCCGATTGATTTTTTTCAGGACATATAGTTTTGATGAACTTCCTAGCCGTTTTTTCATTTTCAACTATAAAATGATTGAGAAAAGAAACGGTTTCGAATACAGCATCTGGCAAGACAGAAGACGCTGACTCATCGCCAATCGGCGTGGGAATCAAGTACAGTTTTGGGACAGACATGAGTTGTCTCTTTTGAACCTGTTTTACAGAGAAAGTTTTTTGGTCAAATCTTCCACGTATTTACGGAATTGTTTGTCCGTGGCAAACAAATTATCAACTGTTTTGCATGCGTGCAATACGGTGGCGTGGTCTCGTTTGCCAATTTGAGAACCTATACTAGCCAATGAGGCTTTGGTGAATTTCTTAGCAAAGAACATGGCCAGTTGACGTGCTTGAACAATATGTCGCTTGCGAGTTTTAGATCGTAGGGTGTCAACGTCCATCTGGAAATAGTCAGAAACAACTTTCTGGATGTAGTCTATCGAGACTTCTCTTTTGGTGTTCTTGACAAATTTTTCTACAACGGCCTTGGCAAGTTCTAGAGTAATCTCTTTTTTATTAAACGACGACTGCGCAATAAGCGAAATTACAGCACCTTCTAACTCTCTTACGTTAGTCTTGATGTTTTTGGCGACATATTCGATGACGTCATCTTCCATTTCTACCCCATCGCGGTAGAGTTTATTTTTCAAAATTGAAACTCTTGTTTCAAAGTCTGGATGCTGCAGTTCTGCAGACAGGCCCCATTTGAATCTTGACAACAATCTTTGCTCAATATCCTGCATGTCAACAGGAGCCTTATCACTGGTTAAAACGACTTGTTTGCCGTTTTGGTGCAAATGATTGAAAATATGAAAGAACACGTCTTGAGTTCCAGTTTTACCTGACAAAAACTGAACATCGTCAATGATCAGGACGTCTATAATTTGGTAAAAATGAATAAAATCGTTGCGATTGTTTTTCTTGACAGCCTCAATATATTGTTGAGTGAATTTCTCTGCAGAGATATACAGAACGGTTTTCTCTGGATATTTGTCCTTAATAGAGATGCCAATGGCATGCGACAAGTGTGTTTTCCCTAAACCAACTCCTCCAAAAATCAAAAGGGGATTGAATGAAGTACCTCCAGGCTTGTTTGCAACTGCCATACCAGCGTTACGAGCTAGCCGGTTTGAATCTCCTTCAAGAAAGTTGTCAAACGAATAGTTAGGGTTCAGTTGCGATTCGATTTTTACATTTCGAATACCTGGGATGATGAAAGGATTTTTGAGTTGAGGATTCTTGTTTTCCAGCGGTAAACTGGCCTCTTGCGATGCAAGTGCAGTTTGATTGGCACTAGGAATACGTTCAGTAAACGGCAATTTATTGCCGTAGGTGTTTTCCATTTTAATGATGTAAACCAATTTAGCTTGAGCGCCAAGCTCTTTGGTTAACGCCATCTTAAGTATCTTGACGTAATGTTCTTCAAGCCATTCGTAAAAGAACTTACTGGGAACTTGAATACTAAGCACGTTATTCTCTAACTTAACCGCTACAATTGGTTCGAACCAAGTTTTATATGCCTGAGGCTGAATATTGTCACTAAGAAAGGTCAGACAGTTAGTCCATACCGATTGTGCAGTTTCTTTCATTTTTTAATTATACAAATGTTGGTTTTTCATTACCAGCAATTCGTGTTTGGTTTTGGGGGACCCAGTTGGAGAATTACAATGACAAAAATGGGGGAAAAAACTTTAAAAAAAAAAATTTTTGATGTTGGATTTTAACTTTTTTTTCTGTAATTGAAAATCATAAATCAAATAGCCTTTAAACAAATATATGACACATCAAATTTCATTTCGTGTAAGATACGGAGAAACTGATCAAATGGGTGTGGTTCACCATGGAAATTACGCCTTATATTTCGAAATGGCTCGTATCGAATGGATGAGAGAACTCGGGGTGTCCTATAAAGCGATGGAAGAAAGCGGGATAGCGCTTCCAGTTGTTAATTTGACGGTCAATTATCGCAAACCACTATTTTACGATGATGAGTTGACTGTGACTACACAGCTAAAAGGGTTGCCAACGGCTACCATCAAATTTGAGTTTGAAATACAAAATCAAAATAAAGAACTTTGCTCTACCGCAGAAGTCACATTGGTTTTTCTAAATAACTCAACGCGCAAACCAATGCGTTGCCCCCAAGAATTGCTCGAAAGAATACAGGCTTCTTGCAATTAAAACATCGAAACCATTACGATGGCTAAAGCTGCTAGGACAATTCCAGTCCAATTGGATCGACTTAATTTTTCTTGGAATAAAGCCAATCCTAAAACTGTGGTGAGTCCCACAATTCCAACATTATTAATGGTGAATACAGCGGCGCTTTCCATACCTCTGTATTGAAACGCACGGATCAGATAGAACAGCGAAAAATAGTTAACCACTCCAAGGGTTATGCCGCCAAGCACGGTTTTTAAATTGATAGAGAATTTGTGATTTTTCGACAGAAAAAGACTGAGAACTAGACCCAAAACCCCTGCCCATAGAAAAATAGCTGCCGAAAAAACCGCAACATCGTTTTCTGATACGGTAGTCGTTTCGAGGTACTTCAAAAAGGTGTCTATCACACCTGACCCAACAAATAATAATATGGGAAGAAGCAAATTGTGAGACACAATATAAGAACCCTCGGCTTTGGGTGCTGTTAAGTAAACGGAAACCAAGGCTAGAACAATACCAAGAATTTGAAATATTGAGAGCGATTCACGATAGAAAAAAACAGAAAACAGAATGGGGATAATCACACTCATCTTTCCAGCGACTGACGCAACTGATAGACCATGTCTTTGCGAGGTTAACCCCATCACATTAAATACCGAAATGAACAAAAATCCTAAAATAAAAACCCCAGTAATCCAGGGGGCATTCAGATGTCCTTGTATGGTAACATCTCCTGAATGGGTCAAATATCCTACGCTTGCGGCAGTAAAGTAGTTGATTACAATAGCGTGTAAGGTGTTGATGCTATGACGTTGAAAGTATTTGAAAATGACAAAAAGTCCTGTCGAAGCAAGAATGCTCAAAAATAAGTCAGTCAATGGATGCAGAGTCTAATAATGGGTTATAATAATGATTTAAAATGTCATTTAAGAGGGCTGTTTTAGATGCTTCAATGGTAGTCAATTTTGGCGATTTGACACCACTTAGTAAAGGTTGATCGCTTTCAAAGACCATTGCCTCATCCCAAAAATTTTCTTTTATAAAGGTGCTAATGGTTTGCAAGCCTCCTTCCACAATAACACTGTTAATATTTTTATCATAAAAATAATCACAAAGCTGTTTGGCTACATTTTTTGAAAAATCGATTTCATCAGGGCCAATTAAATTAACGGAAGACTTGTCTTCGAAAGAGCTGAGTAAACTCATATCTCCATTCTGACTTAAAACAAAGCGCTTCGGGTCGAGACCATACCACAACCTTGTGGTTAGTTGAGGATGATCGACACTAACGGTGTTAGCACCCACCAAAATGGCCTGATATTCTGCTCTCAATTTATGACTTAGTTGCTGACTGTATTTGTTGCTGATCCAAAATGGTCGCAAATTACTCTTTTGAGATGGAGCGATTAAGCCGTCAGAACTTTCGGCCCACTTTAATAATATATATGGTCTATTTTTGGTTTGAAAGGTTAAGAACTCCTTATGGACTTCCTGGCATTGCCTTTCCCATATCCCTGACAATACTTCGATACCAGCATTTTTAAGTCTTTCAATTCCTTTTCCAGCTACCTTGGGATTAGGATCCAAACAGCCAACAACCACCTTTTTGATTTGGCTATGGATAATGGCCTCTGTGCACGGTGGTGTTTTGCCGTGATGGCAACAAGGCTCTAAGGTGACATATAACACAGCTTCTGAGAGAAGATATTTATTCTTTACAGATGCTAAAGCGTTGACCTCGGCATGGGAGCCTCCATAAGGGCTGGTTACTCCTTCGCCAATAATTCGATTGTTGCAAACAATGATGCAGCCAACAGACGGGTTAGGCGCCGCTTTGGAACGACCAATTTTAGCCAACTGAACGCAGCGTTCCATGAAATTCTGATGAGAAAACCTAATCTGTTGTTTTGTTATCAATCGAGAAATAATTCGGTTTGGTTACGTACCTTTATGAGCCAAAATTAATCAAATATAGGATGGATTCAACCTATCTCATTAGAGAAATAGAAATTACTGATAATCCAGAAATTAAATCAGTAATTCAGGCCCTTTTCATCGAACTAAAATTGCCACTAATTGGGACGGCCTATGCCGATCCTGAAATCAATGATATGTTTTCGGCTTATGCTGGCCCAAGAGCTGTTTACTTTGTAGTTACAGATGGGAAGTCTGTTTTTGGGGGCGGAGGAATTCGTCAGCTGACTGGAGCCGAGGCAACGGTTTGTGAATTGCAAAAACTGTATTTTTCACCCGTCATTAGGGGACTGGGCTTAGGTAAGAAGATCATTGCTGCTTGTTTGGACTTTGCCAAATCAGCAGGTTTTGAGTCATGTTATTTGGAAAGCAAATCGGAACTTCATTCGGCGCTACACTTGTTCAAATCACACGGGTTTAGACCTCTTGATCAACCCCTTGGGAATACTGGCCACCACGCCTGTGAGATACAAATGATTAAACCCTTATGATGAGTTTAAGTGCCCATAAAGATAGGTTTCACAAATCCCTTGATCCCATTTATGGTCCAGGAGAGGTAAAGTCCTTATTTGGGCTTTGTTGTGAACATTATTTGTCGTTGAATTATGCTGATCAACTGCTGAATATGGAGAAGACATTGTCTTCATCGGAATCTGTTCAATTGGACAAAGTTTTACTTCAATTAGAACTACAAAAACCAATCCAATATGAAATGGGTTTTGCCTATTTCTGTGGTCTAAAGTTATTGGTAAATCAATCCGTTTTGATACCTCGGCAGGAAACAGAGGAATTAGTGGATTGGATTTTGAAGGATTGTCCCGACGACAGACCTTATCAAATAGCTGACCTTTGCACTGGGAGTGGATGCATTGCGCTGGCCTTAAAATCAAATCGAAAAAGTGCCAACCTTTATGCCTTTGACATCAGCAAAGAGGCCATTGAGCTGGCTATTCGAAATTCTAATCTGCTGGAGCTAGAGGTAAATTTTCAGTTGAACGATGTTTTGAACGATGACTATTTAGGGGATCATCATTTTGATGTTATTGTATCCAATCCACCTTATGTTTTGGAATCTGAGAAGAGCTTGATGTCAAAGAATGTAGTCAATCACGAACCCCATTTGGCTTTATTTGTACCGAATGATGATCCGTTAGTTTTTTATAGAGCCATTGCCCAATCGGCTTTTAAAGCACTCAAAACAGGAGGCTCTCTTTATTTTGAAATCAATGAAACTAAAGGAAACACTATTTTAGAACTCTTAACGAACACTGGGTTCAAAGAAATAGTAATCAAGAAGGATCTCAATGGTAAAATGAGAATGGTGAAATGTTTTAAACCTTATGCCTAACTTGTAGTTTTTAAATTTTGTGAATATTCCATGACCATAGCCGAACAAATGGCCTCATTAAGAGAGGAGCTTAATCGACATAATCGCATGTATTACGTTTTGGATAGTCCAGAAATTAGTGATTTCGAATTTGATCAAAAACTTAAAAGATTAATTGACTTAGAAACGTCCTATCCCGAATTTGACGACCCCAATTCTCCCACGAAAAGAGTAGGAGGTGGTTTGACCTCTGGCTTTGATACTGCAGTCCATCGAAACAGAATGTACTCTTTGGACAATTCCTATTCCAAACAAGATTTAATCGATTGGGAAAACAGACTCCAAAAGGTGATTGAAAATGAGATTTTTTACACCTGTGAATTGAAGTATGACGGTGCTTCGATTAGCTTGACCTATGAACAAGGCGAATTGGTTAGAGCGGTGACTAGGGGTGATGGTGTTCAAGGAGATGATGTGACGGCTAACGTCAGGACAATGCATTCAGTTCCTTTAAAGATTAGCCCACCTTTTCCCGAGGTGTTTGATATTCGCGGTGAAATCATTTTGCCAATTTCAGGTTTTTTAGACATGAATAGGGTTCGGGTAGCCAATGGAGAAGAGCCTTATCGAAATCCTAGAAATACTGCTTCAGGTAGTTTAAAACTACAAGACAGTCGAGAGGTGGCCAAGCGGCCTTTGGAATGTATGTTATATAGTGTTGTTGGTGCAGAAGCATTGGCGAAGACCCAATTTGAAAGCTTAGAGCTGGCTCGAAATTGGGGGTTCAAAGTTCCTGAGCATCACATTTTGGCCAAAGATATCACTGAAGTTTTTAAGTTTATTGAGTATTGGGATGACCACCGCAAAGAATTGCCCTATGAAATTGATGGCGTGGTCATTAAGGTTAACAGTTTGGAACAACAAGATCAATTGGGTTACACGGCAAAATCTCCCCGATGGGCGATGGCTTATAAATTTCAAGCTGAACAAGCCTCCACCCGACTCGAAAGCATTTCGTATCAAGTGGGCCGAACCGGAGCCATTACTCCAGTCGCTAATTTGAGTCCAGTTGAATTAGCGGGCACAACGGTCAAACGGGCCTCCTTGCACAATGCCGATCAGATCGCCAAATTGGATGTTCGCATAGGGGATATGGTTTATGTTGAAAAGGGAGGTGAAATCATTCCGAAAATTGTAGGAGTAGATTTGGATCAACGCCAGGCTGACTCACCCAAAGTCAATTACATTACCCATTGTCCTGAATGCCAAACCCCTCTTATTCGCCAAGAAGGGGAGGCCCATCATTACTGTCCCAATCTCAATCATTGTCCCCCACAAATTATTGGGCGGATTGAGCATTTCATCAGCAGAAAGGCAATGGATATTGACGGACTTGGTGGTGAAACAGTCGCACTATTGGTTTCTAACCAGTTAATAGATAACTATTCCGATTTATACACATTGTCCAAATCTCAGTTGTTACCGCTCGAACGAATGGCTGATAAGTCCACTGACAATTTGATTCAGGGAATCGAGAAATCAAAAGAACAGCCTTTTCATAGGGTTTTGTTTGCCCTTGGAATTAGATTTGTTGGTGAAACGGTGGCGCAAAATTTAGCCAAACATTTTAAATCAATTGACGCCTTAATTGGAGCATCAAAAGAAGAGTTGGTGGCAGTCGAAGATATAGGGGAACGTATTGCAGACAGTGTGATTTCTTTTTTTGCCGATGAGTCACATTTAAAAGTGATAGATCGCTTGAAGTCTTTTGGATTGCAGTTTTCTGGCCATGAGAGTGTTGTAACTATTTCAGATCAGTTGAAAGGATGTAATGTTGTTGTGAGCGGTGTGTTCAAACAGTTGTCTCGTGACGATCTTAAGTCCCTGATTGAACAACACGGTGGCAAAGTGGTTTCGAGTATTTCGAATAAAACGACTTTCATTGTGGCTGGTGATAACATGGGTCCGAGTAAATTGGAAAAATCTCAAAAACTTGGTATACCCATAAAATCGGAGGATGAATTTTTATCTGGGATAAAAGGATTAAGCTAATGTTAAATTGCCAAACTAAACTTTTGATTTTCTTACATTTGTTTAAATAATTACAACCATGTTTGTAAAGCGCTGGAAAAAAAGGTCCATACTAAAACATATTGAGCGATTGCTCGAGCGACCACCTTATCCCATTCGTCCAGGGGCTATTTCAACAATTGGGATTATTTATGACTACAATTTGCCCAAGGAATTCATCAGCAGATTAGAGGGTCTTGGATTCAGAATGAATCAGATTAAAACAATAGGGCTGCTGCCCGATGATATTCCTCCCCACAACAGTTGGGATGTTTTTTATCATGCCAGCGACTTTGGATGGAATGGCCAGCATAATAATCCGGCATTAAAAGCATTTAGTGAAGAAAATTTTGATCTATTGATTGCTTATTTTAAAGAACCTAAGTGGCCTTTAACCATGGCAACCGCTCTCTCTAAAGCTAATTTTAAATTAGGATTGATTCCATCAATGGAGTCCAGTTTCGACCTAATAATTGACGTGAAAATCCAACAGCTTGATTTGTTGATTTTAGAACTTAAGAAATATTTATCCCAATTAAATAAATTACCCAATGGACGCTATTAAAGGTATGGGTGTAGCTCTGGTTACGCCATTCAATAAAGACGGAAGTGTTGATTACTCTGCGCTAGCCAAGATTGTTGACTACAATATTGAAAACGGAACGGATTACTTGGTTGTTTTGGGCACTACGGGGGAAAGTGCTACGCTGTCTATAGATGAACAAGAGGAAGTCAAAAAAACCATTGAAAAGGCCAATAGAAATCGTATTCCTTTGGTATTGGGAATAGGGGGCAATGATACAGCTTCAGTGGCTCGAAAGGTTCAGTCAACTGATCTGAGTTCTTATGTTGCCGTGCTGTCAGTTTCTCCTTATTATAACAAGCCTACACAGGAAGGGCTTTATCAGCATTTTAAGCATATCGCCGAAGCCTGTCCAAAACCGGTTATTCTATACAATGTTCCTGGTAGAACGGCTAAAAACATGGAACCAAAAACGGTCGCTCGTTTGGCGCAGGATTGTTCAAATATTGTAGCAATAAAAGAAGCTGCAGGAGACATGGTCCAAGCGCTAGAGTTGTTGAGAATTGTGCCAAAGGATTTTTTGGTCATATCTGGTGACGATATGATTACGCTGCCAATGATTCAGGCTGGAGGAGCAGGAGTGATTTCTGTTATAGGTGAAGGCTTTCCAAAAGCCTTTTCGGACATGGTCAGATATGCTTTAAATGGACAGCAAAAAGAAGCTTTGGACATTCATTATGCCATCATGCCTTTGATTGATTTGATATTTAAAGAAGGCAATCCTGCTGGAATTAAAGCCGTTTTCGAACAACTGAATTTGTGCAACGACACCGTTCGATTGCCTTTAGTGAGCGCAACGAAAGATCTTAAAAAGGACATTGCACTAGCCATGGCTAGTTTCACTGGAATTTAATATTTTTAAATCCGTTAATAATACCTACTTTTGCCATCCGATTGTTATGAAGAAAAATCTTTTATATTTTTTATTTGCCTTGACGCTTTTAGCCTCTTGTAGTCCTTACCAGAAAGCACTCAAGACAGAGGATATTGGTGAAAAATTCTCAATGGGAACGACCTTGTATGACGCCGGAAAGTATCGAAAAGCGAGCAGATTGTTCGAACAGCTCGTCCCCCTTTATCGCGGTCGCCCACAGGCAGAAAAGTTGATGTACATGTACGCTTATACATTTTACTACAACAAGGAATATTACAATGCTAATTACCAAATGGAGCGCTTTGTGGAGTCATATCCCGAGAGTGAAAAGGCCGAAGAGATGGCCTTCCTTGCCGCCAAAAGCTACTATCATTTGGCTCCAAATTACAGTCGAGATCAAACGGACACAAACTTGGCTCTTGAAAAATTACAGGCTTTCATCAATCAATACCCTGAAACTACTTTTTTGGCAGAAGCTAATCAGTGCATCAAAGAATTGGACTATAAGCTAGAGCGCAAGGCTTTTGAAATTGCAGTGCTCTACTATAACGTTAACGATTATGAAGCCTGCATCAAATCTTTCGACAATTTCATTCTAGATTTTCCTGGAACAACTTTCCGCAAGCAAGCATTTTTTATCCGACTTCAGGCGGCCTACAACTTGGCGCTAAAGAGTGTTGTTTGGAAACAACAAGCTCGTGCTGAAGCTGCTTTAAGTTATTTTAGTACATTTGAGCGCGCTTACAGCAATAGCGAAGACTATCCTGAAGCGCAACGAATGGCGGAAGAACTCAAGGAATTGATTAAAACTTTACAAGCAAAAAGCTAATTTTATTACTATGGATTTTAAAAATGTAGACGTACCGACCACAACAGAGACCTACAACAAGGACTTGATTGATGCTCCAACAGGAAACATTTATGAGGCGATATCAATTATCTCAAAACGTTCTGGACAAATCAGCTCTGAAATGCGCAAAGAGTTGGTAGAGAAACTCGAAGAATTTGCTACTTACAACGAAAGTCTGGAAGAAATTTTCGAAAACAAAGAACAAATCGAGGTTTCTAAATTCTATGAGCGCCTTCCTAAGCCTCATGCTCTTGCTGT
This sequence comes from Bacteroidota bacterium, assembly GCA_027592025.1. GTDB lineage: Bacteria > Bacteroidota > Bacteroidia > Flavobacteriales > Flavobacteriaceae > JALRKI01. The sequence goes on from JAQCIQ010000015.1 coordinate 30,079, forward strand.
TCAAGAGTGGCTTGAAGACAAAATTTATTATCGTCGTCTAGAAGACGAAGACCAAGATTCATAAACCACCATGTCAATTTTAAGCGGCAAAAGAGTTCTTCTCGGTATTAGCGCCGGGATTGCTGCTTATAAAACTGTTGCCCTTGTCCGCCTCTTGATTAAACAAGGTGCTGATGTCAAGGTGATCATGACTCCTGCCGCAAAAGAGTTTGTTACCCCATTGACGCTGGCTACTATTTCCAAAAATCCAGTCTTAAGTGAATTTATCAATACCGAAGAAGAAAACCCAACTTGGAACAACCACGTTGAATTAGGTCTTTGGGCCGATTTGCTGCTCATTGCTCCAGCAACGGCCAATACTATTGCAAAAATGACCTCAGGTCAATGCGACAATTTACTGCTTGCAACCTATTTATCGGCCAAATGCCCAACTTACATCGCTCCAGCAATGGATTTGGATATGTATCAGCACTTGTCTACCTCTTCTAATTTAGAAAAATTGAGTTCAAGTGGTGTGGCCATAATACCTGCAGAAGAAGGAGAGTTAGCCAGTGGTTTAGTAGGATATGGGCGAATGGCTGAGCCTGAGCACATTGTCAGTTATCTCACCGACCATTTGCTGCATGTTTCACCTTGGTTTGGCAAAAAGGTACTCATTACTGCTGGGCCTACTTACGAACCTATTGATCCAGTGAGATTTATAGGCAATCACTCAACGGGTACCATGGGCTACTGTCTTGCTGAGGTAGCTGCGCAATTTGGAGCCGAAGTCATTTTAGTTTCAGGCCCAACTCATCTTGTTGCCAAACATCCTAAAATTGAGACGCTCAGAGTAACTACCGCTGAGGAAATGATGGCTCAAGTTAAAAATCATTACAAAAAGGTCGATATCACCATCTGCTCCGCCGCCGTAGCTGACTATAAACCAGCAGCGGTTTCTGACATCAAGTTGAAAAAAAATGACAAACCCCTTGAACTGGTTTTAGTGAGAAACCCAGACATATTGGCTTGGTGCGGTGAACAAAAGAAAAAACAATATTTGGTTGGATTTGCTTTGGAAACTCACAACGCCTTGACTTACGCCAAAGCCAAGTTGCAAAATAAAAACTGTGATTTGCTCGTTCTAAATTCGTTGAAAGACCCTGGCGCAGGATTTGGCACAACTACAAACCAAGTGACTTTAATTGACAAACATTTGAGTACTTTTCCACTGGAATTGAATGATAAACGTATTGTGGCCCTCGAAATCTGTAAATTTATCATAAATCATTAAAATGGCTAACCTTATCCGAATTGTTGTTGTTCTGGCTTTTAGTTTCGGCCTTCATGCTCAAGAGTTCAACGCTACCGTTGTCGTAAATGCCGCCAAAACAGGTAGTGAAAGTTTGCCCATATTTAAGAACTTGGAAAAACAATTGACCGATTTTATTAACAACACATCTTGGACTGGTCAGAGTCTTCAAAACAGTCAAAGGATCAATTGCAGTTTTGTAATTCTAGTTTCAGAATATAGAGGTGATAAGTTCAAAACACAGCTTCAAATTAGTGCCTCCCGACCAGTATTTGATTCCTCCTATGAATCAACCATTTACAATTACAATGACAAGAATTTCGATTTCAATTTTATCTCTTTTCAGAACATCATATTTAACCCTTCTCAGTTTGAGTCTAACCTTGCATCGGTCATCACCTTTCATTTGTACATGATTTTGGGGATGGATGCCGACTCATTTGTCAATTTGGGAGGAGATAAGCATTATCTCAAAGCTCAAAAAATTCTGGACTATTCCCAATCTAGTGGATATGAGGGATGGAGTGGGAGTAGTGGGCAGCAATCGAGATTTACCTATTTGGATCAATTGTTGTCACCAACTTTTAAACCTTTGCGCAATAGCATTTATGAATACCACAGATTAGGCCTCGACACAATGACCGACAACCCGGAACAGGCCAAGATTCAAATCGCAAATGCCATATTGTCCATTCAGACCATCAGCAATCGCAGGCCCAATTCTTTCGCTGTTCGCGTTTTCTTTGACTCCAAAGGTGATGAAATTGCCGATATTTTTTCTGACGGTCCTCAAGTTCCAGTTGACGAATTGCTCACTGCATTAACCCAAATGGCGCCCACTTCTTCTGATCGTTGGAGAAGAATTAAATTCTAAATACTCTTAACGATTTAGTGTAAATTTGTACAAAACTATGTGTCTTGCTTAAGCGTTTGTCCATAAAGAATTATGCACTAATCGATCAGCTTTCCGTTGATTTTGACCAAGGATTTACAACCATTACTGGAGAAACTGGTGCTGGGAAGTCTATCATTTTGGGAGGATTGTCCCTTGTGCTTGGAGCCCGATCAGACCAATCTCATATTTTGAACAAGGAACGCAAATGCGTTATTGAAGCTCAGTTTAACATCAGTGAATTGTCCTTGCAATCGTTTTTTGAACAGAACGATTTAGATTTCGAAGAGGACACTATTGTGAGAAGAGAAATTTTGACTAATGGGAAGTCTCGAGCATTTGTTAACGATACTCCAGTTTCACTTCAAATACTCAGCGAACTGAGCGATCATCTCATTGACATCCATACCCAAAACCAAACACGCTCATTGCTCGAACAGGAATTCCAATTGGAAGTAGTAGATCAAGTAGCGGATAACGGTAACTTACTGTCAGAATATTCGGTTCGGCTCAAAGATTATAAAGCTGCAGAAAAGCAATTGAATCAGTTGAAGGCAGCTAAAGAGGAGGGTGAAAGTGATAGGGATTACAAACGCTTTCTTAGAGATGAATTGGAGAGTGCCAAATTGTATGCAGGCCAGTTAGAATCTCTGCAAGAAGAGTCAGAGGTACTGCAAAATGTAGATCAAATTGAACAATCTTTGGCAATGGCCAAACAAACTCTTGGAGCAGATGACTTAGGGGTAACTGAATTACTGAGACAAGTTAAATTGGCTTTGAGTTCCATTGCAGCCATGTCTACGAAATATCATGACTTGTCTGAACGTGTCAACTCGTCCTTGATTGAATTGGATGATATTTTGGCAGACCTTGAAGACTTGCAAAGCAGCGTAGAATCTGATCCAGAGCGGCTAGAATCAATTAATGATCAACTCCATAGACTTCAATTGCTGTTGACGAAACACAAAGTGACGTCTGTAGACGAGTTGATTGAAATCAAATCGGCCTTAGACTTCGATTTACAGCACATCGATAATATTGACCAGTCCATTTTAGATCAAGAAAAATTGGTGGGAGATTTGGAGGCAAGACTCTGTCAGGTCTCAGATCAACTGCATCATAGCAGGCAGGCTATGATACCAAAAATTATTCACTTTCTCGAAACTAATCTCAGTGAACTTGGAATGCCAGATGCCAAATTTGACCTGAAATTGACCACAGGAACAAGCTTCTTGAGTCATGGTCGCGATGCCATTGAATGGATATTTTGCTCGAGCAAAGGAGGAACCTTCCAGATCTTGAAAAAATCGGCCTCGGGAGGAGAGTTGTCCCGTATCATGTTGGTAGTTAAAGCCATGCTTTGTGAACATCAAAACTTGCCAGCCCTAATTTTTGACGAAATTGATACCGGAGTTTCTGGTGAAATTGCCAATAAAATGGGAGGAATCATGGCTGGAATGAGTAAGAATATGCAAGTTATTGCCATTACTCATTTACCTCAAATTGCTGCACAAGGAAACCATCATTTTAAAGTTTACAAGTCGAGTGATCAAAACAAAACAGTAGTCCAGATTAAATTACTTACCAGACAAGAGCGTGTTGAGGAAATCGCCACCATGGTGAGCGGGTCCAATCTCACAAAAGCAGCCATTGCCAATGCCAAAGAATTATTGAATTAATAGTTATCTTTGCTCCATATAAAATTGAACATCAACTAAAATTAGATCCATAATGTTATATAATTTATTAGCTGGAAAAAGGGGAATTATTTTTGGAGCCTTAGATGAAAATTCTATTGCGTGGAAAACCGCAAGTCGTGTGCACGAAGAGGGAGGTCGGTTTGTCTTGACTAATGCTCCTGTCGCTATGCGTATGGGTCAAATCGATGAACTGGCTAAACAAACTGGCTCTATTGTTATCCCTGCCGATGCTACTTCAATGGAGGATTTAGAGAACTTGGTTGACAAAGCTGTCGAACATCTCGGAGGCAAATTAGACTTTGTTTTGCATTCTATCGGCATGTCAGTCAACGTCAGAAAAGGACGGACCTATATGGATCAAAATTACGATTGGACCCAAAAGGGAACGGATGTTTCTGCCATGTCTTTTCACAAGGTTATGCAAACACTCTATAAGAAAGATGCTATGAATGAGTGGGGCAGTATAGTAGCGCTGACCTATATGGCTGCCCAACGTGTGTTTCCCGATTACAACGACATGGCAGACAACAAGGCTTACCTCGAAAGCATTGCGCGAAGTTTTGGATACTTTTTTGGACGTGACAAAAACGTTCGTGTCAATACTATTTCTCAATCTCCAACACCTACAACAGCTGGTCAGGGAGTCAAGGGTTTTGATGGTTTTATCACTTATGCCGACCAAATGTCACCTCTGGGTAACGCAACGGCGTTGGATTGTGCCAATTATACCATCACATTGTTTAGTGACCTCACAAGACGTGTCACACTTCAAAATCTTTACAATGACGGCGGATTCAGCAATATGGGTGTGAGTGACCTTGTCATGGAAAGGTTCAAATAAATTTTTTCTAATAAGTATTCCAACCCCAACTGCAATGTTGGGGTTTTTTGTTTGATTTTGTTTCAGCTCCGGTATTGTTCATAACCCCTGATAAATAGCCTTTAGGGATATATTTACATACCTTTACCGATTCACGTTTGAGACTGAATAATGAATGACATCCATAGAGTGGCAGTATTAGGTGGTGGTGCTGCAGGGTTTTTTGCTGCTCTTTCGGCTAAGACACACCATCCTGGAGCAACTGTAATTCTTTTTGAAAAAACCTCTAAAGTCTTGGCAAAGGTTAAGGTGTCTGGAGGAGGTCGCTGCAATGTAACTAACGCAACAACTGAGATATCTGACCTCTGCAAAGCCTATCCAAGAGGTGGCAAACAGTTGCGCAACAGCTTTTACCGATTCGATACAAATGATACTCGAGACTGGTTTGAGTCGCGTGGAGTGGCACTAAAATCTGAAGCAGACGGTCGAGTGTTTCCAGTTTCAAATGATTCCCAATCCATTATAGATTGTCTGTTAGATGAAGCAAAAAAACTAGGAGTTCAAATTGAATTCCATTCCGCCGTCCAGTCCATGCGTTTACAGCAAGACCGTTGGCTGCTAGATTTTTCAACTAAGGAAACATTTGAATCGTTTGATGTGGTAATTGTTGCAACTGGAGGAAGCCCGAAGCTCAGCGGTTTCGATTGGCTCGAAGCCTTGGGACATCTCATTGTGCCGCCTGTCCCTTCGTTATTCACGTTCAACATGCCAGATGAAGCTATAACTTCTCTAACTGGCTTTGTTGTTGAAAACGCTCAAGTAAAAATTCAAGGCAGCAGAATAGAAACCTCAGGACCACTGCTTATTACTCATTGGGGGATGAGTGGACCAGCCATTTTAAAGGCTTCAGCTTTTGGGGCTAGAGAACTTTCGGAGCGGGACTATCAATTTAAAATACAAGTCAATTGGGTATCTGAAAGAAATACGGAGCTTCTCTTTCAAAGGTTAGAGCAATGTGCAGCCCAACATCCTCAAAAAATGATTGCCAATCAAAAAGCATTTGATTTGCCAGCAAGATTGTGGCATTATTTAATTGACAAGTGCGGCATTTCCGCCGATAAAAAGTGGATTGACCTTAGCAAGAAAAAGGGCAGACAACTCGCCGAACTTTTGGCCAATGACCTCTATTCCGTTTCTGGAAAAACTACCTTCAAAGAAGAGTTTGTCACATGCGGTGGTGTCGCTCTAAGCAGCATCAACCTAAAAACAATGTCCAGTAAGTCGTGCCGAGGTCTTTACTTCGCTGGAGAAGTGTTAGACATTGACGGCATTACAGGTGGCTTCAATTTTCAAGCAGCTTGGACCACAGCCTTTATAGCCGGTCAATTGGCATAAATATTGGAATTAAAACTATCCCTGAAACTTGATTAATGTGTCTAATTCACATCAACAATTTCTATGATGAAAGTTAAATCGGTGTTGGGTGGAATAAATCCTCGTCCGCTTGCACCATAGGCCAAATGAGAAGGCACATAGAAGAAGGATTTTTCGCCAACTTTCATGCCAGCTAAGGCCTCTTTGAAGCCTGAAATCAACTGGGCATCTGGAGAGACTTTCATAGCGGCAGCCTCGTACATGCCCATTTGCTCTTTTTCAGGATTGAATTTGCCGTAGCGTTCTTCACATTCCTTGCGGTTGGAATCAAACAAAAAGCCGTCTGCAAAGTACCCTTCATAAAAAACTTGGGCCATGCTTCCAGTGGTTAACTTTTCGCCTTTCCCAGGAGTAATAACGTAAACCTTAAGTCCTGAGGCGTTGGTCTTCGCCTTAGAAATATAGTCGTTTAGAGTAGGAAGTAATTCTTTCGCAGCTTTTATGGACAATGCATCGGCTTCTTCTCTCAGTTTTATTGCCTTTTCAGCAGCCTCTTCAGCGCGTTTTTCCATTCGAGGCAATTCCTCGTTCCAAGCCTTCAAGGCGTCATAGGATTTGACTTTACTGCCTTTTCTTATGATGTTCAATTGTTCAATTACAACTGGATCATTTGGTTTGTCTCTGGTCGTTGCTAAATTTGAAATACTATCTTGGATATCCAAGCCCATGACCAATTTGCCAAAAACCGTATGTCGGTTGTCCAAATGAGGTGTAGGGATTTCGGTAATAAAAAACTGGCTGCCATTGGTTGACGGTCCTGAATTGGCCATGGACAAAATTCCAGGCTGGTCATGCTTGAGTTCGGGATCAAACTCATCGCCAAAACTATATCCTGGACTTCCGCTTCCCGTTCCTTTTGGATCACCCCCTTGAATCATGAAGTTGTTGATGACGCGGTGGAAAATGATGCCGTTGTAATAGGGTTTGTTCATGTATTGTTGGCTAACCTGAGGGTGTTTACCTTCTGCTAAGGCCACGAAGTTGGCTACGGTTACAGGAGTTTTGTCGTAATAGAGTTCTGCAATCATGACCCCTTTATTGGTGACAAATTCCGCATAAAGTCCATCTGGCAAGTCGGGGTATTTTTCCTTACAAGAGGTGTTGCTCAAAAGTCCTAAGACGGCTAAAAATAGAATGTAATTTTTCATCTTTGAATGATTTAATTTTTGTTTTGGGTGATACTTTTTAAAAATACTTTGCAACGGAGCGGAACATTGGGACCTACCAAATCGCCGTCGCCATAGTAGCCATAGGCTAATTGAGATGGAATCAAAAACTCGGCTTTTTGCCCAGCAGACATCAGTTTCAATCCTTCTCTTAGTCCTTTAAATAGCGCTTCTTGATCCATGACATAGTTTTGATTGGCAGTACTCTCTTCAGGATAAACCAAATTGCCGTTCAAGTAAGCAATGCTTAAATCAAAATTGATGGTGTCTCCGAATTGGGGTCTGTAATCGTCAGCATAAGTATTTTCTGTTATGCTGTACCAAAATCCGCTTTCTGACGGAATAAACTTGGATTGAGGTAACATATCCATAATGGATTTAATGGCTTCTGATTCAGCGGCATAACGATTTTTGGCCCGTTCTACTGATTGTTCAAATCGATCTGTTTTGCTGTGATCAACAGGACGTCTGGCTTCCTGATGCTTGCAACTCAAGACAGCTAGCAATCCGAACAGAAACATTAACCTTTTCATTGGGACAATTCTTTTTGATGACTTGCTAAAACCTTTAAAAAATAGTTTTCCGTGGCTTCTAATGACCTTAAACTTTTGCCTCCTGCGGCATTTTTATGTCCTCCTCCGTCGAAATATTTTCTTGAGAACGAATTGACGTCGAAATCACCCTTTGATCTCAGAGATATTTTAACCAAATTTTCGTCTTTTTGTTCTATAAATATAGCTGCAAAAATAACATTCTGCAGCGACAAAGCGTAATTTACAATACCTTCTGTATCACCTTTTTGGTAATCACAATCGTCCAAATCCTGTTGAGACAAGGTGATGTATGCCGTTCTTTGGGTTGAAACAATTTTTAAATTTTGTAGTGCCCGACCGAGCAGTTGAAGGCTTTTTAATCGATTAGTGTCATAGACTTTTTCATGAATTGCGGTACTGGCAGCTCCTTTGTCAATGAGAGTAGCCACTACGCGATGTGTAGTACTGGTTGTAATACTGAATTTAAAAGAACCCGTATCAGTCATGATTCCTAGGTACAGGCAATTCGCTATTTCTGGACTAATGACATCGGGATTTTTTGATGCGATGAAATGATAAACCATTTCACATGTCGAGCTCATTGCTGTATCGGTTATCACGTAATCGGCATAATCCGAAGGTTGCTGGTGGTGGTCAATCATTACTTTGACACCTTGAAAATTTTCCAAAGCTTTGCTGACCAGTCCTGCTCTATGGGGAGCATTAAAATCTAAGATAAAGACGATGTCAGCCTCATGAAAACAAGAGTCACATTCCGACGCTTGAGTGTCGTAAACTAAAATGTCTGAAGCCTGAGGCAGCCATTTCAAGAAACTGGGAAAATCATTGGGAACAATCACAGTAACGTGATGCCCAAATTGACAGAGGTAATGACTTAAGCCTAAGGCAGAGCCAATGGCATCGCCGTCAGGGTTTTGGTGACCTACCAATACAATTTTGGAAGGTTTTTCGAGCAAGGTATGAATCTCTTGTTGCTGATTTTTTGACATAGACGCTAAGATACAATTTATCCAATCACATAAAAGCAGAACATCTTGGGTTTTTTAGTAACTAACTGTTTAGGTCTTTCAAACATAAACTCTTACTTTTGCGCCCAATAAAAAAAACAATATGGCAACAAATAGAACATTTACCATGCTTAAACCCGATGCGGTAAGAAACGGTCATATCGGTGCAATTCTTCATAAAATCAGTTCTTCTGGTTTTAGAATCGTCGCGTTAAAAATGACACAATTGACAACAGCTGACGCTGAGGCATTCTATGCAGTTCACAAAGAAAGACCATTTTTTGGGGAGTTAGTGGCCTACATGACAAGTGGACCGATCGTTTCTGCAATTCTTGAAAAAGAAAATGCCGTAGAAGATTTTAGAACTCTGATTGGCGCCACAAATCCAGCCGATGCTGCCGAAGGGACGATCAGAAACTTGTTTTCCACTTCAATTAGTGAAAACGCCGTTCACGGCAGTGACAGCGATGAGAACGCGGCCATTGAAAGCGCTTTTCATTTTTCTGGACGCGAACAATTTTTAGGATATTTTGAGTGATCCAGCACCCGCTATTCGCGGGTGTTTTTATTTGAGGTAAATGGTATCAATTTGGAAGTCAAAACTTTCATTGACTTTATTGCCTATCAAGAACGCCAGTTCACTTAATGACTTACCCTCAAAATTGGGCAGAGACAAACGGCGTCCTCTAAAGACTGGATAGAAATCACTCAACAACAATTCTACAATTTCCCATTCACCTGTTGTTTTGACATTTTGAATGAATGAATATTGATCAGAAGATTTTTCTTTGAGTCGCAGTTGGTAGGACTTGCCGTCACCTTTGATTTTTATGCAAATGAATTCATAGTCCGACACGTTTGCCCGTAGAGGTTTTCTGACAGAAGAAAACCCACCATTGTTGGCGGTTGATACTTGACCCTTGAATAAACCAATTCCTTTGGAAGTGGAGAGTATTTGTCCTTGAGATTTTCCTCCCATGATTCTGTCATCCACAATGGACCATGATTCTATTTCAGACGCTTGGCTGAAATCACAAAGAGTTAAAGTTTGCCCAGGTGGTGCTTGGCTTGTCATAATAAGAACTGTTAATAGTTTGATCATTTTAAAAAGAGATCTTCGATCAATTGGTCACCCAGATGTTCGTTTAAAAGAGAGATTATTTTTTGCTTGCCATAGCTCAATTCTTCGCGAAGCACAGAAGAACTGAGAATCACATGTAGGCACTTGTTTCTGTATGAAATGCTAGTGGTGTAGTGATTGACCCCTGCTCCCATGACCTCTTTCCAAGCCACTTCAGCCCGAACCTTGTTTAGCCCAGTTTTAAGCTGTTTTTGCTCAACAAAAGACCCTAAGATGTCTTCCAATTTTTTACCATCTCGTGATTGACTCATTCCTCCTGCAGCATTATGGGTTCAAAACGTCTGTAGGTGTATTCAGTCGTGGTGGAGTCTTTCCTCAAAATTAGCTTGTCGTTGGTCAATGTTACAACTTGCATGCGAAAGCTGTCAATTAAGTTTTTTTGATAGATCCACCAACGATGGTCCTCTTTACGGATTGAAAATACACTCTGATTTTCTGATGCTTTAAAATTTCCATCGAATTGGGGCACAACTTTTTGAAAAACGCCCGATAGTGAATCTCCGAAGGCGTAGTGATCGATATTGAAACTGGCCTTAAAAGTTTTAACGACTTTCCCATCTGTTTTAACGGATTGGATTTCCCAAAAACCTTCTAATTGGCTAATGTCTGAACTCTGAAGACCACATCCAAAAACAAAAAAACTACAAATTATAATGATGAGTTTTTTCATAAATAATGGAATTGATAGGATTGCTGAACTGCTTTGACTGCCTTTTCGGTCCGGTCGTGATGGGTGTCGCTAATAAAAATCTGCCCAAAAAAATCATCGTCAACCAGTTGTATGATTTTACCAACGCGCTGTTCGTCCAACTTGTCGAAAATGTCATCCAATAGAAGCAAAGGAGTGATTTGTTTTATGGATTTAATAAAGTCGAATTGCGCCAATTTAAGTGCTATAAGAAAGGACTTTTGTTGCCCTTGACTTCCAAATTTTTTGATCGGATAGCCGTCAATAATAAATTGCAAATCGTCTTTGTGAACTCCAACTGTACTGAACTGAGCAATACGATCTTTTTGAAGGTTATTGTTCAATAGAGTTTCAAAATCCTGATCGTTCAAATCACTTTGATAGATCAATTCGACAGACTCAGTGCCGCTGCTGATAGCGGCGTAGTGCTTCGTCAATATGGGCCCAAATCTTTTGATGAATTCATTTCTTGTGACATGAATGGTCTTACCCAATTGTACCATTTGATCGTTGTAAATTTCAATACTAGACGGATTGTAAGTATTGTTTTTGGCAAAATACTTGAGCAAGGCATTTCTTTGTGCAACAATTTTTTGGTAGTGAATGAGCTGCTCCAAATAGGTTTTGTTGCTTTGAACAATAACGCCGTCCATAAATTTTCGTCTGGTTTCACTTCCTTCTGTTATCAGGTCACGATCCGCAGGGGAAATGATAACCGCTGGTATCAAGCCAATGTGGTCGCTTAACCTGTCGTATGCCTTATTGTTTCTTTTGACAATCTTTTTTTGACCATGCTTGAATGACACTACAATTTTGTCTTCTTTCTCATCCTTATTGTAGGTGCCATTAATCACAAAAAAATCTTCCTGATGACGAATGTTTTGAGCAGATATGGGATTAAAATAGCTTTTGCAAAATGACAAATGATAAATGGCATCGAGAACATTGGTTTTGCCTTTGCCATTATCGCCAACGATACAGTTGATTTTTGACCCAAAATCGAAGCTTTTTTGTTCGAAGTTTTTGTAATTGAGTAAAGATAGATGCTTTAAAATCATAGATGCAGGAATGCTGCTAAGGCACTGAGTTCGAAATTACGATATTTTTGACTTCTAATTCTTGATATTTGTTATATTTTTGCGCTCAAATAAATACTAATGGCAACTTACAAGAAACGCGGATATAAACCGAAATCTAAATCAGAAGCGATTGAGGCTCTCGAAAAAGCTTCAACAACTGCGGGAGTTTTTAATACTTTAGACCAAGGAGCTTCTAAGACGGAAATGTGGGTCATCAAAAACCAGAAATTCATTTATGCGGTTCTCGCTTCTGTTGCTATTCTAGTATTAGGTTCTTTGGCTTATCGCAAATATGTAAGCGCTCCTAAAGCCGCTGAAGCAGCCGATGTGTTGTATGAGGCTCAAGTTCTTTTTGATGCTGCTTTTATAGCTTCTCCTCAAGATTCTCTATTTAATCTTGCGCTTCAGGGTGAAGACGGTAAGTCAGGCATGTTGGGTGTTATCGACAATTATGGCAGTACTGGATCTGGCAATTTGGCGAACTATTATGCTGGTATTTTATATTTGAATTTAAAAAATTACCCAAAAGCCATCGAGTACCTGAGCGAATTCGATACTGATGATTTGCTTTTAGAGTCTGTAGCCAAGGGAGCCATTGGAGATGCTTTTGTTCAACTGAACCAGCTTGAAGAAGGGTTGGATTACTATGTTAAGGCTATCGAAGCCTCGACAAATGATTTTACTACTCCAATGTTTTTAAGTAAAGCGGGTCAACTCGCCTTGCAACTCAATAAAGCAGAATTGGCTTTGGCCTATTTTGAGCGCATCAAATTTGAATATCCCATGAGCAATCAGGCTGTATCTGTTGATGAGCTAATTGGAAAAGCTGAAGTCTTGGCGAAATAATGGCAACAAACATGCGCCATACCGAAGCGATTAGTCGCATTCCAATGGCGGATCAACTCCGAATTGGAATTGTAGTCGCTGAATGGAATGGCGATATTACTCAAAATCTATTTCAAGGAGCTCTAGACACCTTATTGGCACTCGGCGTAAGTGTAGACCGCATTCAGCGTTCAAACGTACCAGGAAGTTTTGAATTGATTTACGGATGCAGAAGCATGTTAAATAATCATCTTGACGCGGTCATTGCAATTGGGAGTGTCATTAGGGGCGAAACCAGCCATTTCGATTTTGTTTGCCAAGCTGTTTCATATGGTATAGCCGAACTCAATCTGAAAGGAGAGACACCAGTTATTTTTTGCGTTCTTACGGACGATACCTTAGAGCAAGCTCAGTCACGATCAGGTGGAAAGCTTGGAAATAAAGGGAGCGAGGCTGCTGTGGCAGCCGTTCGCATGGCTCTTTTGAAAAAGGAAAATTTAGGTTGAGTATTTCTAAAATGGGACTCAATGTCTGTTTTTAATTGCTTAATTTAGTCCTTTCAAATCTTCTGTTTTGCGAATTAACTTTTTTAAACAACGCCAAAACCGGCGCTATAATTACACCCCAAGATACTACAAGGGGAAAGAACTCGATAATCCATTTGCTTTGGGTTCGCGGTTTGAGCAATATCGAGAAATCACTAACTCTGGTGACATTGCCTCGCAATGGCGAGAGGATCGTAAAAACAGCAGAACAAGAGGCAATAGGGGTGTTTCTCGACGGATGCTCGTAATTTTAGTTATTTTAATCTTACTGGTGCTGTATATTTTAGACTTTGATTTATCGATATTTTTCAGGAATTAAACCATGACAGACTGCATCAAATTATTGCCCGATCATGTGGCCAATCAGATTGCAGCTGGCGAGGTGGTTCAACGGCCGGCCTCAGTGGTAAAAGAGCTGCTCGAAAATGCTATCGACGCTAAGTCAACTGTCATTCAGCTCGTAGTCAAGGACTCTGGAAAGACCCTGATCCAGGTCATTGACAATGGCACAGGTATGAGTCCTACCGACGCGCGTTTGAGCTTTGAACGTCACGCCACTTCAAAAATTAAATCGGCCGAAGACTTATTCAATTTGAACACAAAAGGTTTTAGAGGAGAGGCTTTGGCAAGTATTGCTGCTGTGGCTCAAGTGGAATTAAAAACTAAACGTCCCGCCGATGAGGTCGGTTGTCTCATCAAAATGGAAGGAAGCAAAGTCATCGACCAAGGGGTGACAACCTGTTCGACAGGTTCTTCTGTATCGGTTAAGAATTTGTTTTTCAACATTCCTGCACGGCGCAATTTTTTAAAATCAGCTGTCGTTGAATTTAGGCATATAGTGGACGAATTTCACCGGGTTGCTCTGGCTCACGAGCAGATTAAATTTGTATTGAATCACAATGGCACCGAATTGTTTCATCTTCCAATTTCCAATCTAAAGCAGCGAATAGTTGGAATTTTCGGTCAAAAAATCAGTGATAAACTGGTCCCCATTAGCGAGGATACTGACCTGGTTGAAGTGTCCGGTTTTGTTGGAAAACCAAGTCACGCGAAAAGGAGCAAGTCAGAACAACTTTTGTTTGTCAACAACAGATACATCAAAAATCCTTATCTCGGTCATGCCATAGAGAACGCCTTTGAAGGTTTGTTAGCACCTCAGTTTCGACCCAGTTATTTTTTGTTTTTAAAGGTTGACCCTCAAACAATTGACATCAACATTCATCCTACAAAGACCGAAATTAAGTTTGAGGATGATCATAGTATTTATGCAATTTTAAGAGCGTCAGTTAAACACAGTTTAGGCCAATACCAAATCGCTCCAGTCTTGGATTTTGAGGGTAAAGTTGATCTTGGTCCTTCGTACAGTACCATGAAACAAGATGCCGTCACACCAGAGGTTTCGGTCAATCAAAATTTCAATCCATTTGAACCCTCTCCAAAGGAATCTGCATTTAAAGCAAACAAAACATCAAATGGAAACTGGGACAGTTTATACATAGGCTTACAATCGTCTTCAAATTCAGAAGAAGGTGATTCAATGGATTTTGACAATGACACCAGCAGTCAGTTAGCAGCTTTTGATGCTCCAGAGCAGTTGCAGGCCAAGTGTTTTCAGTTGCATCGCAAGTATATTGTCAAACCACTCAAAAAAGGCTTGTTGTTAGTTCACCAAAATAGGGCTCATCAAAGGGTGCTCTATGAAGAAATATTGCACAAACTTAGCAATGCTAAGGGCAATTCTCAACAATTGCTCTTCCCTGTAGATTTGGATTTTAACCAGCAAGAAAAATTGGTCATTGAGGAATTGCGCGACAGTTTGGATCATATTGGCTTTCAGTTTGAAGGAACAGATCGTCTGGTGCTAACGGGAATCCCGACCATTGTTCCCGAGTCTGAAGTTGGTTCTGTTTTAGATCGTTTGATCGAGACGGCCATATCCGAAAACTCGGATCATCATTTCAGCCAGTCCGACTTATTAGCCACGGCCATGTCCAAATCTCTAGCTGTTGCTTCAGGAAAAGTGCTAGGGCAAGAAGAGCAAATAGATCTGCTCGACAAGCTATTTGCCTGCCAGGCACCCAATATGTCGCCAGATCAAAAACCAACATTTTCTACTTGGTCACTCGAAGACATCGATCAAAGCTTTTAATTCATTTACTATGAGAGGAATTAGCGATACCGTTAAACATTTAATTTTCATCAACCTTATTGTTTTTGCGGGTGCCTTTTTTCTGGGAAATAAGGATTTGTTTTTTGAGTGGTTTGCTCTTTATTTCCCTCACAACGACTTGTTTAGGCCTTGGCAACTGGTTACTCATATGTTTATGCATGGAGGTTTTGAGCACATCTTGTTCAATATGTTTGCGCTTTGGATGTTTGGCACAACTGTTGAACGGGTAATGGGTCAAAGGAAATTTTTGTTCTTTTACTTGTCTTGTGGGCTGGGAGCTGTCTTTTTGAGTTTTGTGGTTTATTACTTTCAAGTGATGCCGCATTTGACAGATCTCCAGAATGCTGGTTTTTCAGATGATTTGATTACGAAATTAATGAATCTAGATATTGTGAGAGGCGATCGATCTATGGTTGGCGCTTCGGGTGCTATTATGGGTGTGTTGGTAGCCTTTGGAATGTTAT
>JAQCIQ010000016.1 GCA_027592025.1 Bacteroidota bacterium
GTTGGGAACAAGAATATTTTTTGGTTGACAGCGCTCTTGCCGCATCTCGTCCCGATATCGTTTTAACTGGTCGCTCTTTACTTGGTCATGCACCAGCAAAGGGTCAACAACTGGATGACCATTATTTTGGGAGCATTCCTGCCCGAGTGATGTCTTTTATGATGGACCTGGAAATGGAATGCATGAAACTCGGAATTCCTGTTAAGACCAGACACAATGAGGTGGCTCCAAATCAGTTTGAGTTGGCCCCCATTTATGAAGAAGCCAATTTGGCTGTGGACCACAATTCCTTGATCATGGACATCATGAATCGCGTCGGTTCCAGACATAATTTTAAAGTACTGATGCACGAAAAACCTTTTGCAGGAGTCAATGGGTCGGGAAAACACAACAACTGGAGTTTGAGTACAGATACTGGGGTGAATTTGCTCAGTCCTGGTAAAACACCGATGAGCAATTTGCAGTTTTTGACCTTTTTCGTCAACACCATCAAAGCGGTGAACGATAACGAAGAGCTGGTCCGCGCATCGATTGCTTCTGCCAGTAATGACCATCGCTTGGGCGCCAACGAAGCACCACCTGCTATCATTTCAGTATTTATCGGATCTCAGTTGACGGGTGTACTGAAAGGTTTGAAAGAGGTGACCAAAGGCAAACTGACACCAGAGGAAAAGACAGATTTAAAACTAAACGTTGTAGGTAAAATTCCAGAAATTTTATTGGACAATACAGACCGAAACAGAACCTCTCCGTTTGCGTTCACTGGGAACAAGTTTGAGTTCCGTGCCGTAGGATCATTGGCCAATTGTGCCAAGCCTATGACGGTACTCAACTCAATTATTGCCAAGCAACTACAAATCTTTAAGAAGGATGTTGATGCGCTGATCGATAAAAAGGACATGAAAAAGGACGATGCAATTTTCAATGTGTTGCGTGAATACATCAAGTCTTCTGAGCGCATTTTGTTTGAAGGCAATGGCTATGGCGACGCTTGGGAAAAGGAAGCTAAAAAACGCGGACTAAGTAATAACAAAACAACCCCCGAAGCTTTGAAAGTGGAAATCGCTCCCGCAACAATTGAACTTTATGAATCGCTAGGTGTGATGAATAAAGTTGAAATTGAGGCACGTCACGAAATTGAAATCGAAGAATATACCCTAAGAGTTCAAATAGAGGCCCGGGTGTTGGGAGATGTTGCGCGCAATCACGTGATCCCGACTGCCCTGAAATATCAAAACACCTTGATTGAAAACGTAAAAGGCCTGAAGGACATTTACGGAACTTCATTTAAAAAGCACGCTGCAGAACAATTGATTCTCATCGAAGACATCTCAGCCAGAGTCGCTGCCATCAACTCCGGAGTTACCAATTTGATCAACCAACGCAAGGAAGCCAATTTGATTAATGACGCCGAAGCCAAAGCAGACAGTTATTGTTACAAGGTCAAACCTTATTTCGATACCATCAGATACCATTGCGATAAGTTAGAATTGCTGATTGACGATGAAATTTGGCCAATGCCCAAATACAGAGAATTGTTGTTTACCAAGTAAAACAATTGTTTCTCCAACGCCCGATGAGGATGCTATTCTCATCGGGCGTTTTTCATTTATTATGTTACCTTTGCAGAAGAGCGCTATCGTATGTCCAATTTCACCCATTCCCGCTATGATCAACGCGGAGTTTCTGCTACCAAATCTGAGGTTCATGAGGCTATAAAGAACACCGACAAAGGCCTCTTTCCCAAAGCATTTTGTAAGATCGTGCCGGATTATTTGACCAACGATCCCGAGTATTGCATCATCATGCATGCCGATGGGGCAGGAACAAAAAGCGCCTTGGCCTACATGTATTGGAAGACCACAGGCGACATGACCGTCTGGAAAGGCATTGCCCAAGATGCCTTAATCATGAATCTTGACGACCTAATTTGTGTTGGTGCAACTGAAAACATCTTAATTTCTTCTACCATAGGAAGAAATAAAAATTTGATTCCAGGATCCGTAATTGCAGCCATCATCGAAGGCACTGAGGAGTTGATTGCCGATCTCAAAAATCACGGCATTCAAATTCACAGCACAGGTGGGGAGACTGCCGATGTCGGCGACTTGGTTCGAACCATCATCGTCGACTCCACAGTGACCGCCCGAATGAAGCGCTCGGATGTTATTGATAACGCCAACATTACTCCAGGAGATGTTATCGTTGGATTGGCTTCTTCGGGTCAAGCGACCTACGAAACGCAATACAATGGTGGCATGGGCAGCAATGGATTGACCTCCGCGCGCCACGATGTGTTTCACAAAACTTTGGCTGCGCTATTCCCAGAAAGTTATGATGACTCTGTTCCTGAAGAATTGGTTTATTCTGGACAAATTCAACTCACCGATTCAGTGGATGGAGTGCCATTGGATGCCGGGAAATTGGTGCTTTCACCCACCAGAACTTACGCGCCGATTGTTAAAAAACTTTTGGAGAAATACAATTCGTCAGACATTCACGGGATCGTTCACTGCAGCGGTGGGGCCCAAACCAAAGTGTTGCATTTTGTGAATGATGTTCATGTGATTAAAGACCATCTTTTTGAAGTGCCGGTGTTGTTCAAACTCATTCAGGAGCAATCAAAGACGGATTGGAAGGAAATGTATCAGGTGTTCAATTGTGGTCATCGCATGGAGTTGTATGTCTCTCCCGAGATTGCCGATGACATCATAGCCATTTCTGAATCTTTTGGCGTAGCTGCTCAAGTCATCGGTCGCGTGGAATCATCCCCTAAAAAGAGACTAACGATTGAAAGCAAATACGGTACATTTGACTACCATTAGCGCTGACCAAAAGTTTCTAGACTTCAATCCTTCAAATAGTTATAAATTTACTACCTCAATGCTTGCCGCATGATAGAAAAAATCCGAATAGTAAAACAACGCTTTAACGAGATCAATGATTTGATCATTCAGCCTGATGTTATTGCAGATCAGAAGCGTTACATCCAGTTGAACAAGGAATACAAGGACCTTAAGAAATTGGTTGAGGTTGGCATTGTTTATGAAAAATTGACGGCCAACATTCAAGAGGCCGAAGAAATTATAGCCGATGGTTCGGATCCAGAAATGGTTGAAATGGCCAAAATGGAGTTGGACGATGCCAAAGAAAAACTTCCAGAGTTGGAAGAAGCCATTAAGTTCATGCTCATTCCAAAGAGTCCTGAAGATACCAAAAATGCAATGATGGAAATCAGAGCAGGTGCTGGTGGAGATGAGGCGAGTATTTTTGCGGGAGATTTATTCCGAATGTATGTGAAATATTGTGAAGGTCGTGGCTGGAACGTGAGCATGGTCGATAGCAACGAAGGCACTTCAGGTGGATTTAAAGAAGTAATCTTTGAGGTGAACGGCGAAGATGTTTACGGCATCATGAAGTTTGAAGCAGGAGTTCACCGAGTGCAACGCGTGCCTCAAACGGAAACCCAAGGTCGCGTTCATACCAGCGCAGCGACGGTAATTGTACTGCCAGAGGCCGAAGAATTTGACGTAGAACTGGACATGCAGGATGTTCGCATCGAGCGCACCACATCGACAGGCCCAGGGGGGCAGTCGGTCAACACGACCTATTCTGCCATTAAGTTGCACCACGAGCCCACAGGAATTATTGTCAGTTGTCAAGATCAAAAGTCACAACATAAAAATTTGGAGAAAGCATTAAAAGTCTTGCGATCCAGATTATACGAAGCGGAATTGGCAAAAAAAATGGCAGCAGATTCAGAAAAACGCAAGAGCATGGTTTCCACAGGAGACCGATCGGCCAAAATTAGAACTTACAACTATCCCCAAGGTCGGGTGACTGACCATAGAATTGGGTTGACCTTATACGACCTGCAAAACGTGATGAATGGCGACATCCAAAGACTTTTGGACGAATTGATGTTGGCTGAAAATACTGAAAAATTAAAAGACTCGAATAATACGATTTAAACGATGACGATTAAAGATATCAGCGCTCAAATTTTCAAAAAACAATCCTTTTTATGCATCGGATTAGACGTTGATTTGGACAAAATACCAAAGCACTTGTTGCAGGAGGAAGACCCCATTTTTGCGTTTAATCAGGCCATCATTGACGCCACTCACGATCTTTGTGTCGCTTTCAAACCCAATACGGCATTCTATGAAGCACATGGGGTGAAGGGATGGATGGCATTAGAGAAAACCATTACGTATCTCAATGAAAAGTATCCAAACCACTTCACTATTGCCGATGCTAAGCGAGGGGATATTGGAAACACCAGCGAGCGTTATGCCAAAGCATTTTTTGATACCTTAGGTTTTCACAGTGTCACCGTTGCACCATACATGGGTGCTGATTCAGTCGAGCCATTTTTGACCTTTGACGGCAAATATGCCATTCTATTAGCATTGACTTCTAATCAAGGTGCTTTCGATTTTCAAACCAAATCGGTCGATGATGAAGCCTTGTTTCTCAAGGTCATTAAGACGTCTAAGCAATGGAAAAATAGTGATCGACTGATGTATGTCGTTGGTGCCACAAAAACAGAGCAGCTCGGTCAAATTCGTAGCATGTTACCCGATAGTTTTCTTTTGGTGCCTGGAATAGGTGCTCAGGGTGGCGATCTGGAGGCAGTCTGTCGTGAGGCAATGACTCCAAATGTTGGGCTTTTGGTCAATTCGTCCCGTGACATTCTTTATGCGAGTAGTGAGGGAGATTTTGCTAAAGCAGCAAGGCGTCAAGCTCAGGTGATTCAAGAACAAATGGCCCAATTTCTTATGGGTAAAACGGGTAATTAATCGAATCGCCCATTTTTATTGGTGTTGAGGGTATTTGAGAAATCCGTAATTTTAACCCCCATAACCAAATAGGATATATGAATCCCGTCAAACCTTATCAGCCAAAAAACAAAATTCGCATTGTAACCGCTGCATCACTTTTTGACGGACACGATGCCGCCATCAACATCATGCGACGCATCATTCAATCTACAGGTGTTGAGGTGATTCATTTGGGGCACGATCGCAGTGTGGATGAAGTGGTCAACACGGCCATTCAAGAAGATGCTAATGCCATCGCATTGACGTCTTATCAGGGAGGTCACAATGAATATTTTAAATACATGTACGATTTGCTCCAAGAACGAGGAGCAGGTCATATCAAAATTTTCGGAGGAGGGGGAGGAGTTATTCTTCCAGCTGAAATAAAAGCTTTGATGGATTATGGCATCACCCGTATATATTCTCCAGACGACGGTCGAGAGTTGGGTTTACAAGGTATGATTAACGATTTGGTTGAAAAATCGGATTTTCCTTTGGGAGACGATATTGGCGATTCGGAGCTCAATATCAAAGATAAAAACTCAGTAGCCATTGCCCGAATGATTTCTGCAGCAGAAAATTTTGCAGAAAAACATGCAGTGTCCATTGCTAAAGTGAGAAAAGATTCTGAACAATCCAAAACCCCAGTTTTAGGAATCACTGGCACTGGTGGCGCTGGTAAATCGAGCTTAGTCGATGAATTGGTCAGAAGATTTTTACGCGATTTTCCCGAAAAAACCGTTGGAATAGTTTCCGTCGATCCTTCGAAAAGGAAAACAGGGGGAGCGCTTTTAGGCGATAGAATTCGAATGAATGCCATCAACGACTCTAGGGTCTACATGAGAAGTTTGGCCACAAGACAATCGAATTTGGCCCTTTCGAAACACGTAAATGACGCCCTGTCCGTCCTAAAAGTAGCCAATTACGATTTGATCATTCTGGAGACCTCAGGCATTGGACAATCAGATACCGAAATTCTGGAACACAGCGATGTGTCGCTTTATGTCATGACACCTGAATTTGGTGCGGCAACGCAGCTCGAGAAAATAGACATTCTTGACTTTGCCGATGTGGTGGCGATAAACAAATTTGATAAAAGAGGCGCTTTGGACGCACTTCGTGACGTCAAAAAACAATACCGCAGAAATCACAATTTATGGGATGATAAGGACGAGATGCTTCCCGTTTATGGGACGATGGCTTCTCAGTTCAACGACTATGGGATGAATGTGCTCTACCGTCACTTGATGAGGTTGTTGAATGATAAAGTCGTTGGCAAATTTGAATCCAGTTTAGAAATTCCATTAACCCCAGACGAGAACCGATTTGTTATACCGCCTTCACGCGTGCGGTATTTGTCTGAAATTACCGAATCTATTCGACACTATAATGATAAAGTACGCGAACAGTCTTCAATTGCTCAAAAGCTGTTTGGTATTTATCAGTCGATTTATGCTATTTCTGGTTTTTTGCCCGAGAAATCGCCTTCAGGCTTAGCACTCAACAAAGAGCAGATGATGAACTCAGCAGATGTTGAAACGGTCAATAGTTTATTGAAGCATTTTGCAAAAATCAAATTAGACCTGGATCCGCACTACTGGGAAATGTTGTTGAATTGGGAATCTACAAAAGCCCAATACCGATCTCCTCGCTATGACTTTGAGGTACGGGGCAAAATTATTTCCATCGAAACCCATACCAAATCCCTCTCTCATAATGACATTCCTAGGGTGGCTTTGCCCAAATACGAGGCGTGGGGAGATTTGTTACAATGGATGCTTCAAGAAAATGTGCCGGGGTCTTTCCCTTTTACCGCAGGATTATATCCCTTCAAACGTTCTGGCGAAGATCCCACCAGAATGTTTGCTGGAGAAGGTGGTCCAGAAAGAACGAACAAGCGTTTTCATTATGTGAGTAAGGCCATGCCTGCCAAGCGGTTGTCAACAGCATTTGACAGCGTGACTCTTTATGGCAACGATCCCGATGAGCGACCAGACATTTATGGAAAAATAGGTAACGCCGGGGTCAGCATTTGTTGTTTAGACGATGCCAAAAAACTCTACTCAGGATTTAATCTGATAAACCCTATGACCTCAGTGAGCATGACCATTAATGGTCCAGCTCCTATGTTGTTGGGCTTTTTTATGAATGCCGCAATTGATCAACAATGTGAATTGTACATAAAAGAAAACAATTTAGAAGCCGAAGTAGGGGAAAAGATCAAAACAATTTTCAAATCTAAGGGCAGTAAACAACCGTCTTACAGTGGAGATTTGCCAGAAGGCAACGATGGATTGGGCTTAATGCTATTGGGAATAACTGGAGATCAAGTATTGCCTAAAAATATTTATGACCGTATTAAGAGACAAACCCTGTCTCAAGTACGAGGTACTGTCCAAGCCGATATCTTAAAAGAAGATCAGGCGCAAAACACCTGTATTTTTTCGACAGAATTTGCCTTGCGATTGATGGGTGATGTGCAAGAGTATTTCATTCAGAATCAAATTAGAAACTTTTACTCTGTATCCATTTCTGGATATCACATCGCCGAGGCTGGCGCTAATCCCATTACCCAATTGGCACTCACGCTGTCCAATGGTTTTACCTATGTTGAATATTATTTGAGCCGAGGCATGTCGATTGACGATTTTGGGCCAAACCTCTCTTTTTTCTTTTCCAATGGAATAGATCCTGAATATGCAGTCATTGGAAGGGTGGCAAGAAAAATTTGGTCCAAGGCCATGGCAAAAAAATACCATGCCAACGACCGTGCCCAGATGCTCAAATATCATATCCAAACTTCTGGACGCAGCTTGCACGCTCAGGAGATTGACTTTAATGACATCAGAACTACATTACAAGCGCTCTACGCCATATATGACAATTGTAATTCCCTCCATACCAATGCTTACGACGAAGCCATTACAACTCCTACCGAAGAATCAGTACGTCGGGCCATGGCCATACAATTGATTATCAACAAAGAGCTTGGATTGGCTAAAAATGAAAACCCAGTTCAAGGTTCTTTCATCATTGAAGAATTGACCGACTTGGTTGAGGAAGCAGTTCTTCTCGAGTTCGATAGAATTACTGAACGGGGAGGTGTATTGGGCGCTATGGAAACCATGTACCAGCGTTCGAGAATTCAAGAGGAAAGTTTGCATTATGAGACTTTGAAACATTCTGGAGAATACCCCATCATTGGCGTCAATACTTTTTTGAGCAGTAAAGGTAGTCCGACCATTTTGCCAGCAGAGGTGATTAGAGCTACAGAACAAGAAAAACAAGCGCAAATTCATACCCTTAGAGCTTTGCACCGTCAATTCGATTCTAAGGCCATGCTTAAGGTGCTTCAGCAAAAAGCCGTTGCAGGAGACAACATATTTGAAGAATTGATGGAAGTATGCAAATACTGCTCTTTAGGGCAAATAACAAACGCCTTGTTTGAGGTAGGAGGTCAATACAGAAGAAACATGTAAGATGAAAAAGGTACTATTTTTAGGACTATTAGTAGCTATGTCTTGCGGAGGACAGCGAGGTTCGGGCGTTCAGCAAACTGACTTTCAAAAAGAATTGAACGCCGAGTTTAAAGATGCTACAACATCTCCTTTGACGGAGAAAGACTTAAAAACTTTCAAAGGATTAGATTTTTTTCCTTTTAATACTATTTATGCTGTAGAAGCGGTTTTGACCAGAACTCCTGATTCGGATTGGTTTGACATGCCTACCACCAGGGAGCGTATTGATAAGTATCGGGTCTTTGGGATTCTGAATTTTGAAATTGAGGGAGTCCCCTATGTCTTGGAAGTTTATCAAAGCGAGAGATTAATGCAAACGGAAGAGTATGCTAATCATTTGTTCCTCCCTTTTTTAGATAAAACCAACGGAATAGAAACTTACGGAGGTGGGCGTTATATCGATCTAGACATTCCACCTACCGACACCATAACCTTGGATTTTAACAAGGCCTATAATCCTTACTGTGCCTACAATTCTAAATATTCATGCCCTCTTGTTCCCCTTCAGAATTATCTAGAAAGAGAAATTAAAGCTGGGGTAAAAAAGTTTATGAAGGAAGAAACTTACTGAGAAAAATTCCGAATACCACTGCGACAATGCCAAGTGCTAAACTCAATAAGGCATAGGACGCAAAGTGAAGAAGGTCTCCATTTTTTATAAAAGCATAATTTTCGAAAGCAAAAGCAGAGAAGGTTGTGAATCCTCCGCAAAATCCAGCAATTAACAAAAGATGGATGTTATTTTGACTAGTGCCCTCTCTGAGAATATAACCCATGGCCAAACCGATAAGAAGACTGCCGACCATATTCACCACAAAGGTGCCATAAGGAATGGATTGATTCAAACTTTTGCCAATCAAAAACCGAACAACACTACCCAGCCCTCCTCCTACAAAGACGAAAACCAGTCCTTTGATCATCCTAGAAAAAATTTAATACATGCGATTAAACCGATAAAGGAAATAAATGCGGCCAATACCCAAAGACTCCCTTTGTAGTATTTTCTGTGCAGCACTGCATCTTTGCGATAAGCAAATATTGCCAAAACAGTAAATGCGATGGCGAAAAGAATTCCGAAAAGGATTTGACCTTGGCTAAACATACAGGCTTATTGAATGTCGTTAAAAATAGTTATTTTTAGCGGAATGAACGCAATCGTATTTGGAGCATCTTCTGGAATTGGACGAGAACTGGCTATAAGTCTATCGCAGGACGGGTACAAAGTCAAGATAACAGGTCGAAGAGAAGAGTTGCTCAAAGAATTATGCCTTGAATTCCCTCAATTGTCTTATCGCGCCTTTGATATCCAAGATTTGTCTTCCGTTGAAAATAATTTTGCCGATATGGTTAGGGATTTTGGAACCATTGATCTGATAGTCCACTGCGCAGGGGTAGGATATGAGAATCCTGAATTAATTTGGGAAATGGAAAGCGACACTATCGCAACTAATGTTTGTTCCGCTACGAAGATTTATGATTTGAGTTTTTTGTTGTTCAAAAGGCAAGGATTTGGGCATTTGGTAGGGATTTCTTCAATCGCATCGCTAAGAGGTAATCGACACTCTCCAGCCTATTTTGCTTCCAAGGCTTTTCAAGTTAACTATCTCGAATCCCTTTATCTCAAAACAAAGGAAGTTGCTTCGAGCAAAGTACATGTCACGGACATCCGCCCTGGTTTCTTAGATACAAGAATGGCTCTAGGTGATGACATTTTTTGGATGTCCCCCTTGAACAAGGCTGTGGGTCAGATTTACAGAGCAATCAAATGCAAAAGACGACGGGTTTATATCTCTAAGCGCTGGACGTTAATTGCTTGGGTACTGAAGATTGTGCCTTCATGGTTGATTAAGAAAATTATGTAAAACCTTATAAGATGATTCAAAAAATAGAAGCAGTAAAAACTTTTCATAAAGCCTTCAATTTGGACTACCTCAATGAGCCTCGCGCCGATATTGGTGCAAGGAAACATCAGCTGCGATTTGATCTCATGCAAGAGGAAAACGAGGAATACCTCCAAGCGGCCAATGAAGGCAACTTAGTCGAGGTCGCCGATGCTTTGGGCGATATGCTCTATATTTTGTGCGGAACAATCATTGAGCATGGGCTTCAGGACAAAATCGAGGAAGTGTTTCACGCTATTCAAGCGAGTAATATGAGTAAATTAGGTGAGGACGGGCTGCCTATTTATCGAGAAGATGGAAAGGTGCTCAAGGGTCCAAACTATTTTAAACCCGATATTGCTGCAGTACTTAATCAGTAGGTTTAAGGCACCAAATGTCTCCATTGGTGAGGATCGTCAGCGCAATTGTGCTGTATGGCCGTCAAGCGATTTTTCAGAATCGTCGCATAAGAATTGTCCGACATTTTTAGCTCGAAGTATTCTTGAGCATGCTCGAAACCACAAATGGGATTAATTACGGCAGCTGTTCCAGAGCCGAAAATTTCCTTTAACTCGCCACTTCTGGCGGCATCTTTGATTTCCTTAACCGAGATACGTCTAACTTCTGTCGGAATTCCCAAGTCTTCCGCCAATTGTAAAACACTTTTCCGAGTAATTCCGTCAAGAATATGATCACTGGTTGGAGCGGTTAACAAGGTGTCCCCAATTCTAAAAAAGACGTTCATTGTTCCAGCTTCCTCTACATATTCATGCGAATTGGAATCGGTCCAAATCACTTGTTGGTAGCCTTTTTGATGGGCCAAAGAAGTAGGATAAAATTGTGCAGCATAGTTTCCTGCCGCCTTAGTAAACCCAATTCCACCGTCAGCTGCGCGGCTGTATTTCTCTGCAATGAGCACCCTCACTTCGCTGGAATAGTAAACTCCAGCTGGAGAAGCAATAATTAAAAATTTGTAATTCTTAGAAGGTGCTGCTGAAATGGCCGCGTCAGTTGCAATCATGAAGGGTCTCAGGTAAAGTGAACGTCCAATACCACATTTTACCCATTTTTCTTCCAATCTGACCAGATGATCCAGTCCTTCCATAAAAATTTCTTGAGGTACTTCGGGCATCGCAAGTCTTTTGGCAGACCTATTGAATCTCTTAAAATTATCTTCGGGCCGAAATAAAAAAAGCTGATTCTGCTCGTCTTTAAAAGCTTTCATGCCTTCAAAAATGGCCTGACCATAGTGAAACACTCTCGCCGAAGGCTCCAAGGTTATCGGCTGATAAGGAATTATTTCGGGATCTTTCCACTGACCGTCTTTATAGTCACAAACAAACATGTGATCGGAAAAAACAGAGCCAAAACTCAAAGCGTCAAAGTTCACAGAATCAATCTTTGAAACAGGGCTTTTATTTACCGAGATCACTAAATTTTTTAGCATTAAGTTTGCGTGGATTTCGTCAGCAAAGTTAAGTAATTTTAAGCTTTAAAACAATTGTGCATAGACAAGTCATAATGGCTCTTGTACTTGTTGGATCTGAAATGGTAATAAAATGAAGGATTTAGGACGAAATATTGTTGTCACGGCTGATGGGTCTACTACCATTGGTATCCCTTCATGGAATGAACACTATCACTCCACTCATGGCGCTGTAAATGAAGCCATGCATGTTTTTATTCAAAATGGGTTATCGCATTGGAAGTCTCAAAATCCGAATGATGTTTGTTGCAATATTCTCGAAATTGGTTTTGGAACTGGCCTAAATGCATGGCTTACGTTTTTAAATAATGTCGATTCATATCTTACTGTTTTCTACGATGGTATTGAAGGGTTTCCAGTGGATAGTGAATTGATTGAAGCCTTAAATTATATCCAACTTACAGAGTCCTCAAAAGCTGATATTTTTCAGTCGATGCATCTTAATGAATGGAACGTGCCACTGAGTTTGTCTCAAAATTTTACTTTAACTAAAATTCAATCGACTTTTGAAGCAGTAAAAGCTAAAGACGCCTATGATTTGATCTATTATGATGCCTTTGGGGCTCGGGTACAGCCTGAACTTTGGACAGTACAAATGTTTCAAAAAATGCAAAATGCCTTAAAGCCTGGCGGAGTGCTCGTTACCTATTGTGCCAAGGGAAGTGTTCGCAGGGCCTTGTTGGATGTAGGACTCGAGGTTGAGCGTTTGATTGGCCCACCAGGTAAGCGAGAAATGTTGCGCGCCTCGAAAAAGAAATAGTACTTTTGCGCCGTGGAACAAAGCAAACAACATAGGATTTTGATCGCCGGCGCTACAGGTCTGATAGGCCGCGCCCTAGTTAAAAATTTTCTGAAACAAGGAGTTAAAATAAACTTTCTCACTACTGCCAAAACTAAAATCATCTCGACTCCTGAAATGCAGGGCTTTTACTGGAATCCGATGGAGGGAGAAATGGACAAATTGGCTTTAGATGGAGTCGATGCCATTATCAATTTGGCTGGATCTCCAATTGACCAAAGGTGGACTGATAAGGCCAAGTACGCTATTTATAATAGTCGTATTTCTTCAAACGAAACTCTTTTTGAATGTCTAAGAGAGGTTCCGAATCAGGTAAAGCAATTGATTTGTTCTAGTGCGATTGGAATATACCCAACTGACATCAATTCGAGTTTTGATGAGTCTTTTGAAACCGGAGAGCCCAACGGTTTTTTACAATCAGTGGTGGCGGAGTGGGAGGCTTCAACCCGAGTTTTTGAATCATTGGACATTCCAACGGCACGAATAAGAATTGGTCTTGTGCTATCCAATGAAGGAGGGGTATTGAAAAAATTGAAGTCATTGGCACAATGGGGCGTATTGTCTCCAATGGGCTCTGGCAATCAATGGCAGTCATGGATTCATATCGACGATTTGGTCAAACTTTTTAACTTTACTCTCGACCAACAAATTTCAGGAGTTGTCAATGCGGTTGCTCCAGAACCTGTCACTAACCAATATATGATCAATGCTATTGCCGGATCAATGGGTCGGAAAGTCCTATTACCAGCAGTTCCAAGCATTATTTTAAAGATCGTGCTTGGTGATATGAGCGAAATAATATTAAACGGTCAAAAGGTCGAACCGAAGTTGTTACTCAACAAAGGATTTGAATTTGACTATCAAACCATAGACGATGCCCTAAGTCATTTGGCCAAAATTTAAATGTGACATTTTGGCATTTAGGCTTGTGTGGCAGTAATTTTGAGTTACGGAATTAAAAAGATATCAATGGAAGACGAACAGCTTAAAGATGCAGAAGAAGTTCTAGATCAGACGGAACAGCCTGTTGAAGAACCTTCACCCAGTGCGGAGGAACTGTTAGCCCTAGAAAGGGACAAATTTTTAAGACTTTTTGCAGAGTTTGAAAATTACAAGAAACGAACCATCAAAGAGCGAATAGAGTTGTACAAAACGGCCAATCAGGAGGTCATGGTTTCTTTATTGCCAGTCTTGGATGATTTCGATCGCGCACAGTCAGAAATTTCTAAAACGGAGGAAAAGGCTTTATTGGAGGGCGTAACTTTAATACAAAACAAGTTGAACGACACGCTCAAATCAAAAGGTTTGGTCTTAGTAGAAGTGTCAGTGGGCGATGTATTCAACGCCGATCACCACGAAGCGGTGACTCAAATTCCGGCGCCAAGTGACGACCTCAAAGGCAAGATCATCGATGTTCTTGAAAAGGGCTATGCACTTGGAGATAGGGTCATCAGGTTTCCAAAAGTTGTCATTGGAGAATAACAGATTTTAAATAGTCAAACACTACTTACATTGAAAAAAGATTATTACGAGGTATTAGGGATATCGAAATCTGCTTCTGCTCAAGAAATTAAAAAGGCATACCGCAAGATGGCCATACAATATCATCCGGATAAAAATCCTGACGATAAGGAGGCTGAGGAGATGTTTAAAAAGGCTGCGGAGGCCTATGAAGTATTAAGTGATCCAGACAAAAAGTCGCGATATGATCAATATGGTCACGCTGCTTTTGAGGGTGCAGGAGGTTTTGGCGGTGGCGGTATGAATATGGATGACATTTTCAGCCAATTTGGTGATATTTTTGGGTCAGCATTTGGAGGTGGAGGCTTTGGAGGTTTTGGCGGTGGTTCGCAACGGGGCGTGTTCAAAGGAAGTAATCTTAGAATTAGAGTCAATTTAACCTTAGCCGATGTCGCCACAGGTGTTGAGAAGAAAATTAAAGTCAAAAGAAAAATTCATGCGCCAGGAACAACTTTTAAAACCTGCGCTGCGTGTAATGGTAGTGGCCAAGTAACCAGAATTACTAATACAATCCTAGGCAGAATGCAAACGGCTTCTCCGTGCAACACGTGCGGTGGAACGGGCGAAATGATTGACAAACGATCGTCCGAGGCAGATGCTCAGGGTCTGAAGGTGAGCGAAGAAATGGTGTCAGTCAAAATTCCTGCAGGAGTTGAAGATGGCATGCAACTCAAAGTTTCTGGTAAAGGCAATGAAGCCCCTGGGAAGAATGGTGTGGCAGGAGACTTGATTGTGGCTATTCAGGTAGAGGCGCATCAATTTTTGCAGCGCGAGGGAGATAATTTACACTACGATTTGTATATCAGCATGCCTGAAGCTGTACTAGGAGGTTCAAAGGATATCGATACGGTAACAGGCAAGGTGAGAATTAAAATTGAACCAGGGCTTCAATCGGGAAAAATTTTAAGATTGAGAAACAAAGGAATTCCAAATTTGAATGGCTACGGCAGTGGCGATTTACTAGTGCATGTCAATGTCTGGACTCCTCAAGAATTGAGTAAGGACCAAAAGGCATTTTTTGACAAAATGAAAGACGATGAACATTTTGTCCCAAAACCGAACAGTTCTGACAAATCCTTTTTTGAGCGGGTCAAGGATATGTTTTCATAGGGATGTCGAAAAATACTCTTTAGTCTTGAAGAAGTAAATAATTGATTTACTGTCAACCGAAATCGGTATATTTGGAATAATTATAGAGCTAATAAACTAACTCCCCATTTACTCAGATATGTTAGATACCTTGCGTGACTTCTGGAATTACAATACTACAGTTGGAGAAGGAATAGAAATTTCTGTCAAGGCCATTACGTTGATTCTCGGGCTTTTGTTGGCCGTTTCGCTTTTGATCAAAATTTCTAAGAAACTGACAAACAGAAAATTGAGAGAAGAGGATAGACTGAAATTCTCTTCTGTTTACAATTTTTTAAAATATTTTCTCTATCTCGCTGTTCTTCTGATTGGCTTGCAAAACATGGGTGTTGAATTGACTGCCCTCTTTACAGCCTCTGCCGCGTTGCTCTTGGGCGTTGGTCTAGCGCTTCAAACCTTTTTTCAAGACATCATTTCTGGCATTTTTATTCTGATAGACCGTTCTGTTTCTGTGGGAGATATTTTAGAGGTAGATTCTTTCGTCTGCAGAGTTACAGAAATAAAGCTTCGAACTACTCGAGCGGTTACCATGGAAAATAAGGTTTTGATTATACCAAACCATAAGTATTTGACCACAATCATTCACAACTGGACAGAAAACGATTCTGTCGTTCGCGCCGAAGTTGAGGTTGGTGTAGATTATGGCAGTGACGTAAGACTAGTAGAATCTTTGCTTAACAATGCGGCTTGCAATCACGAAAATGTTTTGAGCTCCCCAGAACCTTTTGTCCTATTTACGAATTTTGGAGACAGTTCACTGAATTTCAAATTGGTCTTTTTTCTTCAAGACAGCTTTTCTGTCGCATTGGTCAAAAGTGATGTTCGTTTTGAGATCAATAAACAGTTTAAAGAAAACAAGGTTATCATCCCATTCCCTCAACGGGTGGTTCATGTGGCCAACGATAATAACTAATTATGCCTAAAATTTTAGTCATTGAAGATGAGGAAGCGATAAGACGCGTGCTCAAAAAGATTTTAACAGAGCAGGATGCAGCATACGATGTTTATGTCGCTGCCAATGGAATAGATGGTTTGCATGAAATAGAGAAGCAACAATTTGATTTAGTGCTTTGTGATATCAAAATGCCCAAAATGGATGGTATAGAAGTGCTTCAAAACATCAAATCGAGACAGCCAGACCTGCCAGTGATTATGATATCTGGTCATGGTGACTTAGAAACCGCAGTCGGAACCATGCGCATGGGAGCTTTTGATTACATCTCAAAACCGCCAGATTTGAATCGCCTGATGACCACAATCAGCCATGCCTTGAGTCGTAAAACTCTTGAACAAGAAAATAAGGTTCTAAAAAGAAAAATTGGAAATGCGTATGAGATGATTGGGGAGAGTCCGGCGATTAAGACAATTAAGGAAATTATTGACAAGGTAGCCGCCACTTCTGCACGAGTCCTGATTACTGGCCCAAATGGAACCGGAAAGGAACTTGTCGCGCATTGGATTCATCAGAAAAGTGAAAGAGTCCAAGGTCCAATGATTGAAGTTAATTGTGCAGCCATACCGAGTGAATTGATTGAGAGCGAATTGTTCGGTCATGTGAAAGGGGCTTTTACGAGTGCAGTAAAGGATCGGGCAGGCAAATTCGAAGCAGCACATGGGGGTACTCTTTTTCTGGACGAGATCGGCGACATGAGCCTCTCTGCTCAAGCCAAAGTTCTAAGGGCATTGCAAGAGAATTTGATTCAACGTGTGGGAAGCGACAAGTCTATCAAGGTTGACGTTAGGGTTATTGCCGCTACTAATAAGAATCTGAAAGAGGAAATAGCCGAAGGTCGTTTTAGAGAAGATCTCTTTCACCGCATTGCAGTCATTCTGATCCAAGTTCCTCCCTTAAATGACAGACGGGAAGACATTCCTATGTTGGTCAAATATTTTGTTGAACAAATCTCATCAGCTCAAGGTTCAGTAATGAAGTCTTTTACTGCCGAGGCAATTGATTGTTTAAAGAATTATGACTGGACTGGAAATATTCGAGAATTGAGAAATGTTGTTGAAAGATTGCTTATTTTAGGCGGATCTGAAATTTCAAAAAAAGACGTATTGCAATTTGCTAATAAATTGTAATTCAAATATATAAAGTTATGACGAAAAATGTATTGTTAGCCCTTGCCCTGATCGTATCACTGTCCTCTTTTGCGCAAACTGACGAGGAGATGCTTCAGAAGATTTATCAAACTGCATTAACCGAAGGTCAGTCATATCAGTGGTTGGATCATCTGTCAAATAAAATCGGAAGTCGACTTTCGGGTTCTTTAGGAGCCGAGCGTGCCGTTGTTTATACCAAGGAAATTATGGAATCACTCGATTTCGATCGCGTATTTTTACAGCCCGTGATGGTGCCGAAATGGGTTAGGGGCAATCCTGAATTTGCCTACATAGAGACAGCTCCTGGTGATACGATGAAGGTCAACATTTGTGCATTAGGAGGTTCTGTGGCCACACAACCCTCTGGGATCAAGGCGGAAGTCGTTGAAGTTTATGGTCTTGAAGATTTGAAAACTCGAAATCGAAGTGAAATAGAGGGTAAAATTGTGTTTTTCAATATGCCCATGCCAGCCTCCAGCGTTTTAACCTTTCAGGCCTATGGGGCCGCCGTTGGACAAAGAACGCAAGGAGCTAAGGAAGCATCAAAACTCGGAGCAGTAGGAGCCATTGTGCGGTCAATGAACCTAAGATTGGATGATTATCCTCACACCGGTACCACCTCTTACGGTGATTTACCAAAAAGCGAGCATATTCCAACAGCTGCGATTAGTACTAATGATGCCGAAAAATTGAGCAGCTACCTTAAATTA
Organism: Bacteroidota bacterium; assembly: GCA_027592025.1. Classification (GTDB taxonomy): domain Bacteria; phylum Bacteroidota; class Bacteroidia; order Flavobacteriales; family Flavobacteriaceae; genus JALRKI01. The sequence continues at coordinate 17,990 of JAQCIQ010000016.1, forward strand.
GATTCCAAGTTGAAATTTTATTTCAAGCAAAATTGTAAAACTCTTCCTGACGTTTTATCATATAACGTGATTGGAGAAATTAAGGGCAGCACTTACCCAGATGAAATTGTTTTGGTTGGTGGTCATCTCGATTCTTGGGACCTAGGAGATGGGTCACATGACGATGGAGCAGGCTGTGTCCAATCCATAGAAGTATTGCGTTTGTTCAAAAAACTCGGCATTCAACCTAAGCGAACTCTTAGAGCTGTGATGTTCATGAATGAAGAAAACGGTTTGAGAGGAGGAACCGAATACGCCAAGGTTGCAAAAGCTGAAGGGTTAAATCATATCTTCGCTTTGGAGAGTGATTCAGGAGGGTTTACTCCACGAGGTTTTAATATTGACGCAAACGCAGAGAGTTTCGCACACATTGCTTCATGGACCGATTTGTTCAAACCCTATTTGACCAATACTTTTAATTTAGGAGGAAGTGGAGCCGATATAGGTCCCTTGAAAAGACCTGGAATTGTTCTAGCGGGATTGTTCCCAGATTCTCAAAGATATTTTGACTACCATCACACTGCCATCGATACTTTTGACGCCATCAATAAAAGAGAATTGGAATTGGGAGCAGCGACCATGGCATCAATGGTCTATTTGATCGATAAATACGGCACCTCGAACTGATATCTTGCGCTTTTTATCCAGTTTTATTTAATTCACTGCCTTTCTAATTCTCACCAAGCGCTCTAACAATCCTTCTAACTGGTCTAGAGGTAACATATTGGCGCCGTCACTTTTGGCTTGACTTGGATCGAAATGTGTTTCAATGAAGAGTCCGTCAATATTGGTGGCTACGCCTGCTTTCGCAATCGTTTCAATAAGTTCTGGACGCCCTCCTGTGACGCCATGCGATTGGTTTGGTTGTTGCAAAGAGTGCGTCACGTCAAGCACCGTTGGAGCGAACTTCCTCATGACTGGAATCCCTCTAAAATCTACTACCAAATCTTGATATCCGAAAAATGTGCCACGGTCAGTGATCCAAGCATTCGGGTTACCGCTGTCGTGTACTTTTTGTACAGCGAAGGACATGCTCTCTGGACTCATGAACTGACCCTTTTTCAAGTTGATTACTTTACCAGTTTTGGCTGCCGCAATGATCAAATCCGTTTGTCGAACCAAAAATGCTGGTATCTGAAGTACATCCACATACTCCGCCGCCATATGGGCATCACTGATTTCGTGGATGTCCGTTACTACTGGAATGTCAAATGTGTTCGATACTTTTTGTAATATTTTTAACGCCTTTTCGTCGCCAATCCCAGTAAAGCTATCCACTCTACTTCGGTTGGCTTTTTTGAAACTACCTTTGAAGACAAAAGGAATTTCTAATCTGTCCGTGGTCTTTACTATTGACTCGGCTATTCGCAATGCCATGTCTTCACCTTCAATAGCACATGGTCCAGCTAAAAGAAAGAAATTTCCTGAGGTAGCGTGTTTTAATTTGGGAAGGGTTACTGTTGACATATGCATTTATTTTGGGCAAATTTACTTGTTCTTTGCGACATGACGTTGACTAATTTTAAAATACCGCGACCTCCTAGAGTTTATTATATTTACAAAAACAATTCACCATTATCTCAATTTATCCATACAGTCAAGATCACAAAGCAATTTGGGACAAGTTTATCGATGAGATTTCTTGTGGGGTATTCTTGTTTAAGCGTGATTTCATGTCCTACCATAGCGATCGATTTATAGATAGGTCCTTAGTCATTTATAGAAATGACCAATTGTGTGCTGTTTTTCCGGCTAACGAATCCGACATGGGTATATTTTCACATCAAGGTTTGACTTTTGGAGGTGTGCTGTGTCGTGAGACTGAGACCTTTGATGGCTTAGAAGAAATAGTCTCTTTGGTTGTGGATTTTTACAGAAAAATGGGCTTTAAGATGCTGTATGTCAAGTTGATGCCGTCTTTTTTTGATGCTCATATTTTGAATATACAACATTTAATTTGGACCAACTTGGGCAGAATTAATTCTTACAGTGAGAAAACGATGTCTATCGATTATAAGAATTTTCGCATTCACAAATCAAAATTGAAACGGTTCAGAAAATACCAAACTTTTGGATTTGAAATTGTCAAAACTACAGATTTCCAAATTTTTTGGAATTCAGTATTGATTCCCAGACTAAAATCAAAGCACAGTGTTGATCCAGTTCATAGTTTGGATGAAATCCAAAGATTGGCCAATCAATTCCCTGAAAATATACTTCAATACTGCATCTTCAAGGAAGGTCGGATGCTTGCAGGAATTACTTTATTTGTGAATGACGGTATTGTCAAATCACAATATGGAGCCACATCAGACGCTGGCGAAGCCTGTTACGCTTTGGATTTTCTGTTTATTAGTCTGATTCAGCAATATGATTCACTTGGATTCCGTTACTTTGACATGGGTTCGGTAAGGAGTGATTATTCTTCAGGGATTAATCAAGGTTTGTGGAAACAAAAGCAAGAGTTCGGTTGTTCAGAATACATCTTACCTCATTTTGAATTTCAGTTATGACAGTTCCGTTTATCGATTTACAGCAGATCAACTCACGTTTTGAGACTTCCCTCCAAAAGGGGTGGAGCGATGTAATGTTTAGCGGCCGCTATATATTAGGAGACCAATTGACCAAGTTTGAATTAGAATTTGCTTCCTATTGTGGAACCTCATCTGCTATTGGCGTTGGCTCGGGATTGGATGCTTTGAGTTTAATTTTTGAATCTTACATTCATTTGGGTCGATTAAAGCCAGGAGATAAGATTTTGGTTCCAGCTCATACCTATATCGCCTCTGTAATGTCTATTTTGAATTGCGGACTATTTCCTGTGTTGGTCGAGCCTGATTTAAAAACTTTTAATCTTGATTTTAACGACCTTGCAAGCAAATATTCTCACGATGTTAAGGCAGTTTTGGCCGTGCACATGTATGGGCAATTGGTCGATTCAGAGCGACTAATGTCATTTTGTAACAAGTATGATTTGTTGTGTATCGAAGATGCAGCTCAAGCGCATGGTGCTAAAAATTTTAGCGCTGTTAAGGCTGGTCATATTGGAAGTGCCGCGGCATTTAGTTTTTACCCTACGAAAAATTTGGGCGCCTTAGGAGACGGTGGGGCAGTTACCACCGATGACCAAGACCTTGAGGAATTAGTGCGTCAACTCAGAGACTATGGACGCATTAGCAGGAGTGAGTCTGTTATTTTTGGTGTGAATTCTCGTTTGGATGAAATACAAGCCTGTTTTTTATCAGCGAAATTAAAGTCTCTCGATACCGACAACGAAAAGCGTAGAATAATTGCCTGTCGTTACTTAGAAGAAATTGAAAACCCAATTGTTGAATTACCCTATTTTTCGAAACAACTAGACCATGTATGGCACATCTTTGCGATTCGGTCTAACTTTCAAAAGGATATTATACATCATCTTGATAAGAAAGGAATTAGCGCGATGGTACACTATCCGATTCCAATACATCGTCAAAAGGTATTTTCTCCTTGGGCTGATTTGAATTTGCCAGTAACAGATCAAATAAGTAGAACTGAGATCAGTTTACCCATCAGTCCTATCATGACTTCTGCGCAGGTTGATCATGTGATTTCAGCTGTAAATTCTTTTACACCATGAGTTGGATCAAAGGCTTGAAAGCAAATTTTTTATTAAGAGTTGTAAGCGCCAATAGCTTGGTTATCGCTATTCGTTTGACGATTACTTTGGCCATTCAACGGATTTTGGCAAAATCCTTGGAAGAATATGGAATCGCTAAAATTGGAGACTTGCGCAATATTATGGCAATGTTAACGAGCTTTACTTCTATGGGCATTTTCAACGGCATGGTCAAGTTTGTGTCCCAAAACGAAAATGAGCCAAGTCAATTAAAAGAGTTGTTATCGACCTCATTCATTTTTGCCCTATTTGGCAGCTTGATTTCTTCATTGGTTTTGGCGGTTTTTGCCGAGACATTTTCAGTATGGTTTTTCGATGGACCGGATTTTGCCGATGTGTTTTATATTTTAGCCGTTATTGCTCCTGCCATTGGCCTACAACGGATTTTCAATGCCGTTGTCCATGGCATGTCACGCGTGAAGAAGTATGCCATTATTGAGTTAGTAGCCTACATTATTTCTGCTATCTTAACTTTAGCAGGATTGTATTTCAATCATTTAAAAGGGGTGTTATTGGCTATTTCAATTGGGCCTTTAATTCAATTGTTGACCTTAGTGTTTATTTTTGGAAAGACCTTAAAACCTTTAATTACCTCTATCAAACCGAAATGGCACGGTCATTTCGGTAACGCTCTATTGGCCTTTACGCTCATGTCGTTCGTCTCAAATATATTGCTCAATTCTGTCGAAATCTATTTGAGAGAAGTGCTTGAACGATCCTTGAACATTAATGAAGCAGGCTATTGGACTGCAATTACCAATATTTCAAAAAATTACATGGTTTTTTCAACTGCGCTATTCAGTTTATATGTGATTCCAAAATTCGCCAAAATAACCACTGGCTTGGACTTTAAAACAGAAGTCCTTCACATCTACAAAACCCTATTACCTCTTTTTGGTGTTGGCATGCTACTGATTTTTGTTTTTAGAGATTTTGTAGTCCAGCTGATATATCCCAATTTTGAAGGCATGGAGCCCTTATTCAAATGGCAGCTTTTAGGCGATTTTGTCCGACTGGCGGCCGTTGTTGTGGCCCATCAATTTTTGGCTAAAAAGATGATAAGAAGTTTTATTGCTTCAGAAATCGTGTCGATGATTCTCTTCTTTGGTTTGTCATTAATTCTGATTCCAATTTTTGGTACCGAAGGAGTTGTTATGTCGCATTTTGTGAGATACGTTATTTATTTTGGCTTTGTGCTACTCCTCATTCAGCGACATTTTGCAAGAACCGCCTAATGGTCTTTCCAAATCTTGACACTTTGTGTTGCAATCAGATGAGCGTCGTGTATTTTTTCGACAAATTGCCTTGATGCCTCGCCTATGGTCGTAATCTTTTCAGGATTTTCGACTAGTTCGCAGAGCTTTTTGTATATCTGGTTCGCGTCGGGGAGGGCGTTAATGGCAACTTCGTCTTCTTTCAATTGATAATAATCTAACCATTCTCTCTCAGCACCAGTGAACACAACCTTGCCTTTGGCCATTCCTTCCAGAGCATTATAGCCTTGGTCGTAAGCGTAGACCATGTCCAAAATGATGTGAGCGTCATTGTACGATTCTAAATATTTTTGATGTGGAAGATCTCTCACGGTTTTGATTTTAACCTTGTCCCAATGCGTCGATTTTAACTTGTTGATCGCTTCCTCAAAAATATCATTGCCCTTTTTGAAGTAATTTCTTGAATTGATGCCGTGGAATATGACAATTTTTCCAGAAGTGTCTAAACTTTGAAATTGGAGATTTTCAAGACAGATGGGATGAGGCATAAGTCCTAAATGTTTGGGGTGACCTTCCAAAGGCAGAAAGTAGTCCAAGTCTGATGAAAAAACACCTTTAATGTGATGATATACAAACTCGTGGAGCCTTTTGTGCCCTGGGCTTACATAGACTAGTGCAGGAAGAAAGTCTTTACGGGTTCCTTTTTTGTTGAAGTAGGGGGTAAGTATGCCGTATCTGTATTTTCCCTCTAAGGCAAACTTAACGCTTATATAGTCGGTTCCATTGGACAGTAGAAACACTTTTTTATTGTGTTTAAAAATATAGGATAACAGTTTGGTTTCTGTTTTTGGAAGACAACCAAAAGGACGCTCATTAATCAACTGAACAACATCAAAATTCTTGAACTTGTCCTGATGCCTTCTGAATTGCATGGCCATATTCACGCTGTTTAAATCTATTCCAGAAAGGACATGAACAATTCGGCGTAAGTAAAACCAAAATCCTACTTGAAACTTTTGCTTAAATAGAATGTCGGCAGGACGTTTTTTAAATCCGTCTCCATGTCCGACTAAGAGAACGTCATGACCCAACGCCAATAGTCCTTGTTTCAGATTGAAGTGTGATGCATTATATTCGCCAAGCAGCAGAATCTTCATTAATGATTACATTTGTTCAAATATAACTTTAAATGCACCAATATTCAGACAAAAAGAAAGTTTGTATCGTGGCTTCTTCTCTCAGCCATGGTGGCGCACAGCGCTCTTCGGCAAGTCTTTCATATGTGTTTGATCGGCTGGGATATGAGGTTTTTATAGCGACTGTTTTACCCGGAAACTCTTATGATTTTGCCGGTAAATTGTTTGAGATTCATAAGGTCCGTTCCACGTTTCATCCCCTTTTTACCCGCCTCAAAAAGTTGTTGGTTTTTCGTCATTTTCTCCTAAAAGAACAATTTGATTTAATCATAGATAACAGATCCAGGGTGAGCATTTTAAGAGAAATGATCGTGGTGAAATGGCTGTATCCCAGGTCAACCATCTATTTGATCCGCAATTTCAACTTTGATAGAGTATTCACTTCGAATAAAACCTTTAATAGATGGCTTTACAAAAATCGACGTCTTGTTGCAGTATCAAAAATAGCAGCCGAAAAAGCCAATGAGGAGTTAGGCAAATCGAATATTGTAGCGATACCGAATGCCGTTCCAGAGTTAAACAGTCTATCGGAGCATAACGTGGATTCCATGGATCTTCCAAGTAAGTACATACTTTACAGTGGTCGATTGGAAGATCAAAGTAAGAACATCAAGTTACTGCTCAACGCTTATCAGTTGTCAAAACTTCCGGAGCATCAAATTGCCTTAGTTTTGCTAGGTTCTGGTCCTGACGAGGTGAAGTTGAAGCAATTGGCAAAAGAGCTCGGACTGATCGACAGCCTTGTTTGGGTACCTTTTGTTGATAATCCATTTCCAATAATCAAAGCTGCTTTATGGGTGTGCTTGACCAGCAGGCACGAAGGATTTCCACGTGCTCTCATAGAGGCGTTGTCTCTGGGAACCCCTGTAGTTTCTGTAGATTGCGAATCTGGGCCCTCTGAAATAGTTCATCAAGAAAAAAATGGATTACTAGTTCAAAATTATGATCCTCAAGCTTTTGCGGAGGCGATGAATCGACTTATCTTTGATCAAGTGCTTTACCAATTCTGCAAATCTAACGCCAAATCAAGTGTAGCGCATTTGTCCATCAATAGGGTCGCAGAGCAATGGCAAAATTATTTAAATCAGGTATCATGAACACACTCGACAATATCGTCCAAATAGAGATTCCAAGTCTGAAAGACCCCAGGGGGTCTTTGGCGATTATTGAAGGAGAGGTGCTTCCTTTTTCTGTAGAGAGAGTCTATTATTTGTACGATGTGCCTAGTGATGCCTATCGAGGAGGACACGCTCACAAATCTTTGGTTCAGTGTCTTGTTGCCTTGAGTGGAAGCTTTGAAGTTTTGGTCGATGACGGATTGAATCAAAGGAGGATCATGTTGAATAAACCAGATATTGGGCTTTTGATCCCTTCTGGTATTTGGCGTGAATTGGACAATTTTTCTTCTGGGTCGGTCTGTCTTGTATTGGCATCGGAGGTCTTCGATGAATCCGACTATATCCGCGACTACAACGAATTTAAAGACTCCAAGATCTAATGTCCCTTTTTTGAAAGGGCAAAATACAATTTATAAAAATCCAAATACCAGAGAGGAGCGATTCCTATTTGTAAAATCAGTTTTAAGAAGGGAAGCTTAAGCCAAAGCCAGCTTCGAATTAAAGGGCGCAAATTTTTAGAAATAATTTTTTGACGAATGGCAAGCAGCTTGCTTTGCTCGGTCCCGATGAGTTTCAGTTCTTCAAATTGGACTATTTGTTCAGCCGTTTCTCGGCATTTTTTTAAAAAAGTCAGGTTGTCCTCCAAACCATCATGATATACAGGATTGTCAATGTGTAGAATTTTGACTTCATTATTCTGCAGATTCCCGCTCAACACTAAATCGAGTCCATATGCTGTCATATCCTTTGGATTACAAGACAGAAAAGTGGATTTGTCAATGAGCAAATTGCCTGAAAAAACGTATCGATAGGGCTCCTTCATTCGAATTTGAGCAGGAATTTCTTCTCGGTGACGGCCAAATTGTAATCTCAGATTAAAATGAAAATCGTCGATTTTTCGGTAGGCATATCCGCCAAGAGCGACTTTGTATTGGACTTTGTTTTTTATTACCGAGATGTATTGACTGTAAAAATCTTCATGCACAGGTATGGTATCGCTGTCAACAAACAGCAACCAAGGATAAATGGCTTGATTGGCAAGCCAATCTCGAGTGGCTGTCCTTCCTTTGTTAACCTCAAATTTGTAGTAGGAGCAATATTCTTTATGATTAAGAAGCCTGTTGTGTTCAAAATTTTCCGTTGAGCCATCGTCGGCAATAATTATTTCGAAAGGAAAGTGCGATCGTTTGGCTTGGGCCAACAAGACATCGACTAAATGGGCGACGTCATTATTAAAAGCTGGAATTAAAACTGAAACCATTTAGGACTGGCGTTGAACTACTTCAAAGACACTGTGGTTGTCGCACTTCAATGTTCGCGAAGGATATCTCGACAAAATGGCATAGTCATGAGTCGCCATGAGAAAAGTTTGCCCTTTCTTATTGAGGTCTCGCAACACTTCCATAACTTCAAAACTCGTCTGAGGGTCGAGGTTGCCCGTTGGCTCATCGGCCAAAATCAATTCAGGATCGTTCAACAATGCTCTTGCAATGGCAACCCGCTGCTGCTCACCACCCGATAATTCATGAGGATATTTATTCCCGATGTTTGACATGCCAACACTATTTAGTACGGCCTCACTTTTTTCTTGAATTGCCTTTTTGTCTTTCCACCCAGTGGCTTGTAGCACGAATTTTAGGTTGTCATAAACGCTTCTGTCGCTCAAAAGTTTGAAATCTTGAAAGACTACTCCAATTTGCCGACGAAGCATCGGAATGTCATTAGATTTAAGCCTTTTAAGATCAAAGCCAACAATAGCTCCTTCGCCTACTTTTAGTGGAATTTCTCCGTTTAGGGTTTTGATGAAACTGCTTTTTCCCATCCCTGTTTTGCCAATGAGATAAACGAAGTCGCCTTTTTTCATTTCAAAATTGACATCCTTCAAAATTTCTTTCTCTCCCTGAAGGATGGAAACACCTCGAAACATTATTACAGATTCACTCATAGTTTGTATGTCAATCAAAGTAGGGTAAAAGTATCACAATTATATAACTTAATAAAGCGAATCAATAAATCTATTGTTCTATTCTGATCCAAAAGCCGAATAATAATGTCTCTGATACTTTGGCGACCATGTGTACGTTATTAGTAATAGTTTTGCTAAAGAACGATTAGCTCGTAACGAACACATTATAATGAAAAAGACAATTGTCCTTTCCGCTCTATTTCTAATTGTTTTTGGCTTCACGATGTCGGCTCAACAGAGTGGCGCCTATGACAATGAAATGAGCCAATTCCAACGAGCATTTCAACTGTATGAGTCGGGTCAATATGATGCTTCTATTAGTTTATTCAACAGAGTTCACGAAAGCGCTAGCAATACTTTCCTAAAGGCAGATGCGGAATTTTTTATCGCTAGTGCCTCTGTTAGAACTCAGCAGAAAAATGCCGAACAATTGATGGATAATTTTATCTCTAATTATCCAACTCATCCGAGACGCAATTCTGCGTATTTTGATGTCGCCCAATTCTATTTTAGAAACAAAAAAACCGCCTACGCTTTGAAATGGTTTGAAAAAGTAGATGAGCAAGAGTTGTCTTCAAATCAGAAAAACCAGTTGTATTTTCAGCGAGGTTATTGCTACTTTGTAGGTAAAAAATACGAAAAGGCGCAATCAGACTTGTTGCGGGCTGCTCGAAGCTCAGAATACGAAGAAGATGCCAAATACTATTTGGGGTATATGGCGTATGAAGGGGACGATTATGACAAGGCTTCTTTGTATTTTGACCAGCTGCAAGACTCTAATGAACAAGCGTCAAGTTTGAATTACTATCAGGCAGACAAAAACTACAAGGCAGGAGAATTTCAAAAGGCTATTGATTTTGCTCAGCAGGGCCTAAAGCAAAGTGTGCCTGAGGACGTGTCTCAACTTTCAAAAATTATCGGAGAGAGTTATTTCAACTTGAAACAATACGACAAGGCCTTACCCTATCTAAAAGACTACAAGGGAGTACAGGGAAAATGGGAGCATGATGATTTTTATCAACTGGGCTACGTTTACTTCAAGCAAAAAAAATATGAGTTGGCCATTAGCGAGTTCAATAGAATACTCGATGGAAATGACGCGGTTTCACAAAACGCCTATCACCATTTGGCTCAGTGCTATTTGGCTTTGAATAAAAGACCAGAAGCATTAACTGCATTCAAAAACGCTTCAGAACTTGATTTCGACCAAGAGATAAAAGCAGATGCCAGTTTGCAATATGCCAAATTGAGTTATGAAATTGGGAATCCATTTCAGTCTGTGCCAGATATATTGAATCATTATTTGAGTCAATATCCAAATTCCAATCAAAAAAATGAGATTGAATCCATGCTGGTCAACGCTTACGTGACATCCAAAAACTATCAAGCGGCTTATGATTTGATGGAGTCAAGTAAGAAAGCCGTCGATCAGGAAACCTATCAAGCAGTAGCTTACAATTTGGCCGTTGATGCTTATCAAGAAGAAGATTTTAAAAAGGCCAAAGATTTTTTCGAAAGGACCAAAGATAATAATGCCAGGTCCATTTTAGGTCTTCGTGCAACCTATTGGCTAGGTGAGCTGGCCTTGAGCAGAGGAGACTTCGATGCTGCCATCAATATGTTTAAGAATGTCAAGCTCATTAAGGATTTCGGTGACACTCCTGAATCGCATAATATTGACTACTCCTTGGGATATGCCTACTTCAGCAAGGGGGATTATAAGAATGCTGCAGTTGCATTTGAAGCAACTTTCACTGGCCTTTTTGATCCTGTAAAAAGAAAGGATGCGGTGTTGAGACTCGCAGACAGTGAATTCGCTCAAAGCGAGTTCAGAAAGGCACTATATTCTTACATTCAAGCTCAAGCAACTTCAGACTATAATAATGACTATGCTGCCTACCAGCAGGCAGTTTGCTTGGGATTGCTCAATTACTCCAAAGAAAGAATGGAATTGCTTCAAAATTTCTCTAAGAATTTTCCGAAATCGACATGGAGAGACGATGCTCTATTGTTAATGGCCAACGATTTGGCTAAGTCAGGAAAAATCAATCAGGCGATTGCTGCCTACAATCAATTGCTCAGCGATATACCCAATAGTCCTTTGCGCTCCAAAGCCGACCTGAGAAAAGGTCTGTTGTTTTACAATTTGGGACAAAATGACAACGCCCTAAAAACTCTAAAACCAGTTGCTCTAAACCTTTCTTCACCCGAAGAATCGCGACAAGCTTTGACTACAATCGAACAAATTTACGTCGATATGGGAGAGGTGACTGCCTACAGCGCTTGGCTGAAAAAATCAAATCTCACAGGATTTGATAACGCTCAATTCGATGATTTGAGTTTCGACTCGGCACAAAAAAGATATATCGAAAAAGATCAAAATGGTGCGGTTCGCCTTTTAGAAAAATATTTAATTGATTTTCCAAATGGTTCACACACGTTCCAATCGCATGTTTTTTTGAGTGAATTGTACCAAGAAAAGAATGACCTCTTGAAGGCCATCCCTCATTTGAACTATATTCTCGACCAACCGGCAAACGAACGGACAGAAATGGCTTTGGTGCAAATTGCAGATGCCTATCTTGTTCTTGGAAAATCTTCAGATGCCATAGCACCTCTAAAACGATTGGCCAACAACCATCCCGAGGCAAAGAACCAAAGTTTTGCCCACTCCAATTTAATGCAAATATATTTTGAAGCCAAGGATTATAGCACCGCCCGAACAGAAGCAGCATTGCTGCTTAACAATCAGGAACTTGAGGTTGATTTGAAATCGAAAGCCTTGGTCATAAAAGGAAGAAGTGAAATTGCATTAAGCCAATTGGTCGAAGCCAAAAAGACCTTTGCTTTGCTTCACTCTGTAGCGGTATCTCAAGTTCATTTGGCTGAAGCTTTGTATTTCGAGGCTTTTTTCTTGAACATGGACAAGCAATATCAAACCTCCAATGAGCGTCTTCAAGACCTTGTAAAAAATTACCCGAGTTTTACAGAAATTTCTGCCAGAGGTTTGTTGTTAATGGCGCAAAATTTTATGGCTCTTGATGACGATTATCAAGCCAATTATATTTTGAATCATCTCATCAATAATTTTAAATCTTACCCTGACCTAATCAGTGAGGCTCAAGAGTTGCTCGACAATTTAAAGTCAGATGCTGCGGAAACCAATGCTTCAATCACAACAGACCATGAATAAACGCAGTATATATTTCTCCTCCCTTTTAATTGCATCTTCAACACTGACTTTTGCGCAGGTTGGAAATGACTCCATTGGCACTCAAACAGTTAATATCGAAAAAGCCTTTAACCCTGCTGTTGCAGAGGCAAAAATGATCAAATCGGGACCAGAATCTGCGAATTCAGATTCGGTTAAAAAGATTGGCGTCAAATATGAGGTTCAGTCCATTCCTGTTGCCTCAATTTTTAACCCTGCCAAGCCAAGGGCACGGCAACTCATTGTGAAAAACTCAAATCATTTTTATAACAATCAAGCGCTGTTATTGGCAGGTAATTACGGCACTGCAATTGCCGAGTTTTCAGGAGTTTTTGATCTTGGATCAAATCAAAAACTGAGTGCTCTAATCGATTTACATACATCTCAAGGAGGTGTCGCAGAGAATTTTTTAAAAGATGATTTCAGTAAAAGCAATGCTGAATTGACCTATTCTAGCATTACTCGAAGCAATGAATGGTCAATTTTTGGCAGTGTGGGCTTTCAGCAGAATCAGTGGTATGGAACACCCAAGGGTTTGTGGACAGACGAGCAACTCAATACTATTGATGAAGGACACAATTGGACGACCTATGGATTGGGATCCACCTTGAAACCAGATTCCGAATGGTTGAGCAACTTACAAGTTAAACTTCTTGGATTGTCAGACAATTATAACAACTCAGAGCTAGTAGCTCAAGCCACATTAATAGCAACTTTCCCATCCTTGGAAGATGTTTATAAATCAGAACTGTCAGCCAAATATCGAAATAATAAAACGGAAGAAGGAACAGCGACAATTGCCGACAATTTGCTTCTGTCGTTTTCGCCTACCTTCAAAGTGAAGTCAGGAGACCTGTCTTTGGACCTTGGTGCGACTGGATTTTATCAAATTACAGACGAGGTTCAAGCCAGTAGTTTTTTAGTTGTTCCCAATGTTCATTTGTCCTATCTGGTCGATGATGTAATCCTGAGACTAAACGCTACAGGGAATGTTGACCAGCATTCTTACCGCGAATTTTTAAGTATGAATAACTTTTTTAGTCCGAACAATAACATCCTTTCAGAAGAGATCCCCTATCATATTTCCTTGGAAGCAGAAACTCAATTATCAAATGATTTTGGGTTGAATTTAGGGCTGTCTTATGAAAATGCCAATCGCAAGTCTATCCTAGTCTTGAATGAGATTACGGATGACTTGAATCGCGACTACAATTTTGGTAATAGTTTTGGCTTGCGATTAGATGACGTCAAAACGACCAGTGTACAGGCAGGACTCTTATTTTCTGGTATTGAAAAAACCACTATTTATGTCAGTGGACAGTACAATAATTTTTCAATGACCAACAGTCCTCAATTTTATAACAGACCCAAGGTTGAAGCCAAACTCATCGTCAATGCCTCATTGTCGGATCGTTGGACTTTAAATTTGAACGGTATTATTTACGGACAAAGGAAAGATTTGTTGGTTTCTTCTAATACTTTGATTGGAGCACTTAATGAAACGATTGATGTGTCTGGCTTTGCAGACATCAATCTGACTTCAACATTTCAACTGTCAGACCGCTGGAGTATAGAAGCCCGTGTGAATAATATTTTAGATGCAAAGCAAGCTAGATGGGGCTTCTATAACGTTCAAGGAATTCAAGGATTGATAGGATTGCGCTATAATTTTGATTGGTAGTAACTCCTTAACTATCTTTGAAAAAAATCGAATATGAGAAAGATCCTATTTTATCTCTCTTGGCTGGTTCTCTTTTCTTGCGGTAAACCAACTTCTGTTGATCTCTATACCAACGCAAAAATTTATACATCCAATGATAAGCAACCCGAAGCTAGAGCTTTTGCGGTTTCCGAAGGAGTCATTATTGGAATAGGAGATGAGGACAATCTGAGATCTCAATTTAATATTGAACAAACTATAGATTTGGAAGGGCGCACGGTAGTTCCAGGTTTTATAGATGCCCATTGTCATTTTTTGAATTTAGGTTTTCAAGAATATCAGGTTGACCTGGTAGGAGCGGCTAGTTTTGAAGAAATCGTAAAACGCATCATTGTATTTCAGGAGGCTAATCAAATGGACTTTATTCAAGGTCGCGGTTGGGACCAAAATGATTGGGAAGACAAAACCTTTCCAAATAAGAAACTATTAGACAGTCTTTTTCCAGACACCCCAATTGCTCTTTCGCGAATCGATGGACATGCCATACTTTGCAATCAGGCGGCTCTCGATCTTGGCGGGGTTACTTCCGATAGTAAAATTGACGGCGGTACAGTAGTTTTAGAAAACGGCGTACCAACCGGTGTTCTCGTTGACAATGCTGAAAGTCTTGTGATGAGATATTGGCCAAAGCCTACGCGTCAAGAACGCATTAATGCTTTACAGGCCGCTGAGAAAACTTGCGTGGCCTTAGGTTTGACAACGGTTGATGACGCGGGATTAAACAGGGATGATATTGAGCTTATTGACAGCTTGCACAAAACAGGAGATTTAAAAATTCGTGTTTACGCCATGGCTTCGGCCAATGCAGATAATTTGGAGTATTATCTAAGTCGACCAATTGTTAAGACCGACCGTTTGCACATGCGTTCTTTTAAGTATTACGTCGATGGCGCCCTTGGTTCTCGAGGCGCTTTGCTAAGAGCACCTTACAGCGACGCATTTCATTCTTACGGTCTTCCTGTCAATTCTTTGGATGATTTCAAAATGACGGCTAGCCGCATCGCTACCTCAAATTATCAAATGAATACTCACGCCATTGGAGACTCCGCCAATCATGTGGTTCTAAACACTTATAAGGATCTGTTAAAAGATCAACAAGATCGCCGTTGGCGCGTTGAACACGCTCAAGTTTTGTCAATGGATGATTTTAATTTGTTTGAAAACATCATTCCATCCGTGCAACCAACTCATGCCACTAGTGACATGTATTGGGCCGAAGATCGATTGGGTTCTGAACGCATGCAAGGAGCTTATGCCCTCAAAAGCTTGCTTCAAGTCAACGGTCGTGTGGCTCTTGGGACTGATTTTCCTGTTGAACGTGTGAGCCCATTTTTGACATTTTACGCGGCCACGGCTCGTCAAGATTTGAGTGGTTATCCAAAAGAAAAATTTAAAGCCAATGAGGCCTTGTCCCGACAAGAAGCCTTATATGGCATGACAATATGGGCAGCTTATGCCAATTTTGAATCCGAAGAAAAGGGATCTTTGGAAGTTGGAAAAATGGCAGATTTCGTTGTTTTAGATCAGGATATTTTGACTGTTCCGTTGAGTCAAATTCCAAAAACTAAGGTCATTCAAACCTACATTGCTGGTGAAGCTCAAATCAAGAAGTAATTGTGACTGAAATCCAAACACTCCTTCAATCACTGCCCAAGCTGGCGGCTGAAAAGAAAAAGGAGAACCTCAGTTTTTTTAAGAAATTAAAAAAAAGAGTTCCAAAGAATTTGGACCAAGTCATGCAAGGGCTTCACGAGGACACTTTCCGTCAAATAGATTGTCTGGATTGTGCCAACTGCTGTAAGACAACTGGGCCTCTATTCACAAATCGCGACGTCGAACGCATAGCCAAATTGTTCAAATTAAAACCCAAGGCTTTTATAGAACAGTATCTCAGATTGGACGAAGACAACGACTATGTCTTACAAAGTGTTCCTTGTACTTTCTTGGGTGAAGACAATCGATGCAGTATTTATGATCATCGCCCCAAAGCCTGTCAGGAGTTTCCTCATACAGACAGAAAAAAATTCTATCAAATCAGTCACTTGACGCTGAATAACGTTGGGATTTGTCCAGCGGCGTTTAAAATTGTTGAGGCCATGAAATCACGTCTCTGAAAATTATTTTTTACCTTCGACCAATGGAAGCAATACTAAACTACTTCGAAAGCATACCCTCTCTGCATCGATCATTGATTTTAGTGTGTGGATTGACCTTTTTTTGGTTGCTTGAGGGCTCTTTCCCTTTGTTTAAAATGAAGTACTACAAGTGGAAACACGCTTTACCAAATCTCTTTTTTACCGCTACTACCATTGCCATTAATTTTGTCTTAGCCTTTCTTTTGCTGAATTCCTCTGACTGGGTCATGGCGAATGGATTTGGAATATTGAATTGGCTGCCCGAAATGCCTCTTTGGAGTTATGCTATTGCCGGTCTGTTGCTGATGGATTTTTTTGGAGCTTATGTACCTCATTACATTGAGCATCGTGTCAAACCCTTGTGGATGATTCATTTAGTTCATCATTCGGATCAAAAGGTAGACACAACTACTGCCAATAGACATCATCCACTAGAGAGCGTTGTCCGATTTGTTTTTACCTTGATTGGGGTGCTTATCATTGGAGCTCCTATGGGAATTGTAATGTTGTATCAGTCCATGTCTTTGGTAGCGACTCAATTCAATCATGCTAATATTTCGTTACCCAAGAAGCTGGACAAATGGCTCAGTTATGTGATTGTTTCTCCTGACATGCACAAAGTTCACCACCATTTTGTGTTGCCATATACCGACTCAAACTATGGCAATATTTTTTCTATTTGGGATCGGTTGTTCGGAACTTTTATGACCATGGATCGTGAGAAAGTAGTTTATGGCGTTGACGTATTTCCCGACGAAAAGGCCAATGAGCAAATAGCTGCCTTGCTTGCACAACCTTTCCAACCTTACCAAAAACCGACACGACAGCCTTAATCGTAGATGAGGTATTTCGATCTAATGACTTTAAACTGATCCAAACCTTCTTTCCAGCTTTCATAGATGCTCTGTACCGAATCACCGCGCTCAATCGCAGAGCGCAAACTTGAATTCCCGGCCAGTTTATCGAAATAGTTATTAAAAAATGGAAGCTCTTGTTGTTTGTAGTCTTGATAAGTTTCGACTAACCAATCCAAACGAATCATGCTCAAATCAGCAGTTTGAGACAAATCTTTCCCGAAGCACAGCTTACCAAGATGGGGAGGGTTTGTAGCTCCTTGTTGCGATATTGGGGTGAAAGAAAAACCAAAATTACTTTTTGAAAGCGAAGGACTTCCAAAAATTTCGAATGGCTGGTCGGTTCCTCTACCAACGCTAATGTCAGTTCCTTCGAACAAGCACAAACTGGGATAGAGATTAATTGATTTGGGAGTTCTCAAATTAGGTGAGGGTCTCAGTGGGAGGGTGTAACGTGTTTGGTGCGTATAATTTTTAAGCGAAACTACTGTGATGTCGCATGTGATTTCGTCCTTCAACCACTTTTGACCATTGATCATTTGAGCGTATTCTCCAATAGTCATTCCGTATACGATCGGAACTGGATGCATTCCAACGAAACTTTGATGTGCGCTGTCTAAAATAGGACCATCAACATAAAACCCATTTGGATTAGGTCGGTCGAGAATGATGAGCGGAATTCCCTGCTCGGCACAGGCCTCCATGACATAATGCAGTGTGGAAATGTAGGTGTAGAATCTTAAACCCACATCTTGTAAATCAAAGAGCATGATATCAATGTCTTTCAACTGATCTGAAGAAGGTTTAAAGTCTTTTCCATGAAGAGAATAGATGGGTAAATTGGACTTTTCGTCAAATTCATCTGCAATAATATCTCCGTTGGCAGCGGTTCCACGAAACCCGTGTTCTGGAGCAAAAACGGCTTTTACGCTAATGCCTTTGGACAACAGACTGTCCACCAAATGGGTGTAGATTCCTTTGCGATTAGCAATGACACTTGAAGCATTCGCCACAATACCAATATTTTTTTCCGACAAGAGGGGATTGTATTGTTCCATTTGCTCAATACCGAGCATCAACCGATCATTTTGAGCTTGACAGCCGTAAGCAAAAATGACAATGAATAAAACTGTATTTTTGAAAATCGATTTCATAATCAATTTAATTTGAAGTTTGAATTTTTTATCGCTAGGCGAATGATGAGTTCGAAACACTATAAAAGTAGTGTTTCTGCTCCTATCATTAAAATTGGAATTGGAGCAATTGCACTAGGTATGATTGTGATGCTCATTTCTGTCGCAACAAGTGCGGGGTTACAGCGAGAAATCCGTAACAAAATCATTGCTTACAAAGGACATATTACCATTTCCCATTTTGACGGAAATCGCTCGGACGAATCCTTGCTCCCACTTGATTTAACTGATCTATTATTGCGCCAATTGGACAGTGTAGAGGGCATTTCTTCCTATTACTTTGAGGCCAATAAATTTGGAATTGTTCGGACAGAGAATGATTTCGAAGGAGTTGTTTTTAAAGGACTTGACAAGCAATTTGATTGGGATAAATTCAACGGTTATTTGCTCGAAGGGAGACTTCCGGTGGTTGGAGACTCTCTGACCAATGAGATTCTGATTTCCCAATATTTGTCCAATCGTTTAGGACTGCGAACAGGTGATCCTTTGTTCATGTATTTTCTTAGAGAAGACGAAAACCGACCACCTGCCCAGCGAAAATTTGACATTGTTGGGGTTATCAATTCCGGATTTCAGGATTTGGACGCAACTTATTTGTTAGGCGACCTCAGGCATGTCCAAATTCTAAATAAATGGACACCAAATCAAGTAGGAGAAATTGTTGTAATGGCAGGGGATTTTGACCAACTGGATCTTCTCAATGAAAGGATTTATCAAAACATTTCCTTTGATTTGGATTCAAGAACTGTGGTTCAGCAGCATGCCGAAATTTTTGAATGGATTAGTATTTTTGATCAAAATACGCAAATGATTTTAGTCATCATGATCCTAGTGGCTGGAATAAATATGGTCACGGCCCTTTTAGTGCTTATATTGGAAAGAACCCCTATGATTGGATTGCTTCGGGCCCTGGGAGGTCAATCTCATAGTCTTCAAAAAATATTTTTACTCAATGCGGCTCATCTCATTGGTTGGGGGCTGTTGTTTGGTAATCTGATTGGGCTTTCGCTTCTTTTCATCCAACAGTTTTTTGGAGTCATACCCTTAGACCCATCAGTGTATTATGTGACAGAAGTTCCAATTCATCTCAATTTCTTTCATTGGATTTATCTCAACCTTGGCGTTTTTGTTTTGTCCATGCTGATGCTACTGATACCCTCCAATATAGTTCGCAAAGTCTCTCCTGTAACGGCCATGGGATTTAGATGATTTTTCTTGAAATCACCCTCGAACCCCATTATATTTGCCCCAAATGAGGAGACTATGCAATACGCTGATAATATTCTGGAGACCATTGGCAACACTCCTTTGATTAAACTGAACAAACTTACTGCAGAGTTGCCTTGCTTGGTGTTAGCGAAGTACGAAACATTCAACCCTGGTAATTCGGTAAAAGATCGAATGGCAGTGAAAATGATTGAGGACGCTGAAGCTGATGGACGACTCAAGCCAGGTGGAACGATCATTGAAGGAACTTCTGGTAATACTGGTATGGGATTGGCTTTGGCCGCTGTGGTCAAAGGTTATCAGTGCATTTTTGTTTTGGCGGACAAACAGTCTAAAGAAAAAATGGATATTTTGAAGGCGGTCGGAGCCAAGGTTGTAGTTTGCCCAACCGCGGTTGCCCCTGAGGATCCAAGATCATATTATTCTGTCTCAAAACGACTTGCCGAAGAAACTCCTAACTCATGGTATGTCGATCAATACAATAATCTGAGCAATACTGAGGCTCATTTTGAAAGCACTGGTCCTGAAATATGGAGCCAAACCGAGGGAAAAATCACCCATTTTGTCGTTGGTGTAGGTACAGGCGGTACGATCTCAGGCGTGGGGAGATATTTAAAAATGAAAAACCCCAATATTAAGATTTGGGGTATTGACACCTATGGCAGTGTTTTTAAAAAATACCATGAAACGGGCGTATTTGATCCTAAAGAAATTTACCCGTACACCACTGAGGGAATAGGGGAGGACATCTTGCCTGACAACGTCAATTTTGATGTCATCGATGGGTTCACCAAAGTGACTGACAAGGATGCGGCAGTATACACTCGTAAATTGGCTCTCGAGGAAGGCATGTTCCTAGGAAATTCGGCTGGAGCTGCTATTAAGGGATTGCTTCAACTGAAGGATCATTTCACTAAAGATGATGTCGTTGTAGTCCTTTTTCACGATCATGGTAGTCGCTATATTGGCAAAATATTCAATGACGATTGGATGAAATCTCAAGGATTTTTAGACTGAACTGCTTTGTTTCTTTTTTAGGTTTTTTTATCTTGCTTTATCATGCAAGAGGAGTTTCTACATTATGTCTGGAAACACCAAAAACTTAACCTCAACACGCTTCTTACCACAAGTGGTGAACGATTAGAATTGGTGTCTCCTGGTCAACAGAATTTTGACGCTGGCCCCGATTTCTTTGATGCTCGAATTAGAATAAACGGGCAACTTTGGGCTGGCAATGTCGAAATACACCTGCATTCAAGTGACTGGTACAGTCACAATCACCACGAGGATAGTGCCTATCAAAATGTCATTCTTCATGTCGTTTGGGAACACGATATGGATGTTTTTATGCAAAATGAACAGCCGATTCCTACATTAGAATTGCACGGCTTGATCGCTCCAAATGCAATCCTTGCCTATGAACAGTTAAAAAGCACCAAAACTCCTGTTTTACCTTGCGTAAGTGTTTGGGCAGACATGTCTTCTTTAACACTTCAAAGCTGGTTTGAACGCCTGTATGTTGAAAGGTTAGAAGTCAAGTACGAGAAACTGTTGAATCTTTTAAATGCTTCGAAAAACGACTGGGAAGCGGTATTGTTTAAGTTACTGCTCAAGAATTTTGGTCTAAAGACTAACGGTCCGAGTTTTGAAATGCTCGCTCGTACTATTCCTTTTAAAGTCATTCAAAAACTCAGGTTTAACCCTCAAGAGATGGAGGCATTGTTGTTAGGTCAATCTGGACTGTTACCACTATCTTCTTCAGAGGCGTCAGTACAAGAGATGATAGGAATGTATAATTACCTGAAAAGAAAATTTGATTTGAACCAGCCTATCAGTTTGACTCCTAAATATTTCAGACTTCGTCCGTCCAATTTTCCGACCATCAGATTGTCCCAATTTGCTCAGCTTTGGTGCAGCCAGGAAGGCTTGTTTTCACAGCTCATTGAAATGAACAATAAGCAAGATTTTTACATAACATGTGCGGTGGGTGTTTCTCCTTATTGGTTCAATCATTTTACCTTCGAAAAAATATCAAAGTCATCTAAAAAGAAATTGACCCCCAATTTTGTAGATCTGCTAATGATCAATACTATTATTCCTATCAAATTTGCATTTCAAAAGTATGTAGGCAATGATCCCTCGGAAGAATTACTTGGACTGATTGGTTCCATTCAAAAGGAGGACAACAGTCTAATAAGGGTTTTTGACACCCTTGAATTATATGAACCCAGTGCTTTGCATTCTCAAACCATGATCCATTTAAAAACAGTATATTGCGATACCAGATTATGCCTAAAATGTGCAATCGGAAACACCATGTTGTCCAATCGATTTAATTGAAGTAATAACCTTGTGCCATGAAAGCATTTCGCAACTTATTGTATTTTTTTCAGCGTTATGGATTCAATGTCTGCCAACGAATCGCTGACCGCCTTGGAATTCGTTTGAAAACGGTAAGATTGAGTTTCATCTATCTGACCTTTGTTACCGTTGGTTTTGGTTTCGCGTTTTATTTGTTTTTGGCTTTTTGGTTGCGCATCAAGGATTTGATTTATGTCAAACGGTCCTCAGTTTTTGATCTTTAACTTATGTTTTTCATCCCCAAATTTTACCAGTCAAAAATACGTCTTGCGCTGTTTTTCTTAACCCTTTTGATAGCTTTGGGAGTATGTGGTTTTAGATTGATCGCCGATTATTCATGGATTGACGCCTTCTACATGACGGCCATTACGATTACTACTGTTGGATTTGGTGAAGTCACCCCTCTTGAGCCAGAGGCCAAGCTTTTTACCATTTTCCTCATCATCAATAGTGTTGTTGTTTTGGGTTATACAGTGACGGTAACGACAGAATATATTTTGAGTCAAAACAATTTTGAACGTTTAAAGAAAAGAAAAATGCAAAAACGAATTGACGCCCTAAAGGATCATATCATCATCTGCGGTTATGGTCGAAACGGCATTCAGGTTGCCGAAAAATTGATTGAATACCAACGCGATTTTGTGGTAATAGAAAAAGACAAAGAAATTTGTGACAAACTGGTGAGCCAAGAGCAACTCGTCATTCACGGCAACGCCAATGATGATGATATTTTACATACTGCAGGATTGCATCGGGCTAAATTTCTCATTTCGGCTCTACCCGATGATTCTGACAATTTGTTCGTTGTTCTTAGCGCCAGACAGGCCAACCCTACTATTCAGATCATTAGCCGCGCCTGTAAAGAAACCTCTTTAAATAAATTAAAAACAGCTGGAGCCAATCATGCAGCCTTACCAGAGCAAATTGGGGGACGTCATATGGCCACCCTGATTGTCGCGCCTGATTTGATTCAATTCGTAAATAATTTAACGATTGTAGGAAAAGAAAATAGCAACATTCAGGAGATTCCGGTAGAAAAACTCTACAACCTTTCCCCTCTGAAATCTTTAAAAGATTTGGATCTTCGAAATAAAACTGGTTGTACTGTAATTGGATATCACGACATATCTGGCAAATACAGGATTAATCCAGAAGCCGAACAGCTTTTGGAACCCGGGTCCAAGATTATTGTTTTAGGAAGAGAGGAATAAATTCAAAAACTTCATTCCTTGTTTGACTTTGAATCCTCAACTTTTTAAAACTGAAACTTCATTTAGTCATTTTTTTTTGCCATCTTGCTCATTCTTTCAAAAAAACTAAACCATGAAAAAATTCCTGTCCTCTTTATTTCTGTCAGGTCTTCCTTTAGTTTCTCTAGCAACCGAGCAACAAAAAGGTATTGACCAACAGATTGACGAAGCCTTTGCGCCTATTTCTAACTTCTTTTCGGGTCTAGTGTTTTACGAAATTGCTGGAATTCCCTTAGTGCTAATTATCCTAGTGTTCAGTGCGGCATTCTTCACTTTGTATTTTGGTTTTCCAAACATCAGATATTTTGGAAAGGCCATTAATATTGTTCGTGGCAAGTATGAAAAAATTGAAGGAGACCATCACGCCTTAAAATCAGATTTCGTTATTGATGGCGATGTGCCAGATACCATAAGAGATGAGAGTAAAGACGGAGAGGTCAGCCACTTTCAAGCTTTAGCTACAGCGGTTTCAGGAACTGTTGGAAATGGTAATATCGCAGGTGTTGCTCTTGCAATTGCCCTTGGTGGCCCAGGAGCAACTTTTTGGATGATTGTTTGCGGTTTACTTGGTATGTCTACCAAATTTGTAGAATGTACTCTTGGGGTTCAATATAGAGACATAGGTCCAGACGGGACGGTTTATGGTGGCCCCATGTATTATTTGAAAAAAGGACTTGCCGAAAGAGGCTGGGCCAACTTAGGTAAGTTTGCAGCTGTGTTATTTGCAATATTTTGCATTGGAGGTTCATTTGGTGGAGGTAATGCTGCCCAATCGAATCAAGCTACTATTGTTATAAAAGAATTGTTTGGCTTTGAAAATACAGCCGCGGGATTTGCCATCGGTATGGTCTTAGCCTTCTTGGTTGGAATAATTATTATAGGCGGAATTAAAAGAATCGCCTCTGTTACTGAAAAAATAGTCCCTTTTATGGCTATTTTATACTTAGCAGCGTGTTTCTACATTGTGCTCAGTAATTTTACTCTAATTGATGATGCTTTTGGTTTAATCATTTCAAATGCTTTCACTCCTCAAGCTGGAATTGGAGGAATCATAGGCGTGCTTTTGATTGGGTTCAGAAGAGCCGCTTTTTCTAATGAGGCTGGAGCAGGATCTGCTTCCATAGCACACTCTGCTGTCAAGACCAAATATTCGGCTTCCGAAGGTCTTGTTGCACTGCTAGAACCATTCATTGATACTGTGGTGATTTGCACCATGACTGCGCTTGTAATCATTATCTTCAACTTTGGAGGTTTCTTTGAGTACGGAGGCGACGGTTCAGGGGCTGTATTTATCGATGGAGTAGCTTATGAGGGCGCTGGAATTACCTCAAAAGCGTTTCACAACTACATCCCGTTTTCTAATGTATTTTTGACTGTTGCGGTGGTGCTGTTTGCCGTTTCAACCATGATTTCATGGTCATACTATGGATTGCAGTCTTGGAAATATTTATTTGGAAGAGGCAAAAAAGCTGACATGACCTACAAACTGCTCTTCTTAGCCTTTGTAGTAATTGGTGCAGCGGCAAATATGAAGTCCATCTGGGATTTTTCAGATGCGATGATTTTTGCGATGATTTTCCCAAACATGATTGGTTTGTATTTCCTTT
Organism: Bacteroidota bacterium; assembly: GCA_027592025.1. GTDB lineage: Bacteria > Bacteroidota > Bacteroidia > Flavobacteriales > Flavobacteriaceae > JALRKI01. Next base: position 42,739 of record JAQCIQ010000016.1, read on the forward strand.
TCCCTGTTGTTAAAAAACAATTGAATCTCTATTTACAGGCGATTCGGGAGATGAACGTATAACTATTGCCGATGTTGAAATGTCATTCTGGTCCGAAATATTTTTTAATCGACGGCAAAGATTAGAAACCATAGTATTGTGTGCGATTTGCACAGTTTTGCTTGTTATCGTTGTTTTACCAAAACAGCACGGAAATTTATCGGCTCAAAGATTAAATTTTGAAAATTACAATGCAGAAATTGAAGAGATTACTAAAATCGATTCATGGACACCAGCCGAGTTGCAGCCTTTCAATCCAAATTTTATTTCGGATTACAGAGCCTACGTTTTAAAACTACCTTCAGAAGCAATGGATAGGTTGAATCGATTTCGAGAGGAGGGTCAATGGATTAATTCGGCAGAACAATTTCAAAATGTAACCCAAATATCCGATGAGCTGCTTTCACAGTTGCAACCACTGTTCGTTTTTCCAAAATGGACACAACAACCGATAAGAGCCTCAGAGTTCTCGTCTGTTTCGAAGAAAGATTTAAATCAAGCTACTTCGGAACAGCTCGAAAGGGTTTATGGAATTGGACCAACAAGAGCCAAACAAATTATAAATTATAGGGATGTGACGCTGGGTGGATTTGCTGCCATGATTGAGTTGAGCGGGATAAATGGGTTGTCCGAGGAGGTCATTGCCGAAATGGGCAAATGGTTTGAAGTCAAAACGCCCCGTCAAATTGACACTTTTAATGCTCAAACAGTTAACGTTGATGAACTAGTCACTATTCCGTTCATTGATTACGAGTTGGCCTATAAAATAGTTGAACAACGCAGTCTTCATGGTGGCTTGTTGAATAAGGACATCTTAAGTAGAATTAAGAATTTCCCGTTAAACAAAATCGATGTTATACTACTTTACCTCGATTTCCCCAATCAATAATTGGCTTGAGAAAATGGTGGAATAAAAAAAAATATTCACTCTGCGCGGTGTATTGACATTTAATATTATATTTGCAGCCTAAACTTTTAAAGAAACGAGTACAACATGCTAATAATTCCAATCAAAGACGGCGAAAATATCGATAGAGCGTTAAAACGTTTCAAACGTAAATTCGATAAAACGGGCACAATGCGTGGACTTAAAAGTCGTAAGGAATTTGTTAAACCCTCTATTGTGAGAAGAGCTGAGGTCAAGAAGGCTCAATACATTCAGAAGCTAAGAGACGCAGAACAGAATTAGAGTAATTTTTTTTTTCAAATCCCACTCTCGTGGGATTTTTTTTTGGACTTTTCCCAGTGTTTACCCTGTTTTAGGGAAATGTTCAGTTTTGAATTTGTTTGACTTAAATTTGAACATTATTGTTGAAAATAAGATGTTAAATATAGACTTAGGTAAAAAAATTAGTTCTCTACGGGTTGAGAATAAAATAACTCAAGGCTTTGTGGCTGGTGAACTAAATATGTCTCAATCGGCCTATTCCAGAATGGAGCGCAGAGAAACTTGAGCATGGATTGGCAAGATTGACAGTATCTGTAAATTGTTCAGGGTCAGTCTGCAAGAATTGCTTTAATTTCTGCGATTAAAATTTCTTTTCTCTTATGAAATTTTGTAATTTGTAGTTTCAAAATTCTCTTTAATGGCTTTTTCGCTTGTAGCGTTTTTGGACTACTTAGAAAAGGAAAAAAACTTTTCCCGACACACGGTGCTCGCTTATCAGAATGACATCCGTTCTTTCTTTCAATTTAATGATAAAAATCTGGGGGGGAAACCGGACACAGAAATATCCTATAAGGATGTCAGAGCTTGGTTGGGATTTCTTTCAAACCAAAATTTTGATCACAAAACAATCAATAGAAAAATAAGCGCTCTAAAATCTTATTTCAAGTTTGTCATTAAAATTGGAGAGCGGGAAGACAATCCGATGAAAGGTCATCATACCCTTAAAATAGCAAAAAAGGCAATGACCCCTTTGTCCCTTGATGAAATGCGTGACCTTTTGGATCACCTTCATTTTCCCGAAACCTACTCAGGCGTCCGAGATAAATTGATTTTGGATTTGTTCTATCACACAGGAATGCGTCGTTCCGAACTCATACAACTCAAAATCCATGATGCTGACTTAGGCTCCAAAACCGTTAAAGTATTGGGTAAGCGCAACAAGGAAAGAATAATTCCCTTGACCAATTCGATCTGTGTTTCGATTGAAAAGTATCTCACTTTGAGAAACACCATGTATACTGTTGGCCATAATTTTCTTTTTCTAACTGATAAGGGCAATATGCTTTATCCCCAGTTCGTTTATAATCTTGTTAAAAAGCATTTATCTCAAGTGACTACGAAGAAACAAATTGGGCCACACATATTAAGACACACTTTTGCAACTCATTTGCTCGAAGGAGGCGCAAATCTGAATGCCACCAAGGAGCTCTTAGGACACACCAGTTTAGCTGCTACTCAGGTTTATACTCACACCAACATCGCTGAACTCAAGAAAGTATATCAAAACACGCATCCAAGGAAAAATGTAAAACCTACATAATTAAATCTGCAGACCTATGAATATAGATATCCACGCCATACATTTCACCTCAGACGAACAACTGAATCAATTCATTTCAAAGCGATTGAGCAAACTAGAGCTTTTTTTTGACCGAATTATTGCCATGGACGTCTTTTTGAAAGTAGAGAACAGCAGTGAGAAATCCAATAAAATTGTAGAGGTGCGTCTTCAGGTGCCCAACGAAACAATGATCGTAAAAAAATCAGCCAAATCATTTGAAGAGGGTATTGACCAGTCAGCCGATTCATTAGAAAGACGCTTGATGAAACACAAGCAAAAATTGCGCAATTAGAACACTAATATATTTTTGCAAAAAATATTTTGAATCAATAAATATTTCGATACATTTGCAGTCCGTTTGAAAAGACGGACTTTTTTTGTTCAAAAAAGTGAAAGTTGCCGATATAGCTCAGTTGGCTAGAGCAGCTGATTTGTAATCAGCAGGTCGTGGGTTCGAGTCCCTCTAT
>JAQCIQ010000005.1 GCA_027592025.1 Bacteroidota bacterium
ATTACTGGTTCCACGCAACTCTACAAGATGGCAGAGTGTTTAAAGGACATTTTAGCTTAGTAAGGTAAGTTCCAAAAACTCTTATCAATGATCTGCCAACAATACCCTATTTTTGCTCCAAACTTTTTACAATGACTTTATTATTGATGGCCGCAGGAAGTGGTAGTCGATACGGCAAACTCAAGCAGTTTGACGGATTGGGTACCAATGAAGAATTCTTAATGGAGTTCAGCATTTTTGATGCTTTGGAAAATGGATTTGATCATATTGTTGTAATTACCAAGTCCGAAAACCAGGCATTTTTGCAGCAATACCTCAATGAGCGATTGCCAAAAAAAGTGACCGTTGATGTCATTGTGCAGTCTATCGACGACCTACCGGAAGGGTTTGAGTATGACGGATTACGTCAAAAACCTTGGGGAACTGCTCATGCGGTTTGGTCCGCTCGTCAATTTATCAAAGGAGATTTTGTAATCATTAATGCCGATGATTATTACGGAAAGCCTGCGTTTAAGGCTGCCGCTGAATTCATCAAGGAGAACAACTCAGGTCAATTTGGACTTGTCACTTACAAGCTTAGCGACACATTATCCGAACATGGCGCTGTTTCTAGAGGCGTGTGCAAAGTGGATGAAGATCGATTGGTGTCAATTGAAGAATTTACCCAAATCGAATCTGTTCAGGGCAGTATCATTGATCAAACTTCAGGTTTAAGCCTACATCCAGACGATTTGGTGTCAATGAATTTTTGGGTTTGTAACGACAAAATTTTCGATTACATCCATGGCTATTTCAAGTCCTTTTTAGCGATTTCAGAAAATTTAGAAAAATCGGAAATTTATCTTCCTTTTGTCATTCAAGAAATGATGATTCAAGGCGTGACTGATGTCAGGGCCATTCAGGTCAAAAGTCCTTGGTTTGGGGTGACCTATTACAACGACAAACTTAAAGCACAGGAGACCATCAAGGGATTTACAGATGAAGGTCAATATCCTTCACCCATGTGGGCAAACTAATCATTCGGGAAGTACTATTGGTAGTCCCAAGTTAGTCCATTGTGTGATGCCACCTTTTAAGTTGTAAATCTTGACAAAGCCTTGTTTTTCGAGAAATTCGGCACAAGCACTGCTTCTTTTTCCTGACTTACAAAAAACCACAATAGGCTCGGTTGGGTCTAACGTCTTAATTTGAATGTTAAACGCCTCCGACAAATAGTCCATATTGTAAGCACCGGCAATAGTTCCCGACTTATATTCTTCAGGAGTTCTAACATCCAGCAGTTTGTAATCCAATTGATCGATTAAATCAACCATTTCGTCGGCCGTAACCATTTCGATAACCGATTGGTTTTGTTCCTTGCAACCCCACAAAAAAATCGCAACAGTAATTGCAAAAACAGAAAAAAAGCGTTTTGTCATGGGTTGAAAATTATACTTTAGAACCTTGCCATTCCATAATACCGCCGAGCAGATTATGGGTATTTGCGAATCCCATTTGATTCATTACCGCACAAGCCTGTGCACTTCGAGCACCCGATCGGCAATAGACGAAATAGTTAACCGACTGGTCTAGGGTCCCTAATTTATCCATGAAACTATGCGGATCTGAAATGTTGATGTTGACAGCGTTTGGAATCATACCTTCGGCTACTTCCTCAGGGGTTCGTACATCTAAAATCACCGAATTTTGATCTTCAGAGGCCTTCTTGGACCACTCTTGTTGCGATAAATCTGCCATGAAAAATTGATTTTATAGACTACAATATTACTAAATTTTAGGGCAACCGAAACCCGATTAAAATTTTTAATTTAACAAATATTTGTGAAATTTGAGCACAAGAACCCGTCTAATAATGATAATTTTGGGCCTATAAAAAATATGAAAATGAAAAGCTATTTACTATCCTTATTTGCCATTGCATCTTTTGCAATTGGATTCTCAAACACCATTAAGCCCGTCCCTGTAAAACTTTCTGAAAGTAAAGTGTCTTGGAAAGGTTATAAGGTGACTGGATCACACCGCGGGGAGATTGCCATGAGTTTTGGTGAACTTAATATTGAAGATGGCGTTTTAAAAGGCGGAAAATTTGTAATCGATATGTCTTCTATTAATTGTACTGACCTTTCAGGAGAGAGCAAAGGAAAATTGGAAGGCCATCTTAAGTCTGAAGATTTTTTCTCTGTTGTTAAATTTCCTGAGGCTTCAATGGTAATTACTTCGGTAAATGGGACTGGTTCCTTTTACGATGTGGTTGCAGATCTTACCATTAAAGGCAATACAAATTCTGTAAAATTTAACATCACCTTGACTAAAGAAAAGGCTTATGCCCGATTAAAAATTGATCGATCTGAGTTTGATGTGAAATATGGTTCAAACAGTTTTTTTGAAAATTTGGCAGATCGCGCAATCTATGACGATTTCGACCTCGATGTCGTTCTGTCATATTAATCCTTAATAAATTAATTAACAAATCCCGTTTCGACGGGATTTTTTATTTGACAAAAACTGGCGCCGTCGGGGTTGATTCTGACGCCAAGAATCGATAGCCATCAACCTCAAAATGTTTCAAGTCCTCTCCAGTTTTGATGTCATTCTCAATTATAAATCGTGTCATCAATCCTCTGGCATGTTTAGCAAAGATGGCGATGGTTTTTAAACTGCCATTTTTCAACACTTTAAATTGCGGAGAGACTACTTCGCAATCAAGTAGTTTAGTATCAACTGCTTTGAAATACTCATTACTGGCCAAGTTTATTAACAGCTTGTCCTCTCCCAATTCTTGTTGCAAGGCTCTTGAAATCTTAGTTCGCCAAAAGGCGTAAAGATTGGCGTTTTTTCCAACTGGAAACTTAGTTTTCATTTCCAATCGGTATGGCTGAATCAGATCCAAAGGCTTCAGTAAGCCATATAATCCCGAAATTATCAACAGTGTATCCTGCAATTTAGGGAGAAGCTTTGGATCCAAATTGTACACATCTAATCCTTTGTAAACATCCCCGTCAAAAGCAAAAACCGCTTGACGAGCATTAGATGGGCTGAAAGGAAGTGACCAATTTTGATTTCTTTCAAAATTGAGCTGTCCCAAAGCTGGCGAAATGTCCATTAACTGGGATAATTGCTTTGCCGACTTCTTTTTTAGTGCTCTGTTTATGGTTTCCGCATCCGATAAAAAGGCGCTTTGAGTGAATTTATCGGTCATGACTTTTCTTTCAAAGTCCAAAGATTTAGCAGGAGAAACGACGATTTTCATGTGATATATTTTTTCAAAAATAGGAATTAGAATAGACTTTTAAAAACGGTTTTATATTTGGGCGTGAACCGCATAATTTCTCCACTTTTCAATACACTCTGTCATGTCCTCAGGCAATGGAGCTGAAAACGAAAGTCGTTTTCCAGTAACTGGATGTTCAAATCCCAATGTCTGCGCATGAAGACCCTGTCGGGGTAAAACAGAAAAACAGTTTTGAACGAATTGCTTGTATTTGGTAAAGGTGGTGCCTTTTAAAATTTGATCACCGCCATATCGAGCATCATTAAACAGAGTATGGCCAATGTGCTTCATGTGAACCCTAATTTGATGCGTTCTACCTGTTTCCAAGCGACAAGTCAATAAGGTAACGTATCCCAATCTTTCTTGAATTTCATAATGCGTTACCGCCGGCTTGCCTTTGTCGGCGTCGTCTCCAAAAAAGACTGTGTTTTGAAGTCTGTTTTTTGGGTGACGTCCAATATTTCCATCAATTGTGCCTCTTTCATGCTCAACAGCTCCCCAAACCAAAGCCGTATAGGAACGCTCAGAAGACTTGTCAAAAAACTGTCGAGCCAGATGAGTCATGGCCTGCTCAGTTTTAGCCACAACCAAAAGACCGCTTGTATCTTTATCAATTCGGTGTACCAGTCCAGGACGGTTATCGGAATTGAGTGGCAAACTTCTAAAATGGTGAAGTAAGGCATTTATGAGCGTGCCAGAATAGTTGCCATGACCGGGATGAACTACCATTCCTGCAGGCTTGTTTATGACCATCAAATGATCATCCTCAAAAACAATGTCAATTGGAATATTCTCAGCAACAAGCAAGTTTTCATAAGGAGGGTGAGTAAACATTACCTGCACTTTGTCGCCTGGCTTGACCTTATAATTTGATTTGACTACCACTTCATTGACAAAGATTGCCCCTTCTTTGGCAGCAGCCTGAATTTTGTTTCTGGAAGCATTTTCAACAAAATTCATGATAAACTTATCAACCCTCAGAGGAGACTGACTGGGTGCGGCAATAAAGGAATGATGTTCGAACAAATTGTCGTCATCTTCCTGTAATTCTTCGTTGTTGTTTATCATGGATTAAATTCGCCTCCTATGCCGTTACCCAAAATCAAAGTGATTTTGGAATTTTCTTCTAACAATTCTCCGGGCTGGATCGGTTTATTGTTGGCGAGCAAAGAAATGACCTCATCACGACCAATATCATTCCTATATATGGTATCTCCTACTCGAAAACCAGCAGAAAGAAGAGATTTTTCCGCTTGACGATAAGTCTGCCGAACGATTTTGGGAATTTTGATTTTCTTATATCCAGAAAGATTAACCATCAAATAAATTTTGCGATTGATCTTTACCTCAGAGTTAGCCGATGGAGTTTGCTCTAACACAGCACGCTCTGGAAATTTAGGATTGTAACGCGTTGAATCTTGAATCAAAAACACCAAGTCTTGAGATTCGATTGCTCTTTGAGCCTGATCTAAACTCATTCCAACCACATTGGGCACTACAACAAACTCATTGTGCCGCGTATAATGCCTGAGCCATTGGGTGGCAATTATTGTTAAAACAATGGCTACGCCGAGCATCATACACAGATGCTGAACGATTTGTTTGCTAAAAAGTTGACGTAAAAAAGGGATCATGGAGAGTCAATAGTAAAGCTGATTCTAACAGCACGAACTTAATAAAAATATTGGTACTTTTACCATGAAAACACATTCAATTGGGCATGAAACAAACGATTGTTATTTTTATGGGCGGGTTTTCGTCCGAGCGCGCCATCTCACTTAAGAGCGGCAATGTCGTTTTCGATGCTCTCGATACCGAACAATATAATAAATTTAAAATTGTCATCGATTCGGATGAATGGAAATGTTTTGATGAATCGGACGCAGAGTGTCACTTGAACAAAGGTAATTTACGCATAGAATCGAAGTTGGGATGGCTCACACCCGATTGTGCTGTAATAGCCGTTCACGGTAGCCCTGGCGAAAATGGATTATTGCAATCCTACCTAGAGATGGTAGGGATTGCCTATACAGGGTCAGGAGCCTACCCATCTGCATTAACTTTTAACAAAAGAGATTGCCTCAGCGTTTTGAAGGAAATTCAGGTGCCTTGCGCTACCTCCTATTTATTGAGCCGTGGAGATGAGATCAACTCGACCGAAATTCTCAACAAGGTTGGCTTACCTTGTTTTGTTAAAGCCAACTGCTCCGGAAGCAGCTTTGGCGTGAGTAAAGTAAATCAAGCCTCTGAGTTACAAAAGGCTATAGACACCGCCTTTGTTGAAGGTAATGACATCATCATTGAATCCTGTTTAACCGGGACTGAAGTCTCTGTAGGGGTCATCAATTATCAAGGTAAAGCCATGGCTTTGCCAGTAACTGAAATCGTAACGAATAATGAATTTTTTGATTATCAAGCCAAGTATCTTGGTGAATCGCAAGAAATTACTCCTGCTCGAATTTCGGAATCTATGACCGAGGCCGTTCAAACACTTGCTCTTAAAATTTTTAAGCATTTGAACTTATCAGGATATTCAAGGAGCGAGTTTATTTTTGTTGATCAAATACCACATCTTCTTGAAGTGAACACCATTCCTGGCATGACCAATGAAAGCATACTACCTCAGCAAGCAAAAGCCGCTGGAATAAGTTTGAGTCAACTGTTCTCTGACGCTATCTCTGAAGCTATCAAACGTAAGAAATTAATAACAACCTAATCATGATAAAAGCGGTATTTCCCGGTTCCTTCGATCCCATTACTTTGGGACATGTCGATGTCATTGAACGTGGTCTTCAATTGTTCGACGAAATCATCATTGCCGTTGGGGAAAATTCGAGTAAAACCAATTTATTCAGTTTGGATCAAAGAAAAGAATTCATTTCTGAAGCTTTTAAAGACCATCCAAAGGTATCAGTGATATCCTATCAGGGCATGACTGTTGACTTGTGTCAAAAACTCAAAGTTGACTTTATTTTGAGAGGCCTGAGAAATTCAGCAGATTTTGAATTCGAAAAATCAATTGCTCAAATAAATCGGGATATGGCTCCTATCGAGACTGTATTTTTGCTGACTGCCGCCGAAACAGCCCACATTTCTTCATCAATTGTACGCGAAATAATTAAAAATAAAGGGGCATTTCAGAAGTTTGTACCCGTTTCGGTCAAAGTCAATCCAACTTAATTTTTTGTTTCAACAAACTCGCAATATTGGCATAGGATTTTGCCGAGGCTTTTTTCATTTGCTCCTCGCCTAACCAAACTGCCTTTGTAATTCCTTCAGCTTTTTCAGGACTGAGCGAACCAGTATAAGTAGTGCTCATTTCAAACCAATAGGTAATTTTTAGTTTGGTTTCGCCATTTCCTTTAAATAGGTGATACGTGGGTCCAATTTCTCCTTGAAGTTTCAATTTTTTGACCCCAGTTTCTTCTTTAACTTCTCTCAGCGCACCCTCTTCAATTGTTTCATTTCTTTCAATCCGACCTTTAGGCAAGTCCCACTTTTTATTGCGATATATGAACAAGACCTCTCCCTTTATATTGGAAACTCGACCCCCACCTGCAACTACAGTTTTTACTTTTTTTCTAAAGTTTGACAACAATTTGTCCGCCTTGTGATGATGTAAAAAAAGTACTTGAACATCACGCCTTTTTAGCAGACGTAAAATCTCCTTTAGTGATATCTCCTTAAGTGCAAAACAGTTGTTTGCACCCTTAACAATCGGCTCGTCGGTCAAATAAATAGCCTTCTCGCTCACATAAATAGGTATTTTCATGCCTTACGGTTGTATTTATAAATCTATAAAATTTTCTCTACTTTTGCGCAATGATTTTTAACAAAAAAACGGCCGAAAAAATTGCGAGAGAACTTCTGGCGATGGAAGCCATTCAATTGAACGCCGATAATCCCTTCCAATGGGCTTCAGGGTGGAAATCTCCAATATATTGTGACAATCGATTAATCCTGTCTTTTCCAGAGTTAAGACGTCTGGTTCGCAAGGCCATGGTCGATATCATTAAAAAAGAATACCCCAGCACGGAATGCATTGCCGGTGTGGCCACAGGCGCAATTGGATTTGCCACATTAGTGGCCGAGGATCTGGATTTGCCGATGGTTTATGTGCGGCCTGAGCCAAAAAAACACGGACGTCAAAATCAGATTGAAGGAGTTGCCCCAACTCAAAAGAATGTAGTGGTGGTTGAAGATTTGATCAGTTCAGGAGGCAGTAGTTTAAATGCCGTTAGAGCACTGAAAGATGCCGAAGCCCATGTTTTGGGGATGGTGGCCGTTTTTACCTACAACTTCCCCATAGCTCGATCCAATTTTGAGGCAGCAGGGATAGACTTATGGACTTTAAGTGATTATCCGACTTTGATCGAATTTGCTCGAAACTCGAACTACATTTCCCAAAATCAAGAAGCCTTACTACTGAATTGGAATCAATCGCCAGATACCTGGTCACCTAACACAAAATAAACCAATGAAAATAGAAGCCAAGAAGGTTGTAGTGAATCGTTCAGCAGAATACGTTTTTGATTTTTTTAATGATATTTCTAATTTTAAAAAATTGATGCCTCCCAATTTATCCAAGTTTCAGGTCATTGACAAAGACACCTTTGTTTTTGGACTGCAAGGCATGCCCGAAATAACACTAAAAAAGAAAGAGTCTGTGGCTCCGAGCAAAATTGTCTTTGGAGCAGCCAACAGTCCTATTGATTTTGCTTTGTCAGGACATATTTCTCCTTCTGGAATCAACAGCGCAGAGGTACAACTGTCGTTTGAAGGGAAGATGAACCCTATGATGTCAATGATGGTTAAAGGTCCATTAACCAAACTGTTAGGGCAGTTTTCAGATGGGCTCACTCAAATGTTTCAATAAATCATTTTTACTGATTTCAAATCATAATATCTTGGCTGACTATCTTGAGTCAGCTCCAATTGACCGATTTCATTGACATCGGTTATAAGCGCATTAAACAACTGCCCCTCAGGGGTTTGGAATTTTGAGGAAACGCCAAATCGGTAAAGCATTTTTAAGTAATCCGATTTGATCGGGCCAAAAGGCTGATCTTCTATTGCATCCAGACGCTGTTCCAAGGCAAGCCTCAATTGCTCCAAAAGCTGATCCTTACTTATGATTTTTCCACTCCCCAAAGCAAGGGAAGTAGCCTGAGGCAAATGATCGAAATCTGTCTGATTGACATTGATTCCTATTCCAATGACACTATTTTTCCAGACTTGGCCAGTAACAATATTTTCGACTAATACACCACCCAATTTCTTATCATCAGACATGATGTCATTGGGCCATTTAACTGATAATCCCGAGGATTTCCAAAAGCTGAGTCCTTCTACAATGCCCAAGCAAACAGCCATGTTCAGTTTGAATTGATCCGACAAAGGCATTCGTTCGATATTTTTCAATATTGAAAAGGTCAAATTTTTAGAAGGCTCGGATTCCCAGATGCTGTCTCGCTGACCCCGTCCTTTGGTTTGAGTTTGAGTCACAACCACAGTGAAATCGTCACAAGACTGAGTTTTACACAATTCCTTCAGATAGTCGTTTGTAGAAGCGATTGAGTCGAGTTTAATTAGAGTCATGGGTGTGCAGTATTTATTAAGGTTTTCTTATGATTTTTACGGTGTTAAAGAACCAAAAAAGTGATACATTTGTGCAAAGTAAATCATTTAAATGACGCAGACCAATCAGAGCGCCGACTTGTTATTATCTCATATCATACACGGTATAGAAGAACTCAAAGGACAAGAAGCTTTATTACTGGATTTAAGAAAGATAGAAAATACGGTTTGCGATTATTTCGTGATATGTGAAGGTACCTCTAACACACAAGTTGGTGCTATTGTTAATTCAATTCGCAAACAGGTCAGTAAGGCCATTCAAGACAAGCCAATTCATGTTGAAGGTATGGGAAATTCGGAATGGGTTCTAATGGACTACGGTAACGTTATGGTTCATGTTTTTCAGAAACACATTCGAGAATATTACGATATTGAAGGCCTTTGGGGTGATGCAGTCACTACTGAACTAACTTTTAAAAATTAATCAAATTAATGAATAGCGATAAAAAACCTGTTGCCAAGAAGCCTAGATTTAGCCCTTATTGGATTTATGCCATTGCCATAACTCTAATGATTGTATTTAATATTTTTTCAGGCGGAATAGGCGGTTCCAAAGGTGTTCCAGCTACACCCAACCAATTTTTCGAATTCCTGAGTGATGGTGATGTTGAAAAACTTGAAATCATCAGGAACACGCACATGGCAAAGGTCTATTTGACTGAAGCTGCCAAGGCCAAAGAAATTCATAAAGAGTCCCTAACGTCTCATCTTTTTCCAGGATCAAGCGGGCCGAATTATGAGTTTGAATTTGGTGATTTGCAAAATTTCGAGAACCAAACCAACCAAATCATCGCAGAAAAAAAATTAGAACTCACCCCTAAATTTGCCACCGAATCGAACGTCTGGGGTGAGTTGTTGGTGTCCTTTTTACCTTTTATCCTACTTATTGGTGTTTGGATTTTTATCATGCGACGCATGTCAGGAGGCGGTGGCGGTGGTGCTGGCGGTCAAATTTTTAATATTGGAAAATCCAGAGCTAAATTATTTGACGAAAACACCGATGTCAAAACAACTTTCAAAGATGTTGCTGGACTAGAAGGTGCCAAAGAAGAGGTGCAAGAAATTGTTGATTTTCTTAAAAACCCAGGTAAATATACAGCCTTAGGTGGTAAAATTCCCAAGGGAGCCCTGCTTGTTGGCCCTCCTGGCACAGGGAAAACACTATTGGCCAAAGCAGTAGCTGGTGAGGCAAAGGTCCCGTTCTTTTCGCTCTCGGGGTCAGACTTTGTCGAAATGTTTGTTGGAGTTGGTGCATCTCGGGTTAGAGATTTATTCAAACAAGCTAAAGACAAATCTCCAGCCATTATATTCATCGATGAAATTGACGCCATCGGTCGTGCCCGTGGAAAAAACAATTTCTCGGGTTCAAACGACGAAAGAGAAAATACATTGAATCAATTATTGACTGAAATGGATGGTTTTGGCACCAACACCAACGTTATTGTCGTTGCTGCTACCAACAGAGCCGACGTGCTTGATACTGCCTTGATGAGAGCAGGACGATTTGATCGTCAAATTTATGTTGACCTTCCAGACATTAGAGAGAGAAAAGAAATTTTTGAGGTCCATCTTAGACCGCTGAAAATTGATAAAGAATTGGATGTTGATTTTCTATCCAAACAAACCCCAGGATTTTCGGGTGCAGATATTGCCAATGTGTGCAATGAAGCCGCCCTTGTTGCAGCAAGAAAAGGCCATAAAAAAGTAATAAAGCAAGACTTTCTTGATGCCGTTGACCGAATTGTTGGAGGTCTTGAAAAGAAAAATAAGATTGTCACTCCCTCCGAAAAGAAAGCAGTCGCTTATCACGAAGCAGGCCACGCAGTGGTGAGTTGGATGCTTGAACACGCTGCTCCATTAGTCAAGGTAACCATTGTACCTCGCGGACGCTCGTTGGGAGCGGCCTGGTATTTACCTGAAGAACGTCTTATCGTCAGGCCTAGTCAAATGTTGGACGAAATGTGCGCTACCCTTGGAGGAAGAGCTGCTGAGAAAGTAATTTTTAACGAAATTTCTACAGGCGCCCTGAGTGATCTAGAAAAAGTGACCAAACAAGCTAGAGCGATGGTCACTGTGTATGGATTGAATGACAAAGTTGGAAATTTGACCTATTATGATTCTTCCGGTCAGTCAGAATATGGGTTTACCAAGCCCTACAGCGAGCAAACAGCAGAGCTGATCGACAACGAAATTTCCAACATGATTGAAACCCAATACCAGCGTGCCATTAAAATATTGGAAGAAAATAAAGAAAAACTAATTCTCTTGGCAGAAGAACTCCTTGAAAAAGAGGTGATTTTTAAAGATAATTTAGAATCTATTTTTGGCGAAAGACCATTTCAAGTGGAGCCCCCTATCGAACAAGCCAAAAAAGAAATTACCGAGGAGGAATAACTGAAGCACCATGCAACAATTGGCACAAAGAGTAGTTTTTGGATTGTTGTATGTGATGTTGGTAATAGGTTCGGTGCAATTCGACTTTACCTTTGTACTTCTCATAGCTTCTCTTGGGGTTATTTTAATTACTGAGTTTGCTCGAATTGTGCAGATAAAACTCATTTGGCCTCTCACCTATTTTCTTGTTGCTCTTATCGGCTTATATTTTGTTGACTATCAAGAAGGATGGAGTGATTACCGAATCTTGTTGAACGGTATAGTAGGCACCGCAATTTTGTCTCATTTATTTCTACTCCACAAATTGTATTCTGGCAAGCCCTACACCTTACTCAATTTTCACGGCATTTTTTATGTCGTTCACGGAATACTGAGTTTGTTGATATTGAGCATTGTTAAAGGCCAATTTGACACCAATTTAATTTTGTCTTTTTTTGTATTCATATGGGTCTGCGATAGTGGGGCATATGCGGCCGGAAACCTCGTTAAGGGAAGAAAATTAATGCCCTCAGTATCTCCCAAAAAAACAATTTCTGGATTTTTGGGCGGTGTAATTTTAGCAGGGATTACAGGCTGGTTAGTCAGTTGTTACTCACCTTTTCTCAATTCCCTACAATGGATTATATTTAGTACCTCAATTGCAGTTGTCGCCTCTGTTGGCGATTTGATTGAATCCAAGTTCAAAAGATTGGCTGGGTTGAAAGACAGCGGGAAAATCATGCCAGGCCATGGTGGAGTTTACGATAGACTAGATGGTGTTATATTTGCAGCTCCTTGGGCATATATAATTTTTAAAATCGTGAGTTATGTTTCATAAAGAAGGATACAAGATTATTACAGTAGCAATGATTACTGCAATAGCCGCGGTAGTCGCAATGGATTTCTATATCTTAGACGGGCTCACGAAGGTAACATCTCAACTGGGGGTCCTCATTTTTTTAGTTCTTATTCTCCAGTTTTTCAGAAACCCTAAAAGAGAAATAACTTGGGATGTGAAAAAAGTGTTTTCTCCTGTCGATGGCAAAGTGGTTGTAATAGAAACCGTTTATGAAGATGAATTCTTCAAAGCGGACAGAAAACAAATTAGTATTTTTATGTCTCCGATAAACGTGCACGTCACGCGATATCCAGTGAGTGGAGAAATCATTTACAGTAAATATCATCCAGGTAAGTATTTAGTGGCTTGGCATCCCAAATCAAGTACATTGAACGAGCGCACAACTGTTGTTGTAAAGTCTCCCAAATTCGGACCAGTCTTGTTCAGACAAATAGCGGGGGCTCTCGCCCGCCGCATTGTCAACTACGCTAAAATTGGGGAAGTTGGGCAGCAAGGTAGCGATAGTGGTTTTATTAAGTTTGGCTCGCGCGTTGATGTCTTTTTACCCTTAGACGCCATTATTACCGTAAAACCCAATCAAAAGGTCATTGGTGCAAAAACAGTAATTGCTGAATACAATGAAACCGAATAAAAATATAGATCAAGAATTTCTTGAGGCTGTTGAACGGGTCAATCGTCATGTAGAACCATTTCCTGCTGATTTTTTATTGAGACTTTATGCCTTTTACAAACGAGCGACTAACAATGACAGCAGCCCTAACAGCAGAAATAATCTTATCAACGCCTTTAAAACCAATGCCTTGTTTCAAGCCAGAGATGTAGACACCAATGTAGCTAAGGCGAATTACGTGGAATTGGTTAATGCCTATTTCAAACCGAAAGTCCAAAAATAAACTATATTTCGAGAGATTCGATTCGATTTTGGAGCATTTCAATCTTCTCCAAGGCGTCCTTTTCTTTTTGTTTTTCAATTGCAACAACTGATTCTGGAGCATTCCCAACAAAACGTTCATTGCTCAATTTGCCTTGAACCGCCTTGAGAAATCCTTTGGTGTATTTTAACTCCTCTTTGAGTTGGATTAACTCTCCCTCTGTATCAACAGGACCACTAACAGGTACAAAATATTCCGTACTGCCAATCCTAAAGGACAAAGCACCGTCCTCCTTCTGATTAACCGTTTTCATCTCTGATAGATTAGTCAATTTTTTGATCACACCCACTAGCTCCGCACTAAAGTCCATATTCCCATAAACCAAAACCTGGATTTGCTCTTTAAAAGGGATTTGTTGTGATTTTCTCAGAGCGCGCAATTGACCCACGACCTCCTTCACCGACTCGAATTGAGCAATAAAGTTTGGGTCAAATCCATTACTTTTTGGCCAATCCGCAACAACAAGGGCTTCATGGTTTTGACGAATGGCATTTTGTTGCCATATTTCTTCGGTCAAAAAAGGCATGAATGGATGCAATATTTTCAGATTTTGCTCAAATAAAACAATGATCCTATCGTAAGTTGTGCAATCAATTGGTTGACCATATTCAGGCTTAATAGCCTCTAACAACCATGAACAGAAATCATCCCAAATCAGTTTGTAGGTAGTCATCAACGCATCACTCAACCGGTATTTGTCAAAATGGTCGTCAATTTCGGCTATTGCCTGATCAAATTTATGAGTGTACCACTCCAACGCCAATTCATTCTCTTTAGGTTGGTTCGTGTCTGAAACCTCCCAGCCCTTTACCAAACGAAATGCGTTCCAAATTTTATTGGCAAATCCCTTGCCTTGTTGGCACAGTGCATCATCAAACAATAAATCATTTCCTGCAGCCGCACTGAGCAACAAGCCTACTCTAACTCCATCGGCTCCAAAGTCTTCAATTAATTGTAAAGCATCAGGCGAGTTACCCAAAGATTTACTCATTTTACGACGTTGTTTGTCCCTTACTAGTCCAGTGAAATAGACATTTGAAAACGGTTTCTGTTCAGAGAATTTATAGCCAGCCATGATCATTCGAGCCACCCAGAAAAATAGAATGTCTGGTCCCGTGACCAAATCATTGGTTGGGTAATAATATTTAAACTCCTCGTTTTCTGGATGATTAATTCCATCAAAAACACTCATAGGCCATAGCCAAGAGGAGAACCAAGTATCCAAAACATCGGCATCTTGGCGCAAATCCTCAATGCGCAAATCTACTTTACCCGAAATGGTTCGCGCCATATCTAAGGCTTCCGTTTTGGAAGTCGCCACTACGAAATCATTATTTCCCTCACCATAATAATAGGCTGGAATTTGTTGTCCCCACCACAATTGTCGTGAAATATTCCAGTCTCGGATGTTACTCATCCAGTGGCGGTAGGTATTCTCAAATTTTTTCGGAAAGAAATTGATGGCATCAGAACTTAATACGGCCTCAATGGCTGGCTCTGCCAAATCTTCCATTTTCAAAAACCATTGGTCAGACAATCGGGGTTCGATAATGGCCTTGGTTCTTTCACTTGTACCTACTTTATGGGTAATCAATTCTGTTTTGACTAACACTCCAATCTGCTCCAATTCCTTTGCCATAGCCTTGCGTGCCACTGCACGGTCTTGACCCTCGTAATGAAGACCTAATTGATTCAGCGTTCCGTCTGGATTGAGAATGTCAATAACCTCAAGATTGTGTTTCTCTCCTAAAATTTTATCATTCATGTCATGGGCTGGAGTCACTTTCAAGCAACCCGTGCCAAATTCAATATCGACATAGTCATCCGAAATGATTGGCACTCTTCTTCCGCAAACTGGCACTATTGCATATTTTCCAACTAAAGACTTGTAGCGCTCGTCATTGGGATTGACGCAAATTGCAGTATCACCTAAAATGGTTTCAGGTCTTGTAGTTGCAATGGTAACCGTTCCAGAACCATCCTCAAGTTCGTAACTCAAATAATAAAGTAAATCCTGTTTTTCTTCATAAATCACTTCCTCATCAGAGAGAGTCGTTTGGGCTTCAGGATCCCAATTGACCATGCGAAAACCGCGATATATCTTACCTTCACGGTAGAGATCGACGAAAGTTTTAATTACAGCGGCATTCATGTCCTCATCCATGGTAAACTTGGTTCGTTCCCAATCACAAGAACATCCTAACTTTTTGAGCTGTTCAAGAATGACTCCACCATATTCGTGTGTCCAATTCCAAGCATGACCTATGAATTTTTCACGGGACAGGTCCTTTTTTTCAATTCCAGATTCCTTGAGTTTGGCAACAACTTTAGCCTCAGTAGCAATACTTGCGTGATCAGTTCCAGGCACCCAACAAGCATTAAAGCCCAATAAACGGGCGCGACGGATTAATATGTCTTGAATGGTATTATTTAGCATGTGACCCATATGCAGTATCCCAGTGACATTGGGAGGGGGAATCACAATGGTATAGGCTGGACGGCTATCGGGCTTGGAGTAGAAATAGCCATTATCCATCCAGTAGGAATACCATTTGTGTTCAATCTCTGAAGGATCATACTTAGAGGAAATAGCCATTATACTGTCTTGTTTTAAAAAAAGCAAAATTAGGCAATATTTCAGCGCTGAAAAAAATAAAGCCCTACAGAAAACAAAATTCAGTTAGGCATAGAAATTGATAAAAATTTATACCTTTGCTAGATTATTAAAATTTAACCTATGAAAAATATTTTTACACTCTTAATCTTGGCTAGTTTCGGATTGAATTCTATGGCACAAGAAGGCCAAGCTCAGATTACTTTCAAAACCGAAACCATTGACTATGGCACTGTCGATAAGGCTTCAAATGGTGTAAGAGTCTTTGAATTTACCAATACTGGTAATTCCCCTCTAGTCATTACAGACGTTAAGTCTTCATGTGGTTGTACTATTCCAAAAAAACCAGAAAAACCCATTCAGCCTGGAGAAAGTGGGGTAATTGAAGTTAAGTATGACACCAACCGAGTGGCACCTTTTCGTAAAACCATTACGGTGACCTCGAACGCTGATCGTCCAACGGTAGCCTTGAAAATTAAAGGTGATGTTGTGGATCCATCCGCTGTAGATAACAACATGATGCAAAAGAAAACAAGCAGTGTTATTGAGAACCAATAATCAGACACCAAATTGCTGATTTTATAAAAGCGCATTTGTAATGCGCTTTTTTTTGTGCATGTCAAATCTATGGGGCTTTCATTCAATTAAATTTTGCAATTTTGTGAAAAATATAACGCATGCCATCTATTTCTCTTAAAGGACAATCAATGCCCGAATCTCCGATTCGAAAACTTGTTCCTTTTGCTAATGAAGCAAAGAAAAAAGGGAAGCATGTCTATCACCTCAACATTGGACAACCAGACATCAAAACACCAGAAGTAGCCTTAAATGCGGTAAAAAACTTCAATTTGAAAGTGTTGGCGTACAGCCAATCTGAAGGAACGGAAGAATACCGCACAAAACTCGCCAACTATTATAAAGGTCAATATGTAGAAGTTAGTCACAGCGATATTATCGTCACTACGGGAGGAAGTGAAGCCTTACTTTTTGCTTTTGGAAGCATCATGGATCCAGGAGATGAGGTTATTATTCCAGAACCGTTTTACGCCAATTACAGCGGTTTTACTACAGCCTCAGGAGCAACTATTGTTCCGATTGTTTCTAGGATTGAAGACAATTTTGCCTTACCACCCATTGCAGATTTTGAAAAACTTATTACTCCAAAAACAAAAGCCATACTCATCTGTAATCCTGGAAATCCGACTGGATACCTCTACAGCAAAGACGAACTCAAACAATTGTCCGAATTGGTCCGAAAACACGATTTGTTTTTGATTGCTGATGAGGTTTATCGCGAATTTTGTTATGACGGTGCCGAGCACTTTTCAGTCATGTCTGACGACACCTTACACGAACACGCCATAATGATTGATTCTGTTTCGAAACGCTACAGCATGTGTGGTGCGCGAGTTGGATGTTTGGTATCAAAGAATAAATCTGTTATCAGCACTGCCCTTAAATTTGCACAAGCAAGACTTTCTCCGCCAACTTTTGCCCAGATTGCTAGTGAAGCCGCTCTTGAAACTCCTGCCGAATATTTTTCGGAAGTTATTGAAGAATACGTTTTACGCAGAGACATTTTAGTGAAAGGCTTGGAGAACATTCCTGGCGTCAAAGTAGCCAAGCCAAAAGGTGCCTTCTATTGCGTTGTTGAATTGCCAGTCGCGGATACCGACCACTTTGCTCAGTGGTTGCTCTCCGATTTTGACCTCAATGGAGAAACAGTGATGGTTGCGCCAGCAGCAGGATTTTATGTCACTCCTGGTTTAGGGAAAAATCAGGTTCGTATGGCGTACGTCCTTAACTGCGATGAACTCAAAAAGTGCATCCAGATCTTAGATCAAGCCTTAAAAGTGTATGCATCTCTATGAAGATAGAAAACAATGTTTCGCTCAAGTCCTTTAACACTTTTGGTGTTGAGGCCATGGCTAAGCAGTTTGTCAAGGTCAATAATGAATCAGAATTGAAAGAAGTTCTCTTTGAGAATCCTTCTGTGCCAATTTTAATTCTAGGCGGCGGAAGCAATATGCTGCTGACTAGAGATCTTGATGAGTTGGTCATTTTTAACAACATGAAAGGCATTGCCGTAGTAGCCGAGAGCGACGACTATGTGCAAGTGCAGGCCTCTGCTGGAGAAAATTGGCATCAATTGGTTTTGTGGTGTCTCGATCACAATTATGGAGGTATTGAAAATTTAGCACTAATCCCTGGCAGTGTTGGAGCTGCTCCCATTCAAAACATTGGTGCTTATGGTGTTGAACTGAAAGAAGTATTCACCGCCTGTCATGCCATCCACGTTAAAACAGGAGAATCGCAACGATTCGATCGAAACACTTGCGATTTTGGCTACAGACATTCTATTTTTAAAACTACTGAAAAAGGCAATTGGATAATCACCTCTGTCATTTTGGAATTATCCAAAAATCATCATCACTTGAAAACGGATTATGGTGCCATTCAAGAACAACTTGACGAACTTGGCATAAAAGAGCCGACAATTCGCGATGTTGCACAAGCCGTTATAAGCATTAGGTCTTCCAAACTTCCCGATCCAAAGAAATTAGGCAATAGCGGTAGTTTTTTCAAAAACCCTGTGGTCAGTAAATCGAAAGTCGAAAACCTATTGCAATCAAACACCGACATGCCTTATTTTGAATTGTTAGAAGGCGACTGTAAAATTCCAGCCGCCTGGTTGATAGAACAATCAGGATTTAAAGGAAAACGGGTTGGCAATTGCGGTGCTCACGAAAAACAGGCCCTAGTCTTGGTCAATTTTGGAGACGCCTCGGGTTCGGATATCCTATCTCTTGCAACAGACATCCAAAATGAAGTCAATCGAAAATTTGGCATCTTACTTGAGATGGAAGTTAATATTCTATAATTTTTATAGGTCGTAGCGACCTTGTATCTTTGTGAAAACAAAAAAGCATGTTATTACTTCTTACTTTGGGATTATTATCGCTTGGAATTGCTGGAATAGCTATAAAAATATGGGCCAAAAAAGACGGAAAATTTGAGGGAACCTGTGCTAGTCAGAATCCAATGTTGAACACTTCGGGAGAAGCCTGTGGCATGTGCGGCAAGTTACCGGATCAATTTGGAGATTGCAGTTCGACTGAAAACAAATAAACCAAAAGCTATTTTTATTGGATTTAGACAAATACATCATAGCGGCCAAGTCCAATGATCAAAAAGCATTTAATCATATACTGAATAGCTGTTGGAATGAGGTTTATGGTTTTATTTTAAAAAGAACTCTGAATGAAAATGATGCAGAAGACATCACCATTCAGACCTTTGCCCGAGCCTTTGATAAGATTGGCACTTTCAATCCTGAGTATCAATTTAAAACTTGGCTCATTACCATCGCCAAGAACATTCATATTGATGCCATTCGGAGGGCGAAAACGGACATACAACAAGAATCTGAGCAGTCGCACCAATCTGCTATGGCCACCATCGCTGATATCAATCCGACGCCCGAAGACGCTCTAATTACCGCACAAAAGTTGAGTGAACTTCGAAATAACATTAAAAAACTGAAGCCTCACTATCAAGAAGTAATACAGCTATTTTATTTTCAAGAGTTGAGTTATGCCGAAATTGCTGAAAAGCTTGACGAACCTTTGAGCAGAATCAAGGTAAAATTACTTAGAGCCAGACAATTATTAGCTTCAATAATCAGCGAATCAGGTCAATAATTACTGAATCCTAACTATCTTTGCGAAGTAATGGAACCAACCACACAAACAAACATTTTAACCGAGAGACAAGCCAAGCCGAAATGGTTGAGGGTAAAGTTGCCGACTGGCGAAAAATATACAGAGCTTCGCGGATTGGTAGACCAATACAAATTGAACACCATTTGCACCTCAGGCAGCTGCCCCAATATGGGCGAATGTTGGGGAGAAGGCACTGCTACATTTATGATTCTTGGCAACATTTGCACCCGCTCTTGTGGCTTTTGTGGAGTAAAAACTGGTCGGCCCGAAGATGTCAATTGGGATGAACCAGAGAAAGTAGCCCGATCCATCAAAATCATGAAAATCAAACATGCCGTCATTACTAGTGTCGACCGTGATGACCTCAAGGATATGGGCAGCATCATTTGGGCAGAAACGATAAAGGCGATAAGGAGAATGAATCCTGAAACGACTTTGGAAACTTTAATTCCAGATTTTCAAGGAGTTACTCGAAATATAGACAGAATATTGGCTGTTCATCCTGAAGTGATTTCTCATAATATTGAAACGGTTAGACGTTTGACAAGAGAAGTCCGCATCCAGGCCAAATACGATCAAAGCATGGAAGTGCTGCGGTACATGAAAAGTCAAGGACAGCGACGCACTAAGTCCGGTATAATGCTAGGACTGGGAGAGACGAGAGAAGAAGTGATTCAAACTCTTCACGAGCTCAAGGCCGCTGAAGTCGACGTTGTTACTATTGGTCAGTACCTGCAACCAAGCAAAAAACATTTGCCTGTCAAGCAGTATATTACACCCGATCAGTTTGCTGAGTATGAAGCTATTGGCTTAGACTTAGGCTTTCGGCATGTGGAGAGCAGTGCTCTAGTGCGATCCTCGTACAAAGCTCAAAAACACATCAACTAACTTTTTGCTTGAGCAATTGTTCTAAACTTGACTTGAAGTCCTTTGAGTCAATCAATTTGGTTTTAATAGGAATGTAATAGCAATCATCCAAATTGGCCAATGATTGCAGTCTGACGAAATCTTTTTCAGTAGTTAGAATTTTACCCAATCCTCCAAAACGTTCAATTTCTTTCTCAGAAAAGTGGTGGTGATCAGAATAAGACAGATGTTTAAACTTGGCTCCCAATTTTTCTAGGTATTCTACTAATGGCGCTGAATTGGCAATTCCAGTCACAAGTGTAAAAGGCTGTTTTAGAAATTCTTGAATAGAACAGAAATGACTGGAGCTATAAACGATTTCCGAATAATCAATACTTGAAAACCATACTGACTGATGAGTCATCGGATTGATGCGCGCGATATATTCATCCTTGGCGGGCTGAGACAGATCGGCAGGGCATTTAGTAACCACTATCATGTCAGCACGTCTGGCGCCAGACTTGGATTCTCTAAGATTGCCAACGGGCAGAATAAAATCGTTAAAATATGGTTTGGAATAAGTAGTCAACAATATACTGACATCCGTCGAAATAGAGCGATGTTGAAAAACGTCGTCCAATACCACCAGTTGAGGAGGCTTGGTCAATTTCAATAACTCCCCAATGCCTCTGCACCGATTGCCATCTACAGCAACACTAATGTCTGGAAACTTTTGCTTGATTTGAAGTGGCTCATCGCCAATATCCACTGCTGTGGATTGGTCGTTTGCCAATAAAAAACCTTTAGATTGACGGCCATAACCTCGACTCAAAAGGCCAATTTGATATTGTTCACCCAATAATTCTATTAATAATTCTACCATGGGTGTTTTGCCCGTTCCGCCGACGGACAAATTACCAACTCCAATAGTGCGTATAGGAAATTGAGAAGCAGGTGTCCAACCCTTGTCGTAACTCAGATTGCGAATTCGCGTAACCACAAGATATACCAAAGCAAAAGGGAACAATAAAAACCTTAATGACTTCATCGGGACGAATTTAAGGGATTTAAGATAAATTGTAGCGTTTCGTAAATTAAATCGTTTTGATTAAGTTCGTTGTCTGATAAACCATTGCACATGTCAATAAAGATTCAAGATGTCATTAACTTGCTAGAAGACTGGGCTCCATTATCCTACGCCGAAGAATTTGACAATGTTGGACTCATTGTCGGAGATAAAACTAACGCGCTGACAGGAGTTATGGTCACTCTAGACACCACTGAAGCAGTTGTTCAGGAGGCTGTTAAGAATAACTACAATTTAGTCGTCAGTTTTCATCCTATCATTTTCAATGGGTTAAAACGACTTAACGGAACCAATTATGCAGAGAGAACTGTCATGCAAGCCATTTCACATGGCGTAGCCATTTATGCGATTCATACGGCGTTAGACAATTCAATTAAAGGAGTGAATGCGGCTATTTCAAAACAAATTGGGCTTGAAGACCGCAAGATTTTAATTCCCAAATCCGATGTTCTAAAAAAGCTAATTACCTATGTACCTTCAAACGACGCCGAAAAACTAAGAAACGCGTTGTTCGCTGCTGGTGCTGGTCATATTGGAATTTACGATCGATACAGCTTTAACAGTTCTGGAACAGGTACGTTTAGAGCCAATTCAGGTGCCAACCCTACAGTTGGTGAAATTGGTATTGAGCACAGGGAATCAGAAATCAAACTTGAGGTGATAGTGCCGGTACATCTGCAGCACAAGATTGTAAAGATCATGCTGGAAACACATCCCTATGAAGAAGTGGCCTACGACCTCATCCCATTGGACAACAAAAGAAATGACATAGGTATGGGAATGATAGGAAGCCTTCCTCAATCGCTCAGTCAAATGGAGTTTTTAGATTTGCTTGATGCCAAATTCAATTGCCAGCAAATTAGATACACAGACTGTAAAAAAAGTCAAATTTCCAAAGTAGCGGTGCTTGGGGGATCTGGAAGTTTTGCCATTAGTAACGCCAAGGCAAGTGGTGCCGATGCTTTTGTAACTTCAGACCTCAAATATCACGACTTTTTCCAAGCAGAAAACGACATATTACTGGTAGATATCGGACACTTTGAAAGTGAACAGTTTACAAAAAATTTGATTGCTGATTATCTTAAGGAAAAAATGCCTAATTTTGCAATCCTTTTAACAGCAATTAACACGAATCCCGTTAGGTATTATAAGCATGGCTAAAGCAAAAGAAATTTCGGTAGAAGAGCGCCTAAGAGCTCTTTATGATTTGCAATTGATCGACTCTAGAGTTGATGAAATCCGCATGGTACGCGGCGAATTGCCTTTGGAAGTTCAGGACTTAGAAGATGAAATTCAAGGGCTAACCACACGTCTAGAAAAACTTGAAACAGGCATTGTTGAGCTGAACGATCAAATCAAAGCCAAGAAAAATTTGATTGAAGAAGCTAAGTTGTTAATAAAAAAATATGCCGAACAACAAAAAAATGTTCGAAACAACAGAGAATACAATTCACTGTCTAAAGAAATTGAGTTCCAAGAATTGGAAATGCAGCTTGCTGAAAAGCATATTGCAGAATATTATGCTTCCATCGAACATAAAAACGAAGTCATTACTGGGGCTAAAGAACAAATTGACGCGCGTTCTTCCCACTTGAAACACAAACAAGCAGAATTGGGAGACATCATGGCCGAAACCGAAAAAGAAGAAGCCGCTTTACTTGAAAAATCAAAAGAGTACCAAGGCTTAATTGAGGACCGTTTGATCGACGCTTACAACCGCATCAGGAAAAATGTTAAAAACGGCTTGGCTGTAGTTGCTATCGAGAGAGGCGCTTCTGGTGGGTCTTTCTTTACCATACCTCCTCAAGTTCAGTTTGAAATCGCAGCTCGCAAGCGAATCATCATCGATGAGCACAGTGGACGTATTTTAGTCGATTCAGAATTGGCAGAAGAGCAGAAAAACAAAATGGCTGCAATGTTAGCCTCCCTGTAGTTTTTTTTTGGCACAACTTTTTCTTTTACAAACTCAATCAAATCCTAGTTGATATGAAAATTGTATTCCTTTCCCTATCCTTAATTTTGCTTGGCTGTAACCAACAAGTTCAAGCGAATAAGCAAACCGCACTATCGAACCAACCTCCTGTTGAAGTACCAATAGAGAACGGGTTGGCAAAGGCCTATTTTGCCAGTGGGTGTTTTTGGTGTGTAGAAGCAGTATATGAAAGTGTTAAGGGTGTTGAAGAAGTCATCAATGGGTATTCTGGCGGAACGACTCCTACCATCAACTACGAAATGAGCAACACTGGGAAGACTGGTCATGCCGAAGCCGTTGAAGTTATTTACAACCCCAAAATAGTCAGTTTCTCTACTCTGATAGATGTTTATTTTGGCTCTCAAGATCCTTTGCAAGTCAACGGACAAGGTCCCGATCGCGGCTCTCAATATCGCTCCATCATTTTTTATCAAAACGACCTCCAAAAAAAATTGATTCTTCAAAAGAAATCGGAATTGTCCAAATCACTCAACGCAAACGTAGCGGCTGAGGTTATGCCGTTCCAAAAATTCTTTAAGGGTGAAGATTACCATCAAGATTACGAAAAAAAGCACCCCAATCATCCTTACATTCAAAAGGTTTCCATTCCTAGATTGAATCGATTCAAGAAAAAATTTCCCGAGCTATTGAAGGAGTACTAAGCTCGTGTTAAGCTGAGTATATTTCGTACCTTTGTGAGACAAGGTAAACAAAGGAAATGGAATTTCAGTCAGGCTTAGAGTTTGCGAAACACTTGGATGCGATTGACGAATTGAGTGAATTTCGATCGCAATTCCATCTTCCTACTGATCCATCTGGCAATCCCCTCATATACTTTTGCGGGAATTCTTTGGGACTTCAGCCAAAAATAACAAAATCTTATATCGAAACTGAGCTCGATGACTGGGCAAAACTCGGAGTAGAAGGCCATACTCAAGGCCGCTTTCCTTGGCTGCACTATCACGAGTATTTGACCGAAACCATGGCAGAAATTGTAGGAGCGAAAAATCACGAGGTTGTGGTTATGAATTCCTTGACAGTCAACCTGCATTTAATGATGGCCTCTTTCTTTCAACCAACCCAAAAACGGTTTAAGATTTTGATTGAAAGCGATGCGTTTCCTTCCGACAAATATGCCGTAGAATCTCAGCTCAGACATCACCATCTCGATCCTGTCGACAGCTTGATATTGTGGTCGCCTAGAGAGGGTGAAGTGTTGCCAGACTATGAAGATCTCGAACAGATCATGAAAGAACAAGGGAATGAAATTGCCTTAGTGATGATAGGAGGAGTAAACTATTACACTGGACAATACTTTGACCTCAAGCGAATTACTCGACTCGGACACCAGTATGGGTGTATGGTTGGATTCGATTGTGCTCACGGTGCTGGAAACGTCGCCCTTAACCTCCATGACAGCGATGCAGATTTTGCTATTTGGTGCACCTATAAGTACCTTAATTCAGGACCAGGAAGTTTGAGCGGGTGTTTTGTACACGAACGACATGCGGAGAGACCAGAACTCAACAGATTTACTGGATGGTGGAACCACAATAAGGAAACCCGTTTTAACATGCGCCAGCCCTTTGATCAGCTCTTTGGTGCTGAGGGATGGCAATTGAGCAACCCTCCGATCCTTTCCATGGCAGCCATTCGCGCCTCCTTAGACCTTTTTAAGTCTGCTGGAATGCCAGCTCTAATCGACAAGTCAAAAAAGCTGACCGCGTATTTTGAGTTCTTGCTTGCAGAACTCAGCGAAGATCGAATCAAGGTCATTACTCCAGAAAACATTAACGAAAGAGGTTGTCAACTCAGTATTCAAATCAAAAATGCCGATAAATTCATACATGATAAATTAACCATAGCTGGAGTCATTTCCGATTGGAGGGAGCCCGATGTCATCCGAGTTGCTCCCGTCCCTCTTTACAATCGTTTCGAAGACATCTTTCAAATGATCCAACTGTTAAAAACAATTCTCAATGGCTAAACCTGTCATTATTTTAGGAGCAGGCCTTTGTGGTTCCCTCCTAGCCTTAAGACTGGCTCAAAGAGGACTCCAAGTCGAGGTCTATGAAAAACGATCGGACTTGCGAAAAGTTCATACCGAGGGCGGAAGGTCCATCAATTTGGCTTTCTCTGATCGAGGGAATAAAGGAATGAAATTGGTTGGGTTAGAAAAAAAAGTTCAGTCAATATGTATTCCGATGAAAGGCAGAATGCTGCATCAGAAAAATGGAGTAAAACAACTCGCACCCTATAGTGGTCGGCCTCACGAATACATCAATTCTATTTCACGGGAAGGATTAACAGCCTTGATTTTGGACGAAGCAGAGGCTATGCCGAATGTCACATTGCATTTCAATCACTCATGCACCTCTGTAGACATAGATCATAAGGTCGCCCATTTTTTTAATGAAATAGAGCACAAATCAATTGAGGTAGAAGGAGAAGTAATTTTTGGCACCGACGGAGCAGGGTCGTCATTACGCAGAAGTTACGAATCACACCCCCTATTCAATATCCACGTCAGTCAAGAATTTCTTTCTCATGGATACAAGGAACTTGAAATACCTCCCGCCGCTAATGGAGGATTTAGAACCGAAAACAATGCGCTCCACATTTGGCCTCGAGGTGAATACATGTGTATAGCTCTGCCCAATCTGGACGGAAGCTTTACGGTTACTTTATTTTTAAACAACACAGAAGGAGCATTCAATTTTTCAAATTTGAAGGACGCCAATGCAGTGTCTCATTTTTTTAAGTCTGAATTCAAGGATTTGTTTGATTTAATGCCCGATTTGATAGAAGATTTTTTTCGCAATCCTACTTCAAATTTGGGTACAATCAAATGTGATCAATGGCATTACAAGGGTCATACCTTGTTGATGGGAGATGCTGCTCATGCCATTGTGCCTTTCTATGGACAAGGCATGAATGCTTCCTTTGAGGACGTTGTAGTTCTTGACGAAGCCATAGAAGTCTATGGTAACGATTGGCAAAAAGTATTTGAGACTTATCAAGCCAATCGCAAAAAAGACACGGACGCCATAGCTGATTTGGCAATTGACAACTTTCATGAGATGAAAGATCACGTTGCTAATCCTATTTTTAGAGAAAAAAGACGCATAGAAATTCTGTTAGAGCAGCAATTTCCAGACTCTTATTTTTCGAAATACGCTTTGGTGACATTTAACGAACATATTGGTTACAGGGAAGCCATGCTTAGGGGCCGAGCTCAAGATCAATTCTTGTTAGACCAAATAACAGAAAACAATCCCATTATTAGCGGCGATTTAGAAACATTACTTTCAGAGATCAACCGACATGGAATGGAGGCAATAAACAATTAACTATCTTTATCGTAATGTCAGAAGGAAAAATCATATCAGGCAAGGCCACTCCGAGAGGCGCTTATCCGCACATCAAACGTGTAGGTGACTTCTTGTTTGTTTCAGGCACTAGTTCAAGAAAGGCGGATAATACCATTGACGGTGTTAATCTAGTTGACGCTATGGGCACCAAACATTTGGACATCAAAGCTCAAACTAAAGCAGTATTGGATAACATCAATGACTTTTTATTGGAAGAAGGAGCCAGTCTTAAAGACGTGGTTGACGTCACCACTTTTTTGGTCAACATGAATGATTTCGCTGGCTATAACGAAGTCTATGCCACTTATTTTGACCACAAAAATGGTCCTGCAAGAACCACTGTTGCCGTACATCAACTCCCGCACCCAGACCTAGTAATCGAAATCAAAGTGACAGCCTTTAAAAAACAGCTCTAATGCGAATTCCAAATCTCATTGACGGACGGATAACCAATCCCATTGGCGACAAATGGCTTGATGTTTATGCTCCCGCCAGTGGTCACGTCTATGCCAGTTTGGCTGAATCCGACTCAGAAGATGTCGAAGCAGCCGTTGTTGCTGCAGAAAAAGCGTTCCCCGGGTGGTCAAATACAACTATTGCTGAGCGGAGTGCAATTCTCATGAAGATCGCTGCAGCGATTGAATCCAATCTTGATCTGCTCGCTGAAGCAGAAAGCAAAGACAATGGCAAGCCAATAACACTAGCCATGAAAGTGGACATTCCAAGAGCCGCTGAAAATTTTAGATTTTTCGCTCATGCCATCACTCAATTTTCGAGCGAGAGTCATGAAAGTATAGGGTTGCAAACCATAAACTACACTTTGAGGCAATCTGTTGGAATTGTTGGATGCATTTCACCTTGGAATCTGCCGTTATATCTTTTTACTTGGAAAATAGCACCTGCGTTGGCCGCCGGAAATTGCGTGATCGCTAAACCGAGTGAAATCACACCTGTTACCGCCAATATTTTGGGGAAATTGTGTTTGGAGGCTGGTTTACCCAAAGGGGTATTGAATATCATTAATGGCAGCGGCGCTTACGCAGGACAAGCCATCATATCTCACCCAAAAATAAAGGCAATCTCTTTTACTGGCGGCACCAAAACAGGGGCTCAAATCGCAGCAACAGCTGCTCCTTTGTTCAAAAAATTGTCTCTCGAATTGGGCGGAAAAAACCCCAATATCATATTTGCAGACTGTGATTACGACAAAATGCTGAAAACCACCCTTCGCTCATCATTTTCCAATCAAGGTCAAATTTGTCTTTGTGGCAGTAGAATTTTTGTTGAACGCAGCATTTACAATCAATTTAAAACCGATCTTGTAAAAGCAGTGAAATCGCTAAAAGTGGGGAATCCGTCAGATTCTTCTACTGACATTGGGGCTTTAGTCAGTTTGGCCCACAAGGATAAAGTTAAAAGTTACATTGACCTTGCTTCTCAGGAGGGAGGCGCTGTTCTCTGTGGTGGTGAGTCTGTAAGCGTTCCTGATCTGGAAAGGGGTTATTACCTTAGTCCTTGCGTGATCGAAGTTAAATCCAATTCTTGCCGATTAAATCAAGAAGAAATTTTTGGTCCTGTGGTCACATTAATGCCATTTGACTCGGAGGAAGAAGCGCTGAATTTGGCAAATGAAGTACCTTATGGATTATCGGCCAGCATTTGGACCAATCACCTTAAAAGAAGCATGAGAATGTCGGAGAAGTTGCAAAGCGGAATAGTTTGGGTCAATACTTGGATGCAAAGAGACTTGCGGACGCCTTTTGGCGGTATGAAAGATTCAGGCGTAGGCAGAGAAGGCGGATTGGAGGCATTACGCTTCTTTACCGAAGCCAAAAACATTTGTATCAATTATTCAGAATAATGGAATTAGGACTTAACAACAAACGTGCTTTAGTTTGCGGTAGCTCTCAAGGCATTGGCAAAGCCACCGCTCTTGCACTAGCTGCTGAAGGTGCCTGTGTCACCCTGTTTGCTAGAAATGAGGACAGCCTCAAATCTGTTCTCCGTGAAATGCCGAACAGCCACAGGCACAACTACCTGATAGCTGATTTTTCCAATCCCGAAGAGGTTCGCGAGGCAGTATCAAAACACATTGCACAGCACGGTGGATTTCATATCCTTATCAATAACACGGGTGGACCAAAGAGTGGAGCTCTTGCAGCCGCCATTCCATCCGAGCTGGAAACTGCTTTCAGAATGCATGTCGTCTGCAATCAAATATTAGTACAAGCGGTGCTTCCATTTATGAAATCTGAAGGCTTCGGTAGAATCATAAATATCATTTCGACATCTATCAAAGAGCCAATTGAAGGTTTGGGAGTGAGTAATACCATTCGCAATGCAGTGGCCAACTGGAGTAAGTCTTTGGCTACTGAACTGGCCGCATTTGGTATCACCGTAAACAATGTTCTGCCTGGCTTTACAGAGACTGAACGTCTTAACAGCATTATTTCGATCAAAGCAACTCAAGCTGGTGCAACCGAAAGCGACATGGCTCAAATGATGCGCAATTATGTTCCGGCCAAGCGTTTTGGTCGTGCCGATGAAGTGGCCAATGCCATCACCTTCCTTTCAGGTGAAACGGCATCATACATCACTGGTATTAATTTACCTGTTGATGGCGGACGAACAAAAAGTTTGTAACTTTAACAACAGTAATCATAAATTATTAGAATATGAGTCAACTCGTAAGTCCTTTAAATGTCAAGCAGTGGATTGAAGAAAATCGACACCTGCTCAAGCCTCCAGTTGGCAACAAATGTGTTTGGCCTAATGGCGACTATATCGTTATGGTTGTTGGGGGACCTAATAGCCGAAAAGACTATCACTACAACGAGACACCGGAATTTTTCTATCAGTTAGAAGGTGATATAATTTTAAAGATCATCAACCAAGGTGTACCACAGGAAATTCTTATCAAGGAAGGTGACATCTATTTGCTTCCACCGAAAGTACCTCATTCTCCACAAAGAGGCGCAAACACAGTTGGATTAGTAATAGAATATCCGCGACTGCACAATGAGTTAGACGCCCTTGAATGGTATTGCGAACAATGTCACACTCCGCTTTATCGAGAGTCCTTTGAACTCAAGAATATTGAGAAAGATATGCCGGTAATATTTGAAAAATTTTATTCTGACCTAGACAAAAGAAGCTGCAAGAACTGCCACAGCATCATGGAGCCACCAAAAAAATTATAGCCGATGTCTCGTCCTTTGCGAATAAACGGTCATTCTCATCTTTTGCCTTATCCAGAGGAAATCCCTCAATTTTTGAAAGAAAGGGAAATATTTTCTGTTGATCCAGATAAAAAATTCATGCTTCAAAAAGATTGGAAACGACCCGTAACGGATTCCAGTTTCTTTCTCAATGAAAAACTGGAATGGATGGATCGGTACAACATCGATCATGCGGTAGTTCTCAATTTATCCCAACTCTACGGCAATGGTCTTACTCAGGAAGAAATGAAAAAAGCGCTGCGCTTCCAGAATGACTTTAACGCTGGCATCCAAAAAAAACACCCTAATAAATTCACCAGTGGCTTTGTAGTTCATCCAGGGTTTGTAGAAGGTGCTTTATGGGAAATCGAAAGATGCGTAGAAGAAATGGGCATGCGTTTACTCTGTCTTCCAACGCATTACATGAACACCATTGGCAAATGGCGGTGCATTTTTGATCAAGAAAATGAGCCAATTTTCGAATTGGCCAATAAGTACAATTTGGCCCTTGAAATTCACCCTTACGATGGCGAAAAATTCATTCTTTTAGAAAATACGTCTTGGCGGTTTCATCTGATTTGGATGCTTGCTCAGTGCGCCGATTCTTATCATTTTTTTACCCTAAACGGCTATCAAGATAAATACCCCAACATGAGAGCGTGCTTCGCCCATGGGGGACAGTTGGCACAAATCAATTTAGGAAGACGCATCCAAGGTTTTGATGGAAGACCAGATCTTTTTGTAGGCAAACACCATCCCAGAAAAGCCGTTGGACACAAGAATATATTTTTTGATACCCTTGTTCATGATACTGGATCACTCAAATTATTACTCGATAACGCCACGTCAAAACAGGTTGTAATGGGATTGGATGACCCCTACCCCCTTGGTGAAATGGAAAGTCAGTCACAATCTTCTTATCCGGGGAAAATTTTAGACTTAGCCTTGGAACGGCAACTACTTACCATTCAAGAAGCGGAAAATATTTGGAGCGAAAATATTTTACAATGGCTCTGTGGCGACAACTCAGAGCTCAAAAAAACCATGATTGATAGAATTTTGAGCTAATGGATTTTATCTCTGAAGAATTGGAACGCTACTCTGCTCTCCACTCCCAAAAAGAGCCAGAATTGTTAAAAGAGTTGAGCAATGCAACCTTTCAAAAAGTCTTGCAGCCCAGAATGCTCAGCGGTCATTTACAAGGTCGCTTTCTTAGCTTGATTTCTAAATTAGTTCAACCCAAATCAATTTTAGAGATAGGTACTTATACAGGTTATTCGGCCCTTTGTCTCGCCGAAGGCCTCAAAACTGATGGTGTGCTCCACACCATTGACTGCAACGAAGAACTGGTAGATTTCCAAAAACACTATTTTGACAAATCGGACTATAAAAATCAAATAAAGCAGTATCTCGGCGATGCCAGGCATATTATTCCAACTATTGACTCAACCTTTGATTTGGTTTTTATTGATGCCGACAAAACCAATTACCCAACCTATTTCGAGCTAGTGATTGACCGTTTGCATTCAGGAGGATTAATCATATCCGACAATGTACTTTGGAGCGCTAAGGTATTGTACAATGCTGCCCCAAATGACGAAGACACCAAAAGTCTTCAGTGCTACAACTCAATGATTAATAATGATTCTAGGGTTGAAGTAGTGCTGCTTCCCATTAGAGATGGGCTCTCAATTTGCCGAAAAAAATAGGAATATTACTTGCGCTTGACTGTCCCCGTAAGGTCTTCAATTTCGTTCTTAACTTCTTCTAATTCCTTGGTAACGGATTGATCAATGCCATTTTTTGCAGCATTATTGGTTACTTCGTTTTTGATTTCCTCAGTGGCATTGCGAATAGCTTTCATGCCCTTACCCAAGTTTCGAGCAATTTCTGGGATTTTATCAGAACCAAAAAGCAACACAGCCACAAACATGATAAATGCAATTTCTGTAGCGCTAATAAATAAGAAATTTTGCATGCTCAAAGATAGGAATTTTTGATCTTCGGCAGATCATTTCTTAGCCCTGTTCAAAAATAATCTTCCCTGAATTTTTATGAATTCCATCATCTCCAAATCTGGTTCTCTAGTCCAAAGTTCTTCTGGGAATCCTTTCTGATCGACAAAAAAATGAAATCAGACAATTCAGACAATTCAATTCCTGCAAGGGCAATCAATTCATGATCAGAATATTGATCGGACCAATGCCTAACATGACCTTTGTTTTTGAAAACTTGTTTGTTTTGAGGACTTAATACCTTAATCAATGGACTCATTATGATATTTAAAACCGTAAATACATTCAATCCATTTACCAATTGAGTACTCGGAAGAGCTTGGTTTTGAGGACTGGTAGAAGCATCTGGAGCAAAATGGATTGACTCAGAATTGGCGATAGCGAATTCGATTGATTCAAAATCTAAATCAAATGGAACAGGTTGTTGTACGTCATAGTCAAGATATCCTGTTAGATCATGAGGTCGAACAATAACTTCTTTAAGGATATTCACCTGAAGGGTAACCTGAACGGTCATTTGTCCTGACTCATAAATGCTTTCAGATACCACTACGTCAATTGGTGCTATTTGTAAGGATCGAAACAAAAGAATATCATCGATTTGGGCAGGAATAGTAAACTGTCCTTGATTGTTTGGATAGGTTCCCTCTCTCGAGTTGAAATTGTAGATAGCAATTATAGACGGATTAATGTCTTCGAACAATATATTGCCTCTGATTGCTCTTTGACCAAAGTCTTGCCCATGAACCTTAACTGATAAAAGCATCAATAAAAATATTGAAGGGTTCGAAAAATTACGAAAATAGCAATGTAGGTGGTTCATGTTAGAGCGATTTGGAAAGCTGCAAAACAGAAGGAAAAATATCAAAAAATGAGTACCTTTCCGTTTTACTTAACAAAACATTATCATGCTTCATTGCATTCTAGCCAGCACTTCGACAGTTTATGGCAAGCCATTTTTAAATTACCTTCTGCCAGAAATTGATAAGCTTTTCAAGAACAATTCTGAAATAATTTTTATTCCTTTTGCCCAACCTGGAGGCATTTCATGTTCGGACTATACTGCTAAGGTTAGTGATGCTTTGGCACCTATAGACATTAAGGTCAGAGGTTTACACGAATTTGAATCGCCTATTGACGCTATTTCAAAAGCCAATGGAATTTTTGTTGGTGGCGGCAACACTTTTGTTCTGCTCAAAACAATATATGACCTTGGTCTATTTAAGCCTTTACAAGATGCTTTGAAAAATGGAGTGCCTTATATGGGAACTAGTGCAGGCACCAACATATGTGGACCAACCATTTGTACCACCAATGACATGCCAATTGTTTATCCTCCAAGTTTTGAATCAATTGGTATAGTTCCCTTTCAAATCAACCCGCATTTTATAGACGCCGAAGAGAATAGCACCCACATGGGAGAGAACCGAGAAACAAGAATTGCAGAATATCTGTATCATAATAACACTCCAGTTTTGGGTCTCCGAGAAGGGAGCTTTATTGAAATCAAGGGAGATTCCATAACACTAAAAGGCCCGCTCTCGGCGCCTTTGTTTCGGTCTGGTAGTAAAAAGGAGGAACTTCCAACCGGCAGTGATTTGAAAATCATTGGACTCTGAGCATCATTTACCCTATTCTTTTTTCAGAATTTTTCTGGTCTGTTCAGCAGTTCCAATAAAATTTAACTGAGCCGTTCAATCGGGCTATCAAGTCTCCTTTGTTTGTTATCTTTGGCTAAAACATATTTAATGTCCAAGAAAGTACTTTTGATGATATTAGATGGTTGGGGTCATGGCCCTAATCCTGATGTTTCTGCCATTGAGCAAGCGAACACTCCCTTTATCGATAGCCTTTATAAAAACTATCCTAGCGCAACGCTTCGCACAGATGGTTTGCATGTAGGATTGCCTGAAGGTCAAATGGGTAACAGTGAAGTCGGTCACATGAATTTGGGCGCAGGCCGCATTGTTTACCAAGATTTGGCCAAGATAAATCTCGCTACTAAAAACGGCAGTTTAGGCAATAATGCTGCGCTTAAAAAAGGATTTGAAGTTGCTAAGAAGAATGGAGTCAATCTTCATTTTGTTGGTTTACTGAGCGATGGGGGTGTTCATTCTCACATCGATCATCTTTTTGGGCTCATCGATGCCGCTGAACAGGCGCAGATACCTCATTATTTTGTCCACGCTTTTACTGACGGTCGGGACGTTGATCCAAAATCAGGTATAGGATTCGTTGATGCTTTGATCAACAAGTTAAAAAAAACCTCGGGTCATCTGGCCAGCGTAATTGGCCGATATTATGCTATGGATCGCGATCAACGTTGGGAAAGAGTTAAGTTGGCCTATGACTCACTGGTGCATGGACAAGGCAATTTGGTTTCAGACATGCCGTCTGCCATCCAAAAATCATACCATGAAGGGATTACTGACGAATTCATTAAACCAATTTTGGCTGAAAAAAATGGCATTCCTCTAACCACAATAAAGGATGGGGATGTCATTGTGTTTTTTAATTTTAGAACTGATCGAGGACGTCAGTTAACCCAGGTGTTGTCGCAACGAGACATGCACGAAATGAACATGCATGCTTTAAAGCTACACTACATTACTATGACGAATTATGACGAAGGTTTCACAAACATTGACGTCATGTTCGACAAAGACAATCTTTCAGAAACCTTGGGCGAAGTGCTTGAGAAAAATCACAAAACTCAAATTCGCATTGCCGAAACAGAGAAATACCCTCATGTCACTTTTTTCTTTTCTGGTGGTAGAGAAAAGCCTTTCGATGGAGAAACAAGAATTTTGAGAAACTCCCCGAAAGTAGCTACCTACGATCTTCAGCCTGAAATGAGCGCTTTTGATTTAAGAGATGCTCTTGTTCCAGAATTGCTTGCTGGGAGCGCTGATTTCGTTTGTCTCAATTTTGCCAATGGTGATATGGTTGGGCACACTGGTGATATGCAAGCAGCAATTAAAGCCTGCGAAACAGTCGATGCCTGCGTCAAAGATGTTGTTACTGCGGCCTTAACTTCGAATTATGCTACCCTGCTGATTGCCGATCATGGCAATTGCGACGTGATGATTAACCCTGATGGCACTCCAAACACAGCCCACACCACGAATCCTGTTCCTGTAATTTTGATTGACCAAACTTGGAAATCTATAAAAGATGGCGTTCTAGGCGATATAGCTCCGACCATTTTAAAAATAATGGATCTTCCTCAACCCGAACAAATGACCCAACAACCACTTGTTTAACGCCTTCCCATGATTATTCCAAAAACGGCAGAAGAAATTGAATTGATGAGGGAAAGTGCCCTCATTGTCTCCAAAACTCTTGGAATGATTGCCAAAGAAATAAAGCCAGGCGTAACGACCCTACATTTGGACCATTTGGCTGAAACCTTTATCAAAGATAACGGAGCGATTCCTGGGTTTTTGGGCTTATACGATTTTCCAAATACTCTCTGTGTCAGTCCAAATTCACAAGTGGTTCACGGAATTCCAAACAACACGCCCCTCGAAGAGGGTGATATCCTTTCTGTAGATTGCGGTGCTCTGAAAAACGGCTTTTATGGTGATCATGCCTACACATTTCCTGTGGGTGAGGTCAGCGAAGACATTAAGAAATTGCTGTCAATTACCAAGGCATCGCTTTACGAAGGAATCAGAGCATTCAAAGTTGGAAACCGCATTGGTGACATCGGTTTTGCAATTCAAAATTTATGCGAAAATGAAGGTTATGGCGTGGTCAGAGAACTAGTAGGTCATGGGTTGGGTCGAACGATGCACGAAGACCCAGAGGTTCCTAATTACGGTCGAAAAGGAAGCGGTAAAAAAATTGTAGAAGGTATGGTTATCGCTATTGAACCTATGATTAATATGGGTACAAAAAACATCCATCAACACAAAGATGGATGGACCATCACAACTAAAGACGGTCTACCCAGTGCGCACTTTGAACATAATGTTGCCGTTGTAAATGGAATGCCAGAATTACTGTCAACTTTTGACTATATCTATCAATCTCTTGGCATATCAAGTGATGAAGAATTGCCCTTTAGAGCCTAATTTTTGGGGAATCCGTTAAAATATTGAAGATCCATTGATCCGTCGGACTGGCCGACGATAAGCATAACTTTCAACTCGGGATGCACGCTAAGAAAAGCTTTAGCTTCAGCAGAATTCATGGATTGAATCGCGGTTGCATAGGCATCTGCAAACATACATTCCTTGGCAATTACCGATACCGACAAGATGTCTGTTCGGGTTGGAAATCCAGTCTTGCTGTCAATGATGTGAGCATATCTCTCGCCTTGTTCATTGACCTTAAAATGTCGATAGACCCCAGAGGTAGCCATGGAAGTATTGTCCAATTCTATGGCAGCTATGACTGACTGATTTCCTTCAAAATTGGGTTTATCGACTCCAATTTTCCAAGTTGAGTTCTTAGAGCGATTCATACCCGAGGTTCGAATCTCGCCTCCTATTTCAACTAAATAATCAGCGTAACCGAAACTTGATAATAGTTCCGCAATTTGATCGACTGCAAAACCTTTGGCAATGGCATTAAAATCAATAAAAACCGATTCATGTGGTTTTAGTAAAATGTATTCATTCAATTGCAAGCGGTTAAAACCAACATGGGACATCAGTTCTATAATTTGAGTGCTATCAACTTGTCGAGTTGCGCCTTCAGGTCCAAAATCCCAAATGTTGACTAAAGCCCCAATAGTAGGATCAAACCGTCCGTTCGTCTCCCTAAAAACGACATTTGAAGCCTCAAAGACTTTTACAAAAAGGTCATCGACAACCACGTCTTGATTGTGATTGATTTGTGATATCACAGAATTAGGCAAATAGGTGGACAACGATTCATTTATGACTCTATAGG
Source organism: Bacteroidota bacterium (assembly GCA_027592025.1). Classification (GTDB taxonomy): domain Bacteria; phylum Bacteroidota; class Bacteroidia; order Flavobacteriales; family Flavobacteriaceae; genus JALRKI01. The sequence goes on from JAQCIQ010000005.1 coordinate 36,817, forward strand.
TGCTGTCCACAGCCCTTTCCAATCTCACATTTGGCAATTCATCGAAATATTGAATGCCGTAAGTGGTGCCAAAGACGTTTCCCCTGATCTTTTGCAAATCGGGAGAGCAGGATAAACACAGAAGGCTTATCAAAAAAAAAACAAACGACGCGACACGCATGAAAAATTTGATTTAATTCAGATTTAAAGATACGGACTGAACGCCGTGATATTCCATCAAATACTCGGCATTTTTGATGGGTGGCTCAAATTCCTTTTCCGAATGTCGCAGTCCAACTCCCGCGAAAAGCACCTTTGCATTCTTTTGACTGGCGTGATTTTGGAAAGTGGCCATCCAAGCCTGGTCGTAGTTGTTAGGGTTGTTTGGTAGTAAGACAACCTTAACAATTACAAAATAATACTGCTTGTTTTTATCGATACAAACAAATTGTGGGTGTCTTTTAAGCTCGCTATTAACTGCTATAAATTCGAAACCCTGAGATTCCAAATCCTTTCCAACCGTATTCATGGCCAGATTATGCATCTCTTGTTCAGAAAGCTGAATACTCATATTTGCCTGTAAAGTTAGATGTTTCTAACCGCCAAAGTCGTCGAATCTGATGTGTTCATCGGGAATGCCAAAGTCCTCTCCCATTTTTTGAACCGCTTGATTCATCAATGGAGGACCACAAAAGTATAGCTCAATATCTTCAGGTGATTCATGTTTACTCAAGTACTGATCAATCACACAGTTGTGAACGAAACCAATGAAGCCATCCCCTTCTGCCTCTAAGTCAGACTTGACTTTCCAATTGTCTTCAGCCATTGGCTCGGAGAGCGCTACATAAAATTTAAAGTTTTTGAATTTTCTTTCCAATTCGCGGAAGTGTTCTAGATAAAACAACTCGCGTTTGGAACGTCCACCATACCAATAACTCACTTTACGTCCTGTGTTTAAGGTGTTAAATAGATGGTACAAATGCGACCGCATTGGCGCCATGCCTGCTCCACCGCCAACATACAACATCTCCGATTCAGACTCATTGATAAAGAACTCTCCATAAGGACCAGAGATAGTCACTTCATCACCTGGTTTTAGTCCAAAGATGTATGACGATGCCACGCCGGGGTTTACATCCATCCAAGCGTTTTTATTGCGATCCCAAGGTGGGGTTGCGATACGAACATTGAGCATAATCTCGCGTCCCTCGGCTGGATAGGAAGCCATTGAATAAGCCCTTTCCACAGTTTCGGGATTTTTCATTACTAACGACCATAAGCCGAACTTGTCCCATTCCAACTTAAATTTATCTGGGGTATCATGTTCATCTGGATGCGCCGTGATGTCCATGTCGGCGTATTTCACTTCACAGGGTGGTATTTCAATTTGAATATACCCTCCCGCTTTGTAGTTCATTTCTTCTGGTATTTCGACGACAAACTCCTTGATGAACGAAGCCACATTGTAATTTCTAACCACTACGCCAGCCCATTTTTTTATACCAAACACCTCTTCTGGAATGGATATGTCCATGTCTTGTTTGACTTTAACCTGACAGGCTAATCGTGCACCACTCTGAAGTTCTTTGCGAGAAAAATGAGGAATTTCGGTTGGAAGTGCTTCTCCTCCACCCGACATCACATGGCACTCGCACTGAATGCAAGTTCCGCCACCTCCACAGGCAGATGGTAAAAATATTTTGTTGTTCCCTAATGTGCTTAATAGGGTTGAACCAGAAGCTACTTCGATTTCCTTCTCCCCATTAATTCTAATTTTCACTGGACCTGAAGGAGATAATTTTTGCTTCACATATAACAATACTGCCACGAGAATTAAAGTTACCGTTAAAAAGGCAGCTACAGTGGTCAATACTGTTCCAAGGGTACTAATTGCTACAATCATAATTCCTTCTCGGTTTTATTAGTGTTTTGATCTTCCTTAATCTCTTTTAAATCTTTCCTTTGCGCTTCTGAAATCTCTAGGGTTTCCTTTATTTCAGAAGAGTCAATCACAGTTTCAGAAGCCTCGACAGATTTTGGAGCTTCAGGAGCCTCATCTCCGCCAGTCAGCATCCCACCAAAACTCATGAATCCAATGGCCATCAATCCAGTGATGATAAAAGTTATTCCCAAGCCTCTGAGCGGTGCAGGAACGTTGGAATATCTGATTTTTTCGCGAATAGCGGCAATGGCTAAAATAGCTAAAAACCAACCTATTCCTGATGATATGCCATAGTTGAAGGCCAATCCCAATGTTGCAATTTCCCTTGATTGCATGAACAGAGATCCCCCAAGGATGGCGCAGTTCACCGCAATTAAGGGTAGAAATATCCCCAAGGAATTGTATAATGAAGGTGAAAATTTTTCGACTACTATCTCAACCAACTGAACCATTGTCGCTATGGTTGCGATAAACATGATAAAAGACAAGAAACTTAGATCATACTGTGCATATCCTGGACCTAACCAAACCAACGCCCCTTCTTTGAGAATATACTGATCCAGCAACCAATTCATTGGAACTGTAATAGCCAAAACAAATACCACAGCTACACCTAATCCTACGGCGGTAGAAACTTTTTTAGAAACGGCCAGGTAAGAACACATTCCAAGGAATGTGGCAAAGACCATGTTGTCTATAAAAATTGATTTAAAAAATAATTCTATATGTTCCATGTTTCAGCTTTTATTCTTCTATCAATGAGGTATTTCTGCTGCGTTGTATCCAGATGATCAATCCAACTACAATTAAAGCCATTGGTGAGAGGAGCATGAATCCATTGTTTTCATAACCCCAGGCATACAAAACTGTTTTTTCAATAGGATCACCTAAAACTCTAAATCCTAATAGGGTTCCAGAACCTAAAAGTTCTCTAAAAAACCCAACAGCTATTAAGATAAGTCCATATCCCAATGAATTTCCAATTCCGTCGAGGAACGAGCGCCAAGGACCATTGCCAAGTGCAAATGCTTCGAACCTACCCATGATAATACAGTTGGTAATGATCAACCCCACAAAGACGGAAAGTTGCTTACTAAGTTCATAGGCATAAGCTTTCAGAACTAGATCGACCAAAATAACCAAAGCCGCCACTACGGTGAGCTGGACAATGATTCTAATTTTAGAGGGAATGATGTTTCTGATCAGAGAAATCACCACATTTCCCATTGCAAGAACAAACAAAACTGAAACGGCCATTACAATGGAGGCCTTGAGTTCAGCAGTAATAGCTAGAGCAGAGCAAATACCAAGAACTTGAATTGTAATTGGGTTATTGTCGGCCAAAGGATCAGTGATGAGCTTGGTATCCTTTTTTGAAAGTAGTGCCATAATGATCTAGTTTAAGGCTTTAAAATATGAACTGTATAAACTCAAATCGGATTTGATCATTGCAGTAACGCCGTCTCCGGTAATAGTCGCCCCAGCGATGGCATCCACTTGATTGTCGAGTTTGTCTGAATTTGTTGGATCGGCGTTACCTTTTGCCACTTGAATTCCTTTGAAATTGCCATTAGCATTCAGCAGATGTTCACCGATAAAATCATCCATAAAAAATCGTTCTTTAATGTTGGCACCAAGTCCAGGTGTTTCTCCCTTGTGGTCAAAATAGGCGCCTTGTACAATCATATTTTTGTCAAGCGCAACAAAACCCCAAATTGCATCCCAAAGTCCCTTCCCTCTAATCGGAGCAACATACAGTGTTTCACCATTTACTTCACCGACGAATAAAGGTAATTTTCTCTGATATCCTTGAGATTTTGAAAGTTCCTTTTCGGTTTTCACGTCGATGAGATAAGCTTGATCATCTTCTGTAATTTGATTCCCTTGGATGACTATTTGCTTAGTAACATATTTTTTAAATTCATCGGCCACTTTGTCCGTAGAGACAAAAACTGCTTTGCTGCCTTCGTTCTCGTTGATCCCCAAAGCATACAATATATTCTGTTGTGTCTCTATGCGTTTATTTTCTGCAATTTTTTCCTTTAAGGAAGACGCCGCATAAGCCAGTACTGATCCAACGGCAATGACCATTCCGACGGCGAAAAAAAAGGTGTAGGTGTTATTATCTGTTCTTCTTTCCATGATTAAACAGTTTTGGTTTGCATGCGTTTCATACGTTTTTTGACATTCCCTTGAACCACATAGTGATCTATTGTTGGCGCAAATACGTTCATCAAAAGAATGGCCAAAAATACGCCCTCAGGATAAGCTGGGTTAAAGACCCTTATCAGTATCGAAATGAATCCAATAAAGAAGCCGTAGATTATTTTGCCTTTGTTAGTTTGAGCTGCAGTAACGGGATCGGTAGCCATATAAACAGCTCCGAAAAGAATACTGCCAATCAACAGGTGCTGCCAAAAAGGTACGCTCATTAACCCGTAAAATTTACTGGTTCCAGTGATCCACCCAGCATCTACAACACCATTAAAAATTAAACCCATGACAAGAGCTCCAACTATGGTACTCAAGATGATTCTCCAACTACCAATTTTGGTAAAAATTAGAAAAAGAGCCCCAAAAATAATAAGCAACTTAGACGTCTCTCCAACTGACCCTGGTATGAAACCAAAAAACATGTCGGATAAGCTATAGGAAATGTCTGCATTTTGAGCATAGCTTCCCAATATGGTTTCTCCTGAAATGGCATCAGCTGTTCCAGCGCGTTCCACTGCGCCATGCACCCACACTTTATCTCCACTCATCCAAGTTGGATAGGCAAAAAACAAAAACGCTCTAATAGTGAGCGCAGGATTAAGAATATTCATTCCAGTTCCTCCGAAAACTTCTTTTCCAATGACTACACCGAAACTCACGGCTACAGCCAACATCCATAACGGTAAGTCCACTGGAACGATAAGAGGCACCAACATTCCTGTTACAAGGTAACCTTCTTCTACTTCGTGTCCTTTTATAATAGCAAACAAGAATTCAATGGCAAGGCCAACCCCATAGGAAACAGCCACCAGAGGTAATACCTTAATTATTCCTATCCAAAAAGCGTCCCAAGACAAAAAATCGACTGGGGTGCCAAGAGCTGCGTAATGTTGAAACCCTGCATTGAACATTCCAAAAATCAAACAAGGCACCAAAGCCATGATGACGATATTCATGGTTCGCTTCAAATCATCTGCTGCTTTGATGTGAGTACCGTGTTTGGTGGTCTCATTCGGCATGTACAGGAACGTATGCAACGCATTAAATGCGGGTGCCATTTTTGTTCCTTTATACTTTTCTTTTAGCTGATGTAAACTACTTTTAAGACCCATAGTTACCCTATTTCTTTAATCATTAAATCAAGTCCCTCTCTAATAATCTCTTGGTGAGGTTGCTTCGAAACACAAATAAATTCCGTCAATGCAAAATCCTCCGGAGCTACCTCGTACATGCCAAGGGTTTCCATTTCATCCAAATCTTTGTACATACAAGATTTTAGCAACTGCATCGGATATATGTCTAAAGGAAATACTTCTTCGTAATTTCCAGTCACCACAAAAGCACGATGCTCGCCGTTGGTGTTGGTGTTCAAATCATATTCTTTATTGGGAAACATCCAAGAAAACGTCAAAGCACGGGTGGAAGAAATCTTGTTAAAAACTGGCTTATTCCAACCGAACAATTCATAATCATCTCCTTCAGGTATGACCGTTAACGAATTATTGTAAAAATCAATAAACCCGTCTGGCGCCGATTTTTTTCCAGTTAGTACGTTACCCATAATAATTCTGACATGGGCACTTTGTTCAATACCCTTGTCATACAGAATAGTTGCCAGTTCAGCTCCAATTTTGGTAGTCATGTACCTCGGTTCTGAAACGGAAGACCCACAAAAAGCAATAACTCTGGTTGCGTCAAATTGACCAGTCTTGAGGAGTTTTCCGATAATCACCAAATCTTGAGGTGACAAAGTCCATACGACTTCTCCTTTGTTGACAGGGTCAATTTTATTGATCAGTGTGCCAACATTTCCAGAAGGATGAGGACCCTTTACCCTGTGAGTTACAATATTTTTCATTCCACTAAAAACGCTTCCCTCTGAATTTGGAACTCCAACATGAACATTTCCTTTTGTCAGTTTAGACAAAGCGGTAAGCGCAATTTGAATTACTTCTTCTTGGCCTTTCAAAACGACATCACATGACGCCGCCAAAGGTGCAGTTGCATGGGCAGAAATAAAGATAGATTTTGGCTCAGAGTTGACACCAGCTATGATATCATAAGGTCGTTGCTTGATAAAAGCCCAACATCCAGACGCCAATAGTTTTGACTTAATCTCTTCTTGCGAAGCAGTATCAACATTGAGAACACCATGATCCATGTATTCTTGAGTGCTGTCTGCCTCAATTTTAATGGATAAAATTTTTCGTTTTTCACCTCGCGCAATTTCAATGATCTTTCCGGATACGGGAGAAACAAACTTGACATCTTCGTTCGACTTATCGAAAAAAATGGGTTGCCCTGCTTTGACTGCTTGCCCTTCTTTTAGAATCAATTTTGGAATGACACCGTGGAAGTCACTTGGTTTTACTGCGAAGTATTTACTATTTATGGCTGCTTCTACTGTTGGTTTGGCCGCCCCTTTGAGTTTAATATCTAAACCCTTTTTAATGCTAATGTCAGTTGACATATATCCGAGATCTGATAAGGTTGATTTTACGGATGCAAATTTACAAATTAATCGAGCAATTTTACCCTATAATTTAGCATATATTTTAAGAAGTTTCAAACCAACAAAACTGCTCCCCTTAAGCCTAAATTTAATTATCTTTAAAAAAAAATTAACGTTGAAACCAGTAACTTTCTTTTTTTGGATTTTTTGGCCCATTTTGACATTTGGTCAATTAGAGATTACAAGTCCTCCCGAATACATTCGTACGGTTGTGTTCTCAGACTCCAATGGCCCTCAGTCCTTACCCATCATCCAAATGGGCGAGCAATTGCTACTTTCTTTTGACGTGCTCAACAATGAGGAGAGCGACTATTTTTATCGCATCACTCACCACAATGCTGATTGGAGTAAGTCCAATCTGGTCGTTAATGAATACCTAAATGGTTTTGATGATATCCGTATTTCGAATTACCAAAACTCTGTGAGCACGTTGCAATTGTATTCACATTACCTTTTGACTTTACCGAACGACAGAACTTCATTTAAAAAAACTGGGAATTACATTCTTTCTATTTTCGACGACAGCGATCAACTTGTTTTTAGTCGTCCTTTTGTGATTTACGAACCTGAAGTTAACGTGGGAGTAGTGATTAAAAGGTCACGTGAGCTTGAGAATATTAATGAAAAGCAAGTCGTTCAATACGCTGTCATAAATCCACAGGGATGGCAAAATCCAGAACAAACTGTTTCTACTAGCATTTATCAGAATCGAAATTTGGACAACCCAATCATCGGAATAAAACACCAATATATTTTAGGTAAGGAGCTTCAATACAGATATGATGAGGAAACTTCATTTTGGGGGGGAAACGAATACCTCTATTTTGAAAACAAGGATATTAGGGTTGCTAACAACGCCGTCGAATACGTTGATTTGCAAGACGTGTATCACAGTTATCTCTACACTGATGTGCCACGGTATAACCAAACCTACACCTATAATCCTGACATCAATGGTCAATTCCTAACAACCATGTTCAATGCGCGTAACCCAGATATTGAGGCAGACTATAGTTGGGTGCATTTTTCACTTTTGGGAGCAAATAATATTGGCGACTCCGATATTCATGTGTTTGGCGGGTTCAACGACTTTATTGTTAATTCAGAGACAAAAATGACCTATAATTATCAAAGAGGAGTTTTTGAGACTGCTCTTTACCTCAAGCAAGGTTTTTACAACTACAAATACGTTGTTCAAAATCCCGATAGCACCATTGATACAAGTGCTGTTTCTGGAGATTTTTATCAAACAGAGAACAAATACACGGTTTTGGTCTACTACAGACCTTTGGGCGGTCGATTTGACTCGGTTATTGGATTCGGTGAGGTGTCTTCGGAAGGAATTTCAAATTAAATGTTAAAAACTGAATTCCTTTTTGGTCTCAACCAAATTATTCCTATTTTTAAAGTCTTAACTAAAGATTGTTAATGGTACAGCAAATAACCAAAGGAATTAAAATTTCCGTGCGAACACACTTTGAAGGTTCTTTCTATAAGAGCTATAGGTTGCATTTTGGATTTGGTTATGAAATCACCATCGAAAATCAAAGTAAAGACTCGGTTCAACTCACCAGCCGTCATTGGCGGATTTTAGATTCGTTGAACAGCCCTGAGACAGTTTACGGCGAAGGTGTAATAGGAAAAAAACCTGTTTTGAGACCAGGCGAGTCTCATACCTATTCATCTGGGTGTCTTCTCATATCTCCAATTGGCGCCATGCGAGGATTTTTTAATATGGTCAATTTCACCACCACGAGAAAATTCAGAGTTAATGTGCCGACCTTCAAATTAAGCGCCCCGTTTGCGATGAATTAGACTGACTCACATTCCAAGTCAAACAAAGTCAACCCACCATTTAATTTTTTACCTTTGACCAGATAATTTTCTTCAATAAGCTATTATGAGCAAAGGATTTTTTGAAGTTCCAATTGCAGTGAACGAAACAGTACGCAACTATGCACCTGGAAGCAAAGAAAGAGCAAGTGTTTTGGCAACATACCAAGCCATGAAAAGTCAATATACTGACATTTCCATGTGTATTGACGGCAAAGCTGTTTCTGCCAACAACAAGGGAAAAATGGTCATGCCTCACGACCACAAACACGTTTTGGGAACATATTCGTTAGCCGAGAAATCTCATGTAGAAGAAGCGATTGCATCAGCGCTTAAAGCCAGACAAACTTGGGCTCATGCTCCTTGGGAGCAACGTGCTGCGATTTTTCTGAAGGCCGCAGAATTGATTGAAGGACCCTTTAGGGACCGAATAAATGCAGCCACCATGCTTCAGCAATCAAAAACAATTCATCAAGCCGAAATTGACGCTTCTTGCGAGTTAATTGATTTTTTGAGGTTCAATGTTCAGTTCATGACTGAGATTTACAGCGGACAACCTGAGAGTTCAAGTGCTGTTTGGAACAGAGTTGAATATCGTCCTTTGGAAGGTTTTGTTTATGCAGTAACCCCCTTTAATTTTACTTCTATTGCGGCCAATTTAGCCGCGTGTGTTGCCATGATGGGTAATGTTGTAGTTTGGAAACCTAGTGACCATCAAATCTATTCTGCTAAAATCATCATGGATATATTCGAAGCAGCCGGGGTTCCTGCTGGAGTTATCAATGTTGTTTTTGGAGACCCAAAGATGATTACCGACACCGTTTTAGAAAGCGAAGATTTCGCCGGTTTACATTTTACCGGATCAACTGAAATTTTCAAAAGTCTTTGGAGACAAATCGGCAACCACATTGATCGATACAAATCTTATCCGAGAATCGTAGGTGAAACAGGAGGTAAAGACTTTATTGCTGCCCACAGTAGTGCTGACCCAGAAGAAGTTAGTGTTGCAATTCTCAGAGGGGCATTTGAATTCCAAGGCCAAAAATGCAGTGCCGCGTCACGCGCCTACATTCCAAGTAGTCTTTGGCCAAAGGTCAAGTCTCATCTTCTAAATGACCTAAAGACTCTAAAAATGGGTACACCCGAAGATTTTACTAATTTCATGACTGCCGTAATTCACGAAGGCTCATTTGACAAATTGGCCAAATACATCGATCAAGCCAAGGCAAGCAGTGAAGCCGAAATTATTTTTGGAGGGAACTATGACAAAAGTGTTGGTTATTTTGTTGAACCTACTGTGATACTTACCACCAATCCCAAATATGATACTATGTGTACAGAGCTTTTCGGACCTGTAATTACAGTCTATGTTTATAACGATAAGGATTATGAAGAAATGCTCAATCTAGTTGATTCGACGAGTTCTTATGCCCTCACAGGTGCAATTTTCGCCAAAGACAGATACGCCATAGGACAAGCAACTCAGGCTTTGGAAAACTGTGCTGGAAATTTCTACATCAACGACAAACCGACAGGCGCAGTTGTTGGTCAACAACCATTTGGAGGTGCCCGCAGTTCAGGAACCAACGACAAAGCTGGATCGCCTCAGAACTTGCTTCGCTGGGTTTCTCCTCGACTGATCAAAGAGACCTTCGTTCCTCCAAAAGACTACAGGTATCCCTTTTTAGGATAATTGATTGAATTAATAAAAACGAAAAAGGGCCACATGGCCCTTTTTTTCTTAAAAACAATAATTATTAAATGGTTTCCAGGGATTGTGTTTCGCCAACTTTAGCTGCTCGAACATTTTGCACTTCACCAAAAACATCAATTACAAACGCTACAACTCTAAGTTTGTTAACATCCTGAACTGCTGAAGGAACTTGCGTTGAGTAACTCTTCGATCCATTTACTGGACTTATTAACTCACCTGTTACTGAGGTCATCCCACTTCGCAAAACAGAATTATGTTCAAAGTCTACAATCACAGAACCTCCACCATAAAAGGTAGTGTAATTAGATTGGTCATAAATTAGACCATCTTCTACAACGTAAATAACAATTTTGTTATCATTACAATAGGATCCGTAATCTCCAGAAAAAGCCAACTCTACATTAACACTAATAACGTTTCCATTAATTGTTGGAGACAACGCCAATCCCATTCTACCGTCATTACCAGTTAGATTAACGACCTGAGAAATATTGTTATTCTCTGGATAGGCCCAAAGAGTATTTCTATCCAGATATGCGGTCGGCCACCCACTAACATTTTTTAAACTGTGCAAATTTGTGGAAGTCTGACTTGACATTTGATCATTCCAATGTGCGCCAACATCGACAATCTGCGTGGACTGTTGTTTAGCCTGTTCTGTAGCATATGAAACTCGAGGACAGTATCCGCACCAACTGCCCGTAAAATCTTCGATGAGCACATTTTTTTAAATCTAGCTACGGGTGATGTGGTATTACCCGTTAAAGAAAGGGTGTTGCTTGTTAGCCCGTTGTAAGCCGCCACAGCCGAAAAGTTACAAGGGGAAGGAATTGTAAAAGAAGCATTACTGGTTGCAGTTCCAGACACAGAAATAGCCGAAGTTGCGGTAACATCTTCACCAGTATCTGTAGTTACTTTGAAGGTTACTACATCACCTACATTTCCTTCTAAAGCACTAGCTGTTAGTGTAATACTTTTTACTGCACTACCACCACCGCCATCTCCTCCGGTTGTTGGGTCATCATCTTTTTTAGAACAGCTCATTACGGCCGTCAAAGACATCATTAAAATGAATGATTTGGTTAAGATTTTGTTTTTCATGGATTATATTGTTAGAATTTGGTTACTTCAAATATAAAGAAAAAATGAACCTCCTTTGAGAGAAAATGTTAAATTTGAAGGTTAATCCCAAACTACATTTTTATGAAATCCTATTTGTTAACCCTGTGCTTTCTTGTTTCTATTCTTCTGACTTACGCTCAAAAACTGCCTTACGCTTCCCTTCAAACTATTGACAACAAAACCGTTTCTACCAAGACCATTTCCAGTAAAGAAGGACTAGTTGTGGTTAGTTTTTGGGCTACATGGTGTGTTCCTTGCATCAATGAACTAGACGCTATTAGCGAAGTTTTCGACGACTGGAAAGAAGAGATTAACTTCACCTTTTATGCGGTGGCAATTGATGATGCCCGCACCAAAAACAGAATCAGACCTATGGTCAAAGGCAAGTCTTGGCCTTATCAAGTTTTGATTGACGAAAATCAAGATCTCAAAAGAGGGTTGAATATTACTTCAATGCCCTTTGTAATTGTTCTAAAGAAAGGAGAAATCGTTCACAAACACACTGGCTATTCCCAAGGTGCTGAAGAAGAACTCTACACTACCCTGAAATCGCTTAGCAAGTAAAATCTTTGGAACTATACTATGAGAGCAATTCAAATCAGTATTTTACTGCTGTTCGGCTTTTTACAAACTGTAAGCGGACAATTTTCCAATCACCTCAATGTGGGTTTTGAAAGCAGCCTAATTTGGTATAATGACGACCCGAAAACTGGAGACTTTTATGATGACGTAAGCCGTTCTGGAGAAGAGCACCTGCGATCGAATAATTATCTTAAATTAGATTATAATTTCTACGGATTTCTTTCGGCCAGTATTCAGGTCGAGTCCTATTCTCCCTCGGCTCTACTCAATTTTTCCCCAAATTATGACAACACCAACATTGGAACTTACAGTATCCGATACAAGCAAGGGAAGATTGACGCAACGGCTGGATATTACTATACTCAGTTTGGGTCTGGATTAATTTTAAGGAGCTGGGAAGACCGAGAGCTTGGCCTCAACAACGCCTTGAGAGGTGGCATCATCACCTACAAGCCCATGGAAGATTTATCTGTCACTGCACTATACGGAAAACATAGAGTTGGGTTCAAAACTTCAAACGGTAATATTTTTGGGGTCGACTTGACCTTTAACCTTTCCAATCGATTAGGATGGGAAACTACACAGATGAATTTTGGGCCCAGCTTTGTCGGAAGACAGGAAAAATTAGAACTAGAAAATCCAGGATTTGACGAATTGACCAATGCGTTTTCAAGTAGATTTGACTTGTCTCTTGGATCATTCTATGCGGGATTGGAATACGTTTTGAAAGGAAAAGATGGCATCGCTTTTAGAAACAGTTTTGATAATTATTTTGTCAAACCAGGAAGTGCCATATTAATTAATGCAGGATTCACTGGAGAAAGATTTGGGGCCGACCTCACCATGAGAAGATTAGAGAATATGAGTTTTTTTTCGGATCGGTTGAAGAAAGGCAATATCTATAATGAAAACGTCGTCAATTTTATCCCAGCGCTAACCAAACAACAGGACTTTAGTCTCGCTAATATTTATGTTTATCAACCCCAGTTTAGCGTTTTATTCTTGGCTGAAAATCTCGTCAAAGTAGGCGAAATTGGAGGTCAGTTGGACTTGTTCTATAAAATTAAGAAAGACACTCCACTTGGAGGCGCCTATGGCACGTCTTTAGCGCTCAATACCTCGTATTGGGCTGGTTTAAAAAATACTTCCGTTTTTCCCAATCCAGATGCAGGAATCACGGCGAATTACCATGCCGAGCCTTTAGGGTTTGGAACTAAATATTTCTCAGATTTTAATTTTGAAATTCGTAAAAAATGGAGCTCAAATTGGCTCACCAACACCTTCTTTATGACTCAGAATTACAACAAAAGATATTTGGAGGACAGCGCCATTGAGATCGTTAGAGCGAAAATTGCTGCCATGGACGCCATTTACAAAATGTCAGATGGTAAATCTGCCAAAATTGAAATTCAACACCTATGGGCCAAAGAAGATAAGAAGAACTGGGCAGGAGGAACTTTAGAGTACAATTTCAGCCCTCGATTGTCATTGTATGTCAATGACCTTTATAATTACGGCAACGATCACCAAGACCAACGCATTCACTACTATAATTTTGGTGGAAGTATTTCAAAAGGGTCAAATAGACTGTCGCTCAATTATGGCCGACAACGTGGAGGACTATTGTGTGTTGGAGGTGTATGTAGAATTGTTTCAGAAAGTACTGGTCTGACCGCTAACTTGTCCATTAGCTTTTAACAGAAATGTAGACCAGTTTTTTTGTTTCAAAAAAGGGTTCCGAAAAGCAACTTGACAGTTCAAATTGTTTCGCGCGAGGAAAACCGACAAGTTCCTCGGTGAGGTCTCCACCTTTGAGACAAAGCAGCCCGTTCTTGAGTTCATTCATTTGTTTTTTGGACACTTTGCTCTTAACCCAGTCATAGAATTTTGGCATTGAAGTGACAGCCCTACTGACAACAAAATCATAAGATCCAGTGATGCTCTCGGCGCGAGCATGGCTGGCAGTAACATTTTTCAAACCGATTGCGTCGGCAACAGCCTTGACAACTGTGATTTTCTTACCAACACTATCCACCAAATGGAAATGTGATTCTGGGAAAAGTATGGCCAATGGAATGCCTGGAAATCCGCCTCCAGTTCCTACATCCAAAATTTGACTGCCTGGACTAAATTGAATTATCTTAGCAATACCTAATGAATGTAAAACATGCCTTTCTTCTAAGGTGTCAATATCCTTTCTAGAAATTACATTAATTTTAGTGTTCCAGTCATTATAAATAGCCTGAAGTTGAGCGAATTGGTTGAGCTGAATTTCAGTGATGTGAGGAAAATATTTAGAGACTAAAGTGAGTTGTTCCATTTGGCAAAAATAAGTTTTAAAAACTAATCACAATTGTTAGACAATTAGAGTTAATAATCCTTATTTTTACGACGCAGGTCCATACTAAATACCTCAAGTTATGTTAAAAAATTCCGTTTCCTTTCCCCGAACAGATTCGATGAAATTCTTTAAAACTCTTAATCAAAGAGTGAACCAATATTTCACAGATAAAGGGATCAAACGCACAGGAAATGCCAAACTATGGTTCAAAACCGTTATTATGTTTGGCATCTTTTTATCTCCTTATTTTCTTCTTTTAACCCTCGATCTTCCCGGCTGGTTCCAGTTATTGCTCACCATAATAATGGGAGTTGGAATGGCTGGTGTCGGAATGAATGTCATGCACGATGCCAATCATGGGTCGTTTTCGTCCAAAAGTTGGATCAACCGATTGATGGGGAGCAGCATCTACCTACTGGCCGGAAATGTTTATAACTGGAAAGTTCAACACAATGTTTTACATCACACCTATACCAACGTCCATGGGCATGATGAAGATTTAGAAGCAGGGAGAATTTTGAGATTTTCAAAACACACCGAGTGGAGAAAGCACCATAAATTTCAACATTATTATTCTGTTTTACTTTATGGCTTGCTCACCATTAATTGGGCCATAACAACCGATTTCATTCAGATGTTCCGCTACATGAAGCGCGGCTTGTCATACGGGAAATTCCCCAGTCCAGTCGCCAATTGGAGTAAACTAGTCGTTTCAAAAATACTTTATGCCATGATTTGGATCATTATCCCCATGTTGCTTCATTTGGTTTGGTGGAAAGTCATTATTGGATTTTTTGTGATGCATTACACCGCTGGATTAATATTGAGCATTGTTTTTCAACTTGCTCATGTCATGGATGAAGCCGAAATGCCGTTGCCTCAGGAGGACGGATTAATGGCGAATACTTGGGCCATTCATCAACTGAAAACCACAGTCAATTTTGCTCGTAAGAATAAATTGGTCAATTGGTATACTGGAGGTTTGAATCATCAAGTAGAACATCATATTTTCCCTAATATCAGTCATATTCACTACGGTAAAATTGCTAAAATTGTTCGAGAAACTGCTGCGGAATTTGGCTTACCCTATAAAGAATACGGTTCGATGCGTCAAGCAATTACAGCTCATTTTGCATACCTGAAGCACTTGGGCGCAGAGCCAAAAATGGCATAATCCGTTTTTGATACTATGAATCCATTATCTGACCGAGTCATCAATATGTCAACATCTCAAACTTTGGCTATGGCTGCCAAAGCTAGAGAACTCAGAATCGAAGGTAAAGACATCATTGGATTGAGCCTAGGAGAACCTGATTTTGAGACCCCTGATTTTATAAAAAATTCGGCTAAACAGGCCATCAATGACAACTACAACAGTTATTCTCCAGTTGACGGGTACGCCGATCTTAAATTGGCCATTAGCGCAAAGTTTAAAAGAGACAACAACCTTGATTATGGACCTGCCCAAATCGTTGTATCCACTGGAGCCAAACAGTCACTTTTTAATATCGCGATGGTCGTACTCAATCCTGGTGATGAGGTGATTTTACCTTGTCCTTATTGGGTCAGCTACTCAGACATGATCAAACTCGCAGAAGGAGTACCCGTTGAGGTTCAAACCTCAATTGACACGGACTTCAAAATGACTGCTGAACAGTTGGAGGGTGCTATTACCTCAAAAACTAAAATGATTTGGTTCAGTTCGCCGTGCAATCCATCTGGATCGGTCTATTCCAAACATGAACTTGAAGAATTGGCTACGGTTTTGGATAAATATCCCCATATCTATGTAGTTTCAGACGAAATTTATGAACACATCAATTTCGAGGAAAGACATTTTAGCATGGCTCAAATTCCATCGATGTACGACAGAACAATTACAGTCAATGGGGTTTCAAAGGCCTTCGCCATGACAGGATGGAGAATTGGTTTTATCGGAGCCCCTGAAAAAATTGCTAGAGCTTGCAACAAAATGCAAGGTCAGGTTACTAGTGGCGCAAATTCTATCGCTCAGAGGGCTGTTGTTACTGCCATGGAAGCAGATCCATCCTCAATTCAGTACATGGTCACTGAGTTTGAGAAGAGACGTAACCTCATTTTATCGCTAGCCAATAATATTCCTGGAATGATTTGTAATATCCCCGCGGGTGCGTTTTACATCTTCCCCGATATTTCCTATTATTTCGGCAAAAGTCTTAGAGGTAAAACCATCAATTCTGCTGATGATTTCGCCATGTATCTTTTGGAAGAAGCTCTGGTAGCCACCGTCACCGGGGAAGCTTTTGGAAATAAGGATTGTATTCGAATTTCCTATGCGGCGTCGCAAGAACAAATTATTGAAGCAATGTCGAGAATCAGAAAAGCACTTCAAGAATAGATTAGCGATTGCGCCAGAAAAATGGCGTAAACAATATCAAAACAGTAAATAGTTCAAGTCTTCCTATCAGCATTAGAAAGCTGCACCACCACTTGCCCAAAGCCGGCATTGACTCAAAAGTATCCACTGGACTAAAATTGCCTAAGGCAGGTCCAATGTTGCCCAAACTAGAGGCAGATACGCCCAAGGCTGAAACGAAATCTAAACCAATTGCTGACAGGACTAGGGCTCCAATAATGAATGAGAGCATGTAAAGAATAAAGAACGCAAGAACATTGAATACGATGGTCTCAGAAATGATCTTTTTATTAAACCGCACAGGTAATACTGCATTGGGATGCAGTGCTCTTTTGAACTCAAGAAAACCATTTCGAATGGTAACCAAATGACGAACCACTTTAATGCCTCCTGAGGTACTCCCAGAGGACCCCCCCAAAAACATCAAACCAAAAAACAGTACGGTTAGGAATGGAGTCCAAGAAGTAAAATCTGCGGTAACAAATCCTGTAGTGGTAATGACCGATAAGACTTGAAACATAGAGTGACGAAAGTCCGCTTCATAGATGCCATAGACCATTGGGAATGCATCGTTCGGAACTAAAAAATCTGATTTTAAATAAATGATGCTCGCTGTAACAAGAGTGAATATGGCGATAAATTTGATATAGAGGATGAATTCTTCATCTCCCCAGATTTTTTTCCACTTCCCCTTGATGGCGAAATAGGTCAACACAAAATTACTTCCAGCGATGAGCATGAAAAGCATAACAATGTATTGAACCATGGGCAAATGGTTGTAAAACATTAGACTGCTATTCTTTGTAGAAAAACCTCCAGTAGAAACGGTTGCCATAGCGTGGTTGATGGCATCAAAAAATGGCATTCCAGCCCAGTTCAAAAGAAGGGTTTCGGCTAAGGTAAGTCCAACATAGATGAACCAGAGTCTTTTAGCGGTATCAGTGATTCTTGGGTGAAGTTTGTCGGAACTTAGCCCAGGGGCTTCGGCAGTAAACAACTGCATGCCGCCTATCCCTAAGAGCGGCAGTATCGCAATGGCTAGGACAATAATCCCCATACCACCAATCCAATGAGTGAGACTCCTCCAGAAAAGAACGCCTTTTGGGACAGATTCTATATCCGTTAAAATGGTTGCGCCAGTAGTGGTATAACCCGATACTGTTTCAAAAAAAGCATTAGTAAACTCTGGTATAACTCCTGTCATTACATAGGGCAACGCCCCAGAAATCGCCATTACAATCCAACCCAGCGCCACAACGATGTATCCATCACGACGACCCATCTCTCGAGAGTGATTTTTGGTAACAAGCATGGCAATAATGCCTAGTCCCAAAACAATTGATGCCGAAGAAAGTAACATCGGTGTAGTAGCATCACCAAAACCAAAACCTACCAGACCTGCGGTCAGAATAAAAACACCATTACAAAGGAGCAATAGTCCAAAAAAATGTCCGATGGTTTTATAATTTAACCGCATGCTTTAGTTAGTGGAAAAGTTCTTCAACTTTTTTGAGTGCCTGGGGCAAACAACAGACTACAATTTTATCGTTTGGTTGTATTACAAAATCCCCCAAAGCGATAAGACCCTGTCCATTTCGAATAACACCTCCAATAATGGCCGATATAGGGAAATTAAGATCCTTTATCCGTTTGTTTGCAATTTTTGAGCCCGATCTCACCATGAACTCCAGCAATTCGGCGTTCATGTTGCTTAGCTTGGTAATGGCCAGAACCTCCCCTTTTCTTATGTGTCGGAAAATAGTATTAGCCGCTAATAGTTTTTTGTTGATCAAAGCATCTATGCCAATGGATTGGGACAACTCAAAATAATCCATGTTCTCCACCAAAGCAATGGTTTTTCGTACTCCCTTTGATTTCGCTACCAAGCATGACATGATGTTGGTTTCTGAATTGCCTGTCACAGCAATAAAGGCGTCAATTGATTCAATGTTTTCTTCGGCCAACAATTCGACATTTCTGCCATCCCCATGAATAATAAGGGCATTGGGTAATTCGTCAGCCAACTCAAGTGCTCGTTCTTTGTTGCGCTCAATAATCTTTATATTGAATCGCTTATCCATCAAATCTCTGGCGGTTTTTGAACCGATGCGGCCACCACCAAGGATCATTAAGTCGTTCAATTCAGTATTCGTTTTACCGGTCAACTTGCACAGCTCCTCATCCCCACCTTTGGAAGTGATGAAAATGACATGATCCCCTTCCTTAAACAAAGTATCTCCGCGAGGAATGATGGTATTTGGCATCCCAAATCGTTGAATGGCTATCGGCACAAAATGTATTTCGGGGAGTAATTCAGCAGCTTCTTTAACCGATTTGCCAACAAAAATAGCAGCGCGCGACAGATTAAGCCCCAGCATGGTTAAAGCCCCATCTTCAAAAGAAAAGGTATCGTCAAAAGCCGATTGATCGAGTAAAAGTTCGATTTCGGTCGCAGCCAAGGCCTCTGGTGAAATCAATTCGTCGATGCCAAACTTAGTAAATCCAACTAATTCTTGATTGTCAATAAATTCTGTGTTTGAAATCCTTGCGATAGTTCGTTTAGCTCCCAATTGTTTGGCAATGGCGCATACTGTAATATTGGCTGTTTCGGAAGCAGTTACACCAATAACCAAATCAGTTTGCGACACTAGGGCTTCTTTCAGAATCGCTATGGATGTTGCGTCACCCCGAATTACTTTAATATCGAGGTGGGTTTCGGCATAGGATAAGCACGTCTTATCAACATCAATTAAAGTGATTTCGAGTGATTCGTATGACAGGCGTTTGGCCAAATGAAAGCCAACCTCACCTGCGCCAGCAATGATAATTTTCATTGATTAAAAAAAAGTATCTCGATTGAAACGATTGTATTCACAATGTTCACTGTTTAAAAGGTGATTAATTAAAAAGAAAAGACACCTAACATAACGCAAAGATATATTATTTTTACCAACCACATTTAGACTGTATTCTTATAATTTATTGGAACGAACGACCGTCCGCTATATAAAATAACATTGGTTAAACCCTATCAAAATCAAGAAGACAGCAAGAAGGTACAAGTCGAACAGATGTTCGATTCCATTTCTTCTGAATACGACCGCTTGAATAGAGTGATCTCATTTGGAATTGATTTGAAATGGCGGAAGAAAGTTGTCAAAATGGCTTTCGAACTGGCTCCAGATCAAGTCCTCGATGTGGCTACTGGTACTGGAGATTTGGTGTTAGCCATGCGCAACTGCGGCGCTTCTAGAATTGTGGGCTTGGATCTCAGCCCAGGAATGTTAGCTGTTGGAACAGAGAAAGTAAAGCGCGCCGGTGCCGACTCTTTGGTTGAAATGGTGATTGGAGATTCAGAAAATTTAAACTTTGAATCAGAGACTTTCGACCTGATTACTGTGGCGTTCGGAATTCGAAATTTTGAGAATTTAAACAAAGGGTTGTCCGAAATGTTGCGTGTTCTTAAAACGGGAGGTACGTTAATTATTCTGGAAACATCGGTTCCTTCACGTTTTCCTTTCAAGCAGTTGTATTTATTTCACAGTAACCTTATTCTTCCTTTGATAGGAAAATTATTTTCGAAAAATCAATCGGCTTACCGATACCTTGGCAATTCTGCACAACAATTTCCCTATGGCGAAGCCTTAAACAATATTTTGAGTGAAATTGGGTTTAAGAATGCTAAAGCCAATCCTCAAACGTTTGGAGTGGCCACAATTTATTCTGCACAAAAATGATCCGATCCTTGAAACTTTTTAGCGTTGTGCTTATCGTGTTGGCGACAAGTCAAAATGCTGATGCTCAAATATTTTCAAAAGAGCGCATTCAAAACAATGCCACTATGGACATGAAGAAAGTATCATGGGGCTATTTTTTAGGTTTTAACAACTTTGACTTCAATATCGATTACAAAAAGGATTTGCCTGACATTGAAACTGAGCGTTCAATGGGTTTTAATGTCGGCCTAATCGGAAACGTTAGAATTAATGACTACATCGATATCCGTTTAGAGCCAGGTCTAACGGTGAGCAAGAGAACGCTTCAATACGATTCGTTGTATTTTTTACCCGAAACAATGCCGACCAAAGCAGACTTGACCAGGGAAATACCATCAACCTATATTTACGTTCCTCTTTTGGTCAAATTGTCGACCAAACGGATCAACAATTTCAAACCTTTTGTGGTCGGGGGCGTTTCGACTGCTCTCAATTTGTCGAGCAATGAAAAAAACGTCAACGACAATAGTCAAGGTGACTGGAGAGCCAAAAAGAATGTTCTGTTTTACGAGTTAGGATTTGGTATAGATTTTTACTTGTATTGGTTCAAATTTACACCGACGATTAGAGGAGTGTTTGGGCTAACCGACGAGGTTACGCCAGACGTCGATCCTGACAGTCCTTGGACAGGAAATATATCCAAAATGGAATCCAGAGGTGTTTTTATCAATTTTACTTTCCAATAGTAACTCTGAAATATTCGCTCAGTATGACAGAGGTGGCAGTCGCCACGTTCAAACTTTCCACACTAGAATCCGTGCTGTATTTTGGTATTGAAATTGAGCCGGTCAACTCTGCTCGAACCTCATCTGAAATCCCTTGACCTTCATTGCCCATGACCACAACAACATCCTTGGGCCACTGAAATTGATAAACCGAATCGGCCTCCATAAAGGTGCCTATTTTAGGAATTGGCGTCTTCTTGAGCCAAAGCGGCAAATCGACATAGGTCACATTAACCCTTGCGATCGATCCCATGGTGGCCTGTACCACTTTAGGATGAAAACAATCTACAGAGTCAAGACTGCAAACCAAGTTTTTCACACCAAACCAATCGCAGAGCCTTACAATAGTGCCAAAATTCCCAGGATCTCTGACCCCATCGAGCGCCAATACATTACCGGTCAGAGCAATCTCTTTCATTTTGGGAATTTTGAAAACACCAATTAGATTTTGAGGCGTTGTCAAGCTGCTCATGGCCTTCAATTCACTTGAATTGATAACAATTTGAACCATAGGAGGCAACTCATCGAGAAGTTTAAGTGTGTAACATTCTTTGAGTTCCATTCCTGCGGCTACCAGATCGAGAACGGACTTTGGCCCTTCTACCACAAAGCAACCAGAAGCTTCACGGTATTTCCTTTGAGTCAAATTGAGGATAAATTTAATTTGTTTTTTACTTAACATGTAAATCGTGTATTTTTGAAAACCAATAAACTAACTTCATTTACCCGTTCGGGATCATCGATGCGCATTCATACAAAAATATCACTTATATCCATAACATGCACCATGCTGTTTGGTTGTGACGTTCTGAAGCGGGTTCCAAAAAATCAATCCTTACTTATAGAAGCAAGTATTGTTGTAGATGGCAAAAAAGATAAATCGGAAGAAGTCAATGCCATGTTGACCCAAAAGCCGAACAGCAAGTTATTTTCAAAATTTCCAATAAGGCTTCATTTGTACAACACCGCAAGACCCAATCGAGATTCTCTTTTTTCAGCTTGGCGGTATTCTGATCCAAAAAGATCAGCCCGTTTAACAAAAATATACTCCAACAAACAATTAGATCGCATTGAAGATTGGACGTTGTCTTTTAACAATTGGCTGAGAACAATAGGCGAACCGCCATCGGTTTTCAACCCATCTGCTGCAGAGCGAAGCAAAGAAAATTTAAGATCATTCTTCTTCAAAAAAGGTTGGTTTGACATAGAAGTGTCCGAAAGCATTGACTCACTTGATGTCCAGAAAATAAGGGTCAACTATATCGTGACCAAAAACAAACCTTATATTATTGACAGTATTTCTCACACCATCTCCTCACCTATTATTGAGAAACTGTATACCGAAAACTCTTCGGAATCAAAGGTGAAATCGGGAGAAATCTTCAATGAAAACAACTTTATCGCTGAAAGAGAGCGGTTGACAGGGATTTTTCGCAACAAAGGCATCTATCATTTTTCTTCCGACTACATCAGTTTCAAGTTTGACACCATTGGAACGGGTCAAAAAGTAAATACCATTTTAGATATTGAAGATAGAATCATACGAAACGAAGATTCTGTCAGTCGGGCCGACTTTCAACCTTTTAAAATAAATAAAGTTCAAATATTTACCGATTCAAATGCCGACAACCGAGGCAAAACACCAACAGATTCGCTCAAGTATCGGGGTTTTGTGTTTTACAGCTATGGCCCGATGAAATACCGTCCTCAAGCCTTGGCCAAGGCCATTTTTATCAAACCCGACAGCTTGTTCAGCGACATTGACCGCAGCAGAACATATCGCTATATCAACGAATTGCAAACTTTCAAATACCCGAATATCGAATATCAGGAAAGGCCTCGCGACAGTTCTTTGTTAACTTCCATCTATCTCAGCCCAAGACCCAAATACGGCCTTGGGTTTGATGTTAATGTCTCTCAGAGCAATATCCAAGCCGTAGGATTTTCATTTAGTAGTGCTCTGAAAATCCGAAATGTATTCAAGGGTTCCGAAACATTAGAGATTTCGGCCATTGGGGCCATTGGATCCTCGAAAGACGGTGCTGAATCTAGAACCAATTTTTTCGACATCAACGAAATAGGAACCGATCTCAGGCTGATCATCCCTAGATTTGTATTTCCTTTTAACGTAGAGAAATTGATTCCCAACGAAATGACTCCCTTTACTAGGCTGAGTGGAGGCTATTCCAGTCAAACAAATATTGGCTTAGACAAGCAATCGATCAAAGCAGTTCTTAACTATAATTGGAAACCGAGCAGCCAGGTTAAAAATAGTATGGATTTAATCAACATTCAATACGTTAGAAACTTGGATCCAGGGAGGTATTTTACAGTTTATCAGAACTCCTTTTCTCGTTTAGAAAACATCGCAGTTAGCAGCTATCCAACCCCAACATCATTTTTGATTATGGACGAGTTCGGCAATGCCAATCTCGACATTAATCAAGCGGATCAATTTATTGATTTGGTGGCATCAGACAACGCCTTTGCGTCCAGCAATCCAGATGACGCCAGAAACGTTAGAAATATAAAAGAGCGTAAAACGCGTTTGACACAAAACAACTTAATTATTGCATCCAACTTTAATTACACCTTCGATAAGAGAGAAGATGTTTTCGACGCAGACTATTCGATTTTTAAAGGTCGCATTGAACTTGCAGGGAATCTTTTGAACGCCACCAAAACTCTTTTAAATCTTCCTACAAACGAATATGGGGAATCTGAAGTCAACGGTGTTGCCTTTTCTCAATATGTCAAAACGGACCTAGATTATATTAAACATTGGTCTTTAGGTTACGGAAATATTCTTGCATTCCGAGCCTATGGGGGCATTGCCGTACCCATTGGAAATTCGAGTAGCATTCCGTTTTCGAAAAGTTATTTTGCGGGAGGAACTAACGATAACCGAGCTTGGACTGCCTACAATTTGGGCCCAGGTAAAACCAATAGTCCCAACGAGTTCAATGAAGCCAACATGAAATTAGCCTTCAATTTAGAGCACCGCTACAATCTATTTGGGAGCTTCAAGGGTGCCTTTTTTGTTGATGCTGGAAATATTTGGAATGTCTATACCGATGGCATCAACGATCCCGATTCCACCTTTGATGGATTTCGAGATTTTGCAGATTTGGCTGTAGGTTCTGGGTTTGGAATTCGGTATGACATTAGTTTATTTGCTTTCAGATTTGACGTTGGCTTTAAGACCTATGAACCCTCAAAAATCGACGGGTCTCGATGGTTCAAAAATTACAATTTCAGCAATGCCGTTTATAACATAGGCATAAATTACCCATTCTAAATGGTGTAAAATGAAAAATGATTACATTTGATTCCTTAAACCAAAAACAAAAAAATGTCCAATACACTTAAAGCAGGAGTAGCTACAGGAGACGAAGTTCAGGCCATATTTCGAATGGCAAAAGAGAAGCAATTTGCTTTGCCTGCTGTCAATGTCATTGGCTCAAACAGTATTAACGGCGTTCTTGAAACGGCGAGAGACCTAAACGCTCCAGTCATTATTCAGTATTCTAATGGCGGAGGCAGTTTCAATGCTGGTAAAGGACTTTCGAACGCAGGGCAGGCCTCGGCCATTGCTGGCTCGATTGCCGGTGCTCACCACGTCCACCAGATGGCTCAAGCCTATGGCGTGCCAGTAATTTTACACACCGACCATTGTGCCAAAAACCTATTGCCTTGGATAGATGGTTTGTTAGATGCTGGAGAAGCGCATTTTAAATCGACTGGGAAATCCCTGTACAGTTCTCACATGATCGACCTCTCAGAAGAGTCGTTGGAAGAAAATATTGAAACGTGTAAAAAATACTTGGAGCGCATGTCAAAAATTGGCATGACCCTAGAAATTGAACTCGGCGTGACTGGTGGAGAAGAAGACGGGGTGGATAACAGCGGTGTAGACAGTTCTAAGCTTTACACTCAACCTGATGAAGTTGCTTACGCCTTTGAAGAGTTGAGACAAGTCAGTGATCGCTTTACAGTTGCAGCTGCCTTTGGCAATGTTCACGGGGTATACAAGCCCGGTAATGTGGTTTTGACTCCAAAAATTTTAAAAAATTCTCAAGACTTTGTTTCCTCAAAATACGGGGTGCCGCACAATACAATAGACTTTGTTTTTCATGGCGGATCAGGATCGACTGTAGAAGAAATAAGAGAAGCTATTTCCTATGGTGTGGTCAAAATGAATATTGATACTGACATGCAGTATGCTTTTATGAGTGGAATCAGAGATTACATGAACACCTATTCGGCCTACCTGAAAGGTCAGATTGGTAATCCAGAAGGCGAGGATGTACCGAATAAAAAATATTATGATCCAAGACGTTGGTTGCGTGAGGGAGAATTAACCTTTAACGCCCGTTTGAAAAAGGCCTTTGAAGACCTCAACAATATTAACACGCTTTAAATAGCTTCCAAAATAGACGGATATGGCATGGTTCAAGCGTAAAGACAAAGGCATTCAAACCCCAACCGAGTCCAAAAAAGACACCCCACGAGGGTTGTGGTATAAAACACCGACTGGCAAGATTGTTGAAACAGAAGAACTTGCCAATAATTTCTATGTCAGCCCCGAAGACGGCTACCATGTTCGTATCGGAAGCGCGGAATATTTCGATATATTATTTGATGACGAGTTCAAAGAATTAGACGCCAACATGTCATCCAAAGACCCGCTTAATTTTACGGACACCACCTCCTACAAAGATCGACTGAAAGCAGCTCAATCTAAAACTAAACTGAAAGACGCAGTAAGAACAGCGGTAGGTAAGTCAAAAGGTAAGCTTTTGGTAGTTGCGGCTATGGATTTCACCTTCATCGGAGGTTCTATGGGCAGCGTGGTAGGCGAAAAAATTGCTCGCGCTGCGGATTATGCCTTAAAGCATAACATTCCGTTTTTGATGATTTCAAAATCGGGCGGAGCGCGAATGATGGAAGCGGCCATATCGCTTATGCAATTGGCCAAGACTTCGGCAAAGTTAGCCCAACTGGCTGACGCCAAAATACCTTACATCTCTCTTTGTACCGATCCTACTACAGGAGGAACCACAGCTTCATTTGCCATGCTTGGCGACATCAACATCTCTGAACCTGGTGCCCTGATAGGTTTTGCTGGCCCAAGGGTTGTAAGAGATACCACCGGGAAAGAATTGCCAGACGATTTCCAAACTGCTGAGTTTTTGCAAGAACATGGTTTTCTAGACTTTATTACTCACCGTTCTGAATTGAAATACAAAGTCAATCTGTATATAGATTTGATTTTGAATCAAAAAGTCCGTTGATAATTAATTGCGCACCACACCCTTTATTTGTCGAAAAACTCTATATTTGCGGTCGTGAAATGAAAATCATTTCCCGTACATAATAATCATTGAAATAATATTGGCATGTATTTGACAAAAGAAAAAAAACAAGAATTGTTCGAAAAGTACGGCAGTGCTGCAAGCAACACTGGTTCGGCAGAAGGACAAATTGCCTTGTTCACATTCAGAATCAATCACCTTACTGAGCACTTAAAAAACAATCGTAAAGATTTTAATACTGAGCGTTCATTGGTCAAATTGGTTGGAAAACGTCGTTCATTGCTTGATTATTTGGTAAAGAAAGATATCTTGAGGTATCGTGCCATTATCAAGGAACTTGGATTGCGTAAATAAATTTAAGGAGCCTTGTGCTCCTTTTTTTTTATTGCAAACCGCCCCATAAAGGGCATTTTTTAGAAGAAGCTTCAAAAAAAGTTTTTCACTGGTCACTACAACGGCAACAACACAACGACCATTGTTTAATTTAAAACTATTTTATGATTCCAAAAGTTTACAAAGAGGTTATTGACCTCGGAGATGGGAGAGAAATTACCATCGAAACAGGCAAATTAGCCAAACAAGCCCACGGCTCGGTCGTGGTGCAAATGGGAAAAACCATGTTGCTGTGTACAGTAGTATCAAACTACGAACCTTCGGACGTAGATTTTATGCCTTTAACCGTTGACTATCGCGAAAAGTTCTCGGCCGCTGGACGCTATCCAGGAGGATTTTTCAAAAGAGAAGCGAGACCATCCAATGAAGAAATTTTGGTGATGAGACTCGTGGACCGCGTGTTGAGACCATTGTTTCCAAAAGATTACCACTCTGAAACTCAGTTGATGATTCAATTGATGTCTCACGACGAAGACGTCATGCCAGATGCCTTGGCAGGATTGGCAGCCTCTGCAGCCATTCAGTTGAGTGACATTCCTTTTGAGACACCTATTTCAGAAGTACGTGTAGCTCGAATTGACGGAGCTTTTATCATCAATCCCAACAGAGAACAGTTGTTAACCGCTGATATCGACATGATCATAGGTGCTTCTGCAGACTCTGTGATGATGGTTGAAGGAGAAATGCATGAATGTTCTGAAGAAGAAATGGCAGAAGCCATCAAATTTGCTCACGAAGCGATCAAGATTCAGATTGCAGCTCAAGTGCGTTTAGCCGAAGCCTTTGGCAAAAAACCACAACGCGAAATTATCGTGGTTGAAGAAAACGCTGATCTCATGAAAAAGATCAAAGACGCCGCCTTCGACAAGTGTTACCAAGTAGCCAAAAAAGGCCTTTCCAAGGCAGAACGCAGTGCAGCTTTCAACGAAATAAAAGATGAAGTCACTGCTCTCTTTACTGAAGAAGAATTGGTAGAGTTTAAAAAAGAAATCTCAAGCTACTACAAAGCCGTACAAAAAGACGCGATCCGCGAACTGACCTTGTCAGAAGGACTTCGTTTAGACGGTAGAAAAACCGATGAGATTAGACCCATTTGGTGTGAAGTAGATTATTTACCCGCAACTCATGGAAGTTCGATTTTTACCAGAGGGGAAACTCAGGCTTTGGCTACAGTCACTTTGGGAACTTCAAGAGAAGCCAATCAATTGGACATGGCAACATTCCAAGGTGAAGAAACCTTCTACCTGCATTACAACTTCCCACCCTTTTCTACGGGAGAAGCAAAACCTCTTAGAGGGACTTCTCGACGTGAAATCGGACATGGTAACCTGGCGCAACGTGCCTTGAAAAACATGATACCTTCAGATTGTCCCTATACTGTGCGAGTGGTGAGTGATGTTCTAGAAAGCAACGGATCGTCATCAATGGCTACTGTTTGTTCAGGAACTATGGCACTCATGGATGCTGGAGTGCAATTGAAGAAACCAGTTTCGGGTATTGCCATGGGATTGATTTCTGATGGTAATCGATTTGCAGTTTTGAGTGATATTTTAGGAGACGAAGATCATCTTGGTGATATGGATTTTA
The DNA here is from genome assembly GCA_027592025.1 of Bacteroidota bacterium. Classification (GTDB taxonomy): domain Bacteria; phylum Bacteroidota; class Bacteroidia; order Flavobacteriales; family Flavobacteriaceae; genus JALRKI01. Next base: position 65,247 of record JAQCIQ010000005.1, read on the forward strand.
AAGTAACTGGGACAGCAGACGGGATTACAGCTTGTCAAATGGACATCAAAATCAAAGGTTTATCCTATGAAATTTTGGTCAAAGCGCTGAAGCAAGCGAGAGAAGGCAGACTTCATATCCTTAACATCATCACTGACACCATAGCCAAGCCTAACGCCGATGTTAAAGCTCACGCTCCTAAAATTATTACGGTTAGAATTCCAAACGAATATATTGGAGCTGTAATAGGCAGTGGTGGAAAAGTGATTCAAGAACTTCAAAAAACTACCAAAACAACCATTGTTATCAATGAAGATCCTGTCACCGAAGAAGGGATTGTAGAAATTTTGGGAACTGATCAAAACGGCATCGATGCGGTATTGGCAAAAATCGATGCTTTGATGTTCAAACCTGTCGTTGGCAGTGCTTACGAGGTGAAAGTGATCAAAATTCTTGAGTTTGGTGCCGTTGTCGAATATGTTGAAGCACCAGGCAATGAAGTATTGCTTCACGTGAGCGAGTTGGCATGGGAACGTACAGAAAACGTAACCGACGTCGTGAACATTGGCGACATCATCGATGTGAAATACTTTGGTATGGATCCTCGGACACGTAAAGAAAAAGTATCTCGAAAGGCTTTACTTGAAAAACCTGAGGGTTATGTCGAAAGACCACCCCGCAAGGATGAAGGTAGAGGCGGTGACCGAAGAAGTGGTGGAGATCGCGACCGAAGAGGTGGCGGAGATCGCGACCGTAGAAGACGCGATTAATTCACTTTTGCAAAATCCTCAAAATCCGCTTGATACCAATCAAGCGGATTTTTTTTATCCGATATTGTAACTTTTTTCTCGTTCTGTCGTACAATCCCACGACTACCCTATGCATCAAATTATATATCGAAGGCAATGAGACAACTCAAAATCTCGAAGCAAGTCACCAACAGAGAGACGGCTTCATTGGACAAGTATTTGCAAGAAATCGGAAAAGTGGATTTGATTACAGCGGACGAAGAAGTTGAACTGGCACAAAGAATAAAAGCAGGCGATCAAGTCGCCTTAGAAAAATTGACCAAAGCCAATCTTCGCTTTGTAGTATCGGTTGCCAAGCAATATCAGAACCAAGGTCTTACCCTTCCCGACTTAATTAACGAAGGCAATTTAGGTCTGATAAAGGCCGCACAAAGATTTGACGAAACCAGGGGGTTCAAATTCATCTCTTATGCCGTTTGGTGGATTCGCCAAAGTATTCTTCAAGCCTTGGCCGAACAATCTCGAATTGTGCGGTTACCTTTGAACAAAATTGGATCAATAAACAAAATCAACAGAACCTTTGCATTCCTGGAACAATCGCATGAACGTCCGCCAAGTGCAGAAGAAATTGCCAAAGAACTTGACATGACGGTCAATGATGTTGAAGGATGTCTCGAAAATTTAGGCCGACATATTTCCATGGACGCGCCATTAGTAGAGGGTGAAGATTCAAACCTGTACGATGTGATTCGATCAGGAGAATCACCGACTCCCGATGTTAAATTGCTGCACGAATCTTTGCATATAGAAATTGAAAAGTCGTTAGAAACACTTACGCCGAGAGAAGCCGATGTCGTTCGTCTGTATTTCGGTCTTGGCAACCATCCTCCCATGACTTTGGAAGAAATCAGTGAAACTTTTGACTTGACCAGAGAGCGGGTCCGACAAATCAAAGAAAAAGCCATCCGACGGCTAAAACACACCTCAAGAAGTAAAATTTTGAAGACCTATTTAGGATAAGGTCAACACCCTATATTAAAGGAGTGAATAAGAAAGTGTTCTCAAAAATGCTTTAAATCAAAAGTTTATTGATTTTGTTTTAGCATTTTGTAACCTTGGCTGTGTTTCTGCGTATAACCCCCCGACTGCCCTGTATAACCTTATAACACATCAAACGATAAATGAGACAACTCAAAATTACAAAGCAGGTCACCAACAGAGAGACTGCTTCATTAGACAAGTATTTGCAGGAAATCGGAAAAGTTGACCTGATAACAGCTGATGAAGAGGTCGAATTGGCGCAAAGAATAAAAGCAGGCGATCAACTCGCCTTAGAAAAATTGACTAAAGCCAATCTTCGTTTCGTGGTCTCTGTTGCAAAACAGTATCAAAACCAAGGCCTTACCCTCCCCGATCTGATCAATGAAGGTAATTTGGGTTTAATTAAGGCAGCACAAAGATTCGATGAAACCCGCGGATTCAAATTCATCTCATATGCCGTTTGGTGGATTCGCCAAAGTATTCTTCAAGCCTTGGCTGAGCAATCGCGAATTGTGAGATTGCCATTGAACAAAATTGGGTCCATCAACAAAATCAACAAAACTTTTGCCTTCTTGGAGCAATCGCATGAGCGACCACCCAGTGCGGAAGAAATTGCCAAAGAATTGGACATGACCATTAACGACGTCAAAGAATCTATGAAAAATTCTGGACGACACGTATCCATGGACGCGCCATTAGTAGAAGGTGAAGATTCGAATCTATATGACGTATTGCGCTCAGGAGAATCTCCAAATCCTGATAGAGATTTGTTGCACGAGTCACTTCGAACTGAGATTGAAAGATCGTTAGAAACCCTTACCCCACGTGAAGCCGATGTGGTTCGCCTGTATTTTGGTTTAGGCAACCAACACCCGATGACTTTGGAAGAAATTGGGGAAACCTTTGATTTGACTCGTGAACGAGTACGACAAATCAAGGAAAAAGCCATCCGACGGTTGAAACACACCTCGCGAAGCAAAATTCTCAAAACCTATTTAGGTTAAAGACCAACCCTCCTAATCGGAGGGTTTCTTTTTTTACACTATTTTTGATGAAAATTTAAACCATGGGCAGCAAAATTATAGCACCTTCGATCCTAGCCGCTGATTTCGCCAATCTTCAAAGAGATATTGAAATGGTCAACAACAGCAAAGCAGAGTGGTTTCATATTGACGTAATGGACGGTGTCTTTGTTCCCAACATATCTTTTGGCATGCCTGTCATCAAAGCCATTTCAAAACACGCTAAGAAGCCGTTAGACATTCATCTGATGATAGTTGATCCAGATCGTTACATCCAGACTTTTGCCGATTTGGGAGGAGCTGTTCTCACGGTACATTATGAAGCTTGCACCCATTTGCACCGCACCATTCAAGCCATCAAAGCGGCAGGAATGAAGGCTGGAGTCGCACTAAACCCGCACACCCCAGTTTCCGTCCTAGAATCCATTATTTCTGATGTTGACCTGGTGTGTCTGATGAGCGTCAACCCTGGGTTTGGCGGTCAACAATTCATTCAAAACACCTTTGCAAAAGTCAATCAATTGAAGTCGCTTATTCAAACTCATGGCGCGACAGCACTCATCGAAATTGATGGCGGAGTGACCGACGAAAATGCGGAGATGCTCTGCGCTGCAGGTGCCGACGTACTGGTGGCTGGCAGTTATGTGTTCGGCAGCGATAACCCTACTGCCACTATTGACAAGATATTGGGCTTAGCGGTTGGGGCTTAAAATTGATCCAACAAAAATTGAATCAGATCTGTAGAAGTGACTATTCCGACGAGCTCATCGTCGTCAACTACTGGAACTGCATGGAATTCGTGTTTGGTCAAAATTTCTGCTGCTTCTTTGATGGTTGTCTCGGAAGTCACAGAAATGACGGACTTGGCCATAACCTGTTCGATGGTAAACAAATCATAAACCACTGAATTAATTTCGTTTTCTTCCTCATCCAAATCGGAAAAGCTAATTCGCATCAAATCCGTATGACTCAACATACCAACGACCTTCATACCGTTTACAATGGGAATGTGTCTGATGTGCTTTGTTTCGAAAAGTTTTTCAGCCAACTCCATGTTGTCATTCAAGTTCAAAGTAATGACATCGCGAGTCATTATTTTGCTTACTGGTGTGCGCTGTTTCATAACTATTATGTTTAGAAACGCTAATTTGCACAATAGTTCATGTCGAAATAGGTTAATCCTATAAGCGGTTAAACTAAAAAAAAGTAAAATTGACAGATAATGTTAATTTTACGGAAACATTTGATAGCATTAATTCACTGGCACGATATACCAAAAATTATGAAAACTGTATTCCACTCATCAGATTCTCGCGGATACGCCAATCACGGCTGGCTCGAGGCGCGTCACAGCTTCAGTTTCGCCAATTGGTTCAATCCCAATCGCATTCAGTTTGGAGCGCTGAGAGTGCTCAACGACGATATTATAGCGCCAGGAATGGGCTTTGGCACTCATCCTCATGACAATATGGAAATTATTACTATTCCACTTATAGGAGATTTAGAACACAAAGACAGCATGGGTCATGCAGAAGTCATTCGTGAAGGTGAAATCCAAGTGATGAGTGCAGGCACTGGAGTGACTCACAGCGAATACAATCACAACAAGGATCAACCTATTAATTTGCTGCAACTATGGATCTTCCCAAACCGCCGTCAGGTCACGCCCCGATACAAGCAAATGACCATTGCCGATCTCATTGAAACCAACAAAATATCTCAAATACTGTCGCCCAATGAGGACGACCAAGGCGTGTGGATCCATCAAAATGCTTGGTTCCATTTGCTCAAAACAGACCGAGAGACGAGTGAAACTTATCAGGTGCGTCAAACAGGAAACGGCGTTTATGTCTTTGTAATTGAGGGCAATGCCGCCATTGGAAGTCAACAACTCAACAAAAGAGACGCCTTGGGGGTTTGGGACGTGGAGCAATTTGACCTCTCTACTTCTGACGGTTCTTCAATTTTATTGGTTGAAGTACCGATGGAATATTAACCAACTGTTTTTTCCATCACGTAGTGAGGGCCAATCCTTGGAATGTCAAACACTTCACTGCAGATGTGATAGCCTAGTTTGAGATAAAAAGGCACAGCAATTGCTCTGGCGTTCATCCAAATACGCCCGCCTCCCGTTGACACCACACGAGCCTCAAGATGATTGACCAGCTGAGATCCTATCTTCAACTTTTGCAAGTCGGTTAAAACAGCCATGCCACGCAATTGGAATTGACGTTCAGAGGGATGAAGCAGTGTTACCACACCAACCAATTGGCCTTGGTAAAAAGCGCCAAAATGAGCCGTTGACTGATCTTCGTCATGAGGAAAGGCACAATCTTCCAGCGGACGCCCTGCTCGTAGAACGGGATATCTAACACTCCAGGTTTCTTGGGCCGAAATTTCCGATACAATGACATCGCTCATTGAGCCAAGATAGTATTTTTATTCTCACGATTTAATGCTACTTTTGGCACACCAAATGGCCCAGTAGTTCAACTGGATAGAATATCAGATTTCGGCTCTGAGGGTTAGGGGTTCGAATCCTCTCTGGGTCACCAAATCGGAGAATTGATTCACAGGAATCGGTTCTCCATTTTTTATGTTTGATATTTCCTTCGTTAAAATCAGTTAGCCAGTTTTGAGCACCGACAATTTGAGAAAGAAACAAAACTGCAATCAATAAATATCTGGACATAGGAAATTAGGATTTAATAAGTCAAACGAAAAGGGACGCACGATATTGCTCCGCAAAGCAGAGAAAAAATGAGGTATTAACTCAAGCAGGATTTTACGATGCTTGCCACCGTTTTGCCATCGGCGGCACCCGCCAATTGCGCAGAAACCGCACCCATTACCCTGCCCATGTCTTGCATGCCAGTTGCGCCCAAATCAGCGATGACTGATTTAACCACTGCCTCAATTTCTTCAGCAGATTTTTCCTCCGGCAAAAACTGAGCAATGACTTCAACCTCTGCCAACTCTGGTTCTGCCAAATCATTTCGGCCTTGCTCTAAGTAAATCGCTGCGCTGTCCTTTCTCTGTTTGACTAATTTCTGGAGCAGTTTCAATTCTTCTTCTGGAGCAATTTCTTGCCGATTTCCTACCTCGGTTTGAAGCAGCAGTATTCCGGATTTTATGGCACGTAGTGCTGTAAGAGCGGTTGCATTTTTCTCTTTCATCGCAGCCTTCATAGCCGTCATCACCTGGTCTTGTAAACTCATATTATGTTGTAAAATCTATGTTCCTGATTAATCCACGTTATCGTGCAAAAACGAATTGTTGGTTCGGAAATGTATGTCCTCACTGTCATCCAAATTCACGGTAGTTCGCGACCCTGTCGATTCAGAAGATGGTTTAGTTTGATCCAAATCCAATCCCTGTCTTTTGTAGGCTGGTGTGCGCTCAATTTCATCGATTCTTGATGAGCTGAATTTGTAATTGAATTCCTTGATTTTCTGACGACGGTGCGCATTTTGAGCATTGAACGCATCCGAAATTGGTGTATTCAACGGGTCAACTTCTTCCAGCTCCTCTTGTTTCAGTTTGGATTTACCCTCCAAAGAGGTCACTTTAGTCATTTCTTCTTCTGGTTCGTCCATGAAGTAATTTGTGAATTGAATAAAGGCTGAACCTCCCACATATCGCGTTTCGCACAGTTCACCGTTGGGATTTGGACCAACGACGATGTACTCATTAACGCTAATATTCATCACATCATCAGGATCTTCTTCTTCTAGGTTCCAGTTCACTATTTCTTGTTTCTTTGGCTGAGCAGCGTGGGAATCGAACAAAGGCAATTCAAAGGTCAAGGCAGTTTGAGGCTCGTACTCAAAAGACTCTGCCATTTCCTCTTCTTCTCTCGACAACCCAATAAAATCAATTGATTGTTTAGCCACTTCTTCTTGAGGTTCAACTTCGTTAAATTCAAAATCTTGTTGGGCCACTTCCTCTTCAAGAATATCGTAAACCACATCCATATTAAGCAAGTCTTTGGTGGTTTCTACAAATTCATCCAATTGCTCGTCCATATCCAAATTATGTATAACCTTAGGCACAGGGGTGTGAATGGTCGGCGCTGGTTGAAAAACTACATCACTAGAAACAGCTTCTATAGTTTTTTGACCTTCTTCTAAATCGTGAACCACCTTTTTAGATTCCGTGTTAGTGATTTCATGCTGTTGCTTTTCACCAAAACCTGTCGCAATGATGGTCACAGAAATGGCCTCACCAAGAGTTGCGTCCTCACCGACCCCCATGATGATGTCGGCCATGTTGCCTGTTTCATTTTGTATGTGTTCATTGATTTCTCCGATTTCATCAATGGTGATTTCATGAGACCCAGAAACGATAAGCAATAACACATTGGTAGCACCTGAAATTTTGTTGTCGTTTAACAATGGTGAATCCAAAGCGCTGCAAATGGCTTTCTGAGCCCTGTTTTGTCCCGAAGCTGTGGCAGAGCCCATTATGGCCGTACCACTGTCTTTCAAGACAGTCTTGGCATCACGTAAATCGATGTTTTGGGTGTAGTGGTGAGTGATCACTTCCGCAATTCCCCGCGCCGCCGTTGACAGCACCTCATCGGCTTTAGAAAATCCAGCCTTAAATCCTAGATTGCCATAAACTTCTCTGAGTTTGTTGTTGTTAATGACAATCAAAGAATCGACATGATTTCGCATGTTTTGCAAACCCACTAAAGCTTGTTGATTTCTCAATTTGCCTTCAAAGGCAAACGGCATGGTTACTATCCCAACAGTAAGAATATCTAACTCCTTAGCCATTTTAGCTATAACAGGCGCAGCACCAGTACCCGTGCCACCCCCCATTCCAGCAGTAATAAAAACCATTTTAGTGTTGGTTTCTAGCATGTTGCGAATGTCATCTAGACTTTCTTGAGCAGCCTCTTCTCCAACCTTAGGATTGGCACCAGCGCCAAGTCCTTCGGTTAGGTGCATGCCCAATTGAATTTTATTCGTAACACCACTATTTTGAAGTGCTTGCGAATCCGTATTACAAATGACGAAATCGACGCCATTAATACCTTGATTGAACATGTGATTGATGGCGTTGCTACCACCCCCACCTACTCCAATGACCTTAATGACGTTGGATTGATTTTTAGGGAGATCAAAGGTTATGTTCTTAAAACCGATATTTTCTTCCATATGATTGAATTTAAAGTCGTTATTGTCTGAATTATTCTGCATTATCTAAAAAGTCTTTAACCTTTTCGGTCAAGTTGTCAAGAAAAGAGCGTCTCTGCTTTTTCACTGGAGCAACAGGCTCTTCTTCTTGTTGAACATTCTCCTCTTGAATCTCTGGGATGATTTGACCTGCTGGCCATCCGCGCCGTTCTGCTCTGCGAACGCCATCCATTACCAATCCTACCGCGGTGGCGTACAACGGACTGGTGATCTCACTATCACTCTCTCCAGCTAAATGTTCATTGGGATAGCCAATTCTCGTATCCATTCCAGTAATGTATTCCACCAACTGCTTCAAATGCTTCAATTGGCTTCCCCCACCAGTGAGCACTATTCCAGCAATCAGTTTTTTCTTTCTTTCTTCGTGACCATAGTTTTTGATTTCCACATAAACCTGCTCAATAATTTCTACCACTCTGGCATGAATGATTTTAGATAAATTTTTTAAGGTAATTTCCTTTGGATCACGACCTCTGAGTCCGGGAATAGAGACAATTTCATTCTCCTTATTTTCTCCTGGCCAAGCAGATCCAAATTTAATTTTAAGAAGTTCTGCCTGTTTTTCGATGATTGAACAGCCTTCTTTGATGTCTTCTGTAATGACGTTTCCTCCAAAAGGAATAACCGCTGTGTGACGAATTATGCCATCCTTAAAAATGGCCAAATCTGTTGTACCACCACCTATATCGATCAGAGCAACCCCAGCTTCCTTTTCCTCCTGACTCAAAACCGCATTGGCCGAAGCCAGAGGCTCAAGCGTTATGCCGTCCAAATCTATTCCAGCACTTTTGACGCAACGTCCAATATTTCTAATCGACGCAACTTGTCCAACAACCACATGGAAATTGGCTTCAAGTCTTCCACCGTACATGCCTATGGGTTCCTTAACTTCGGCTTGACCATCCACTTTATAATCCTGAGGTAAAACGTGGATAATTTCTTCTCCTGGCAGCATGACCAATTTATGAACTTGATTTTCTAGGAGTTCCAAATCGTGTTCGTCAATCACCGCCTCGGAATTGGCTCGAGTGATGTAGTCGCTGTGGTGGAGGCTTCGTATGTGCTGTCCCGCAATACCTACGGTAACGTCAGCGATTTTAACTCCTGAATCGAGTTCAGCATCTTGAACAGCCTGCTGAATGGATTGAATGGTTTGAGTGATGTTATTGACGACCCCCCTGTGAACTCCAAGGCTTTGAGACTTACCAATCCCTAGAATTTCTAATTTTCCAAATTCGTTTTTGCGTCCGATCATTGCCACAATTTTTGTGGTTCCGATGTCTAAGCCTACAGCAAAATGTTGTTTCTCCATTGTTTTAAATTTTTATTCCAACCACTTGATTTCCAGTAGCTAGATTAACCGTTTGATATGCAGACAATTGGTCTGTTTCATGAGCTCGATGGTAAAATGCCAAGAATTTTTTTATCTTATACGACATATTATCCAAGTCTCCCAAGATCACTTTGTGATTCCAAACCCTCGTTTGAAAAGTCAATCGACCTTGGGTGTCACAGCCAAAAGCTGTAACCATTTTTTTGAGATTCGCATCCTCATGCACATAGCTGGCTAATTGTGCTATATCGGCCAAATCTCTCTTACAATCTGACAGGTCTACCAAAGGTAAACGCAGCGCAGATTGAGGAGAAAGAGGCATCTTAAACCCCGAAGCATCCACATAGCCTTCCTCGCCACCAAACAACCTCGCGATTGGTTCTCTTTCTTCAAATTCCACATGGAGCACTCCGGAAATTGAGAGAAAAACTTGAGCCGATTTAATGTATGAAATGCGTTCTATCGCCTTTTCTAGCAGTTTCAAATCTACCCCAACTTTTGCCTTTTTATTCAATTCTGGCTCCCTTAGTATTAACAATTTATCAACTGTTTCGTGGTCTAAAAGCCCATAGCTTTCCCCCTTAATATTGATTTCAATATCAGAAATTTGGCGCGCTTGATTTCTTATCACACTGACAATCATTAAGCTAGCTAAACAGCCTATCGCAACTACTAATTTGACGTTATCCCAATTCATTTTGACGATTTAAATGTGAGACAATTTGTTCGACCTCTAATCCAATATCTCCAGCTCCTAAAAGCAGTCCGATCGATGCACCACTTTGAATGAATGCAGAGGCAATTTCTGATTTTTGAATGACAGCCTTTTGGTCATTTTCAATAAGCGACAACAACCATTCGCTGGTTACCCCCATCATCGGCTTTTCACGTGCTGGATAGATGGGTAACAAGAAGGTTTGATCAAAGCGAGACAATGAAGCAGCAAATTCTTCGGCGAAATCTCTAGTACGCGAAAACAGGTGAGGCTGGAATACAACTGCCGTGGTTTGGCCTGGGTACATTTCAGCTACCGCATTATAAACGGCATTGATCTCGGAAGGATGATGGGCGTAGTCGTCAATAAGAGTAAATTCTGGTGACTTCATTCGATAAGAAAACCTTCTTTGAATGCCTAAGAAACTGTCCAATCCTTTTCTAATGGCCACCTCTCCACAGCCCAATTGTAAGGCCATAGCGCAAGCGGCGGTCGTATTTGCTACATTGTGTCTTCCAGGAAGAACCGCTCTTAAATTGTCCATACGCCCCTCAGGGTATATCAAATCGAAAACAAAAGCTCCATTTTCAACCTTGCGAATGTCTGATCGGTAATCGGACGGCGTCTCGACCCCATAAGTTTTTCCTTTGAAAGGCAAATCGACATGATGAAACAACCGGTCTGGATTTTTAACCTTATTGGCAAATTCATTGAAGGAAGTTCTCAAATCCTCCACTGTGCTATAGATGTCCAGATGGTCCGCATCAATCGAAGTGAGGCAAGCCATATCGGCATCTAAAGTCAAAAATGAACGATCGTACTCGTCAGCTTCAACCACCATCAATTCGCTTCCGTTGTTGACGTAATTGGTTTTGAAGTTTTCGGAAACTCCACCTAGGAAAGCAGTAACTGGGCTGTTATTGGCCAATAACAGATGGGTCAACAAGGTAGAGGTCGTCGTTTTACCATGCGTGCCACCAATCGCAATACAATAGGTGTCTTTCGACAGTAATCCCAAAATCTCGGATCGCTTGTACACCTGAAATTGCTGAGCGATAAAATAGTTCAATTGAGGATGTTCTTTGGGAATAGCGGGGGTATAAATGATGAGAGTTTGTTCTGAAGACAAACATTCTTGAGGAATTGATTCAACCGACCAATCAAAAACTATTTCGGCCCCCAAAGTCTCCAAACTTGAAGTTATTGACGAAGGCACTTTGTCGTAGCCAAAGACTGACTTACCTTGAGACAGCAAATGGCGCGCAAGAGCACTCATGCCTATACCGCCTATGCCCACAAAAAAGACCTTATGTTTGTCGTTCCAATTCATGGGGTCAAAAGTTTTTCAATTTCATCGACGATGCGTTCTGCAGCGTCTGTTTTTGCCAGTTTTTTCATGTTGGCACTGAAGTTTTTTTGCCGCTCAGCATCAGAAATCAAATTCAAAAATTCCTTTTCAAATTCTGAGTCAAGGTCTCGTTCTTTGATCATCAACGCTGCCTCGGCTTCAACCAGTGATTGGGCATTTTTGGTTTGATGATCTTCAGCCACATTTGGCGAAGGAATAAAAATGACTGGCTTGGCAACCAAGCACAGTTCAGAGACGGCTAGCGCCCCTGCTCGAGAAATGATTACATCCGCAGCAGCATAGGCTACACTCATGTCCTTGATAAAATCGGCCACACAGATGTTTGAACCATTGTCATATATGCGGTATTGAGAGTGGTATAATTCTCCACACTGCCAAAGGATTTGGTAATTGGATTCCTTAAAGAACAAAATCTTATCTTGAATGAGTTCGTTGATGCGTTTGGCGCCCAAACTTCCTCCAACAATCAACAGAACTGGGGCCGATGGATTGAATCCATAAGATAACTTAGATTGGGTTGAATCTGTTTGAACTGTCAAGTTTTTTCTGATTGGGTTTCCTGTGAGAACTAATTTCGAAACAGGAAAATAGCGAGCCATGTGCTGATAAGCTACACAAATGGATTGAACACGTTTGGCCAAAAACTTGTTCGTAATACCAGGAAAGGAGTTTTGTTCTTGGATTAATGAAGGAATGTTCTTTTGGGTTGCCACATACAATATAGGACCACTTGCAAACCCTCCAGTGCCAACGGCAAAATCTGGTTTAAACCTGAGCAGCACAATAAAGGATTGCATCAAGCTAACAACCAACTTAAGAGGAAATAACAAATTTTTAAGGGTCAGCCGGCGTTGTAAACCCGATATCCACAATCCCTTGATGCGATAACCCGCCGCAGGAACCTTTTGCATTTCCATGCGATCGGAAGCGCCAACAAAAAGCAAATCGACATCAGGCCAACGCTGTTTTAGCGCGTCGGCTATAGCAATCGCTGGGAAGATATGTCCCCCAGTGCCACCACCCGAAATGATTATTCTTTTATTGGTCATATTTACATTGCTTCACTTAACACATCCAAGGGATTCATATTTTCTTCATCCGTCCTCAATTCCTCTTCTGCACCGTAATCTGCACTTACACTTATCAATATTCCAATCGCCATACAGGTCATCCAGATCGATGTTCCACCGCTGCTGATCAAGGGCAAGGTTTGGCCAGTAACAGGAAGTAATTCAACGGCAACCGCCATGTTTATAAAAGCTTGAAAAACAATAGGCATACCGATACCAATGGCCAGCAAGGAACCAAACACTGTTTGAGATTTATAGGCCACTATGACTACCCTAAACAAAAACCATAGATAAAGGAACACGAGCATCATACCACCGATCAAACCATATTCTTCAATGATTATGGCGAAAATAAAATCAGACGAAGATTGGGGTAAAAAGTTTTTTTGACGGCTTTTGCCTGGACCAAGACCCTGAATTTGTCCCGTAGCTATCGCAATTTTTGCCTTCTCTATTTGATAGTTATCGGCATCGTTAGCACCTGCCTTAAACCGCTCTATTCGACTCATCCATGTGTCAACCCGATTGGGCATTAAATCTGGAAAAGCCTTGAAGGTCAGAATAAATGCAGTCATCAACACCAAGGCTGCTCCTCCAATCAATGCCAAGTACTTAAATGGGTAACCACCAACAAACGCCAAAACAAATACCATGAGCATCATGATGGCAGCGGTAGAAAAATTAGCTGGAAATATCAATCCAATTATGACGAAAACAGGCAACCAAAGGGAAATCAATCCATCCTTGAAGGTAATCGCTTTGTCGTGAATTTTAGACAAATAACGAGCAACATAAACCATCAACACTACCGATGCCAAGGTTGAAGGCTGAAAAGAGAACCCTACAAAAGGCAGATTGATCCAACGTTTAGCATTGGTCATGCTATCACTAGTATCCATTTGAAACATGGTATAGAGCAAGAGCAAGGCAACCACCGGCAGCATTATAAGTGAGAGCCCTTTAAAATAGCGGAAAGGCAGTTTGTGCACCGCATAGATAATGACAAATCCTAAAAACAGATGCATAAAATGCTTGACAACAAAACCAAAGGTATGCCCACCACCATAGGAATAGGCCAAATTGCTTGCTGCGCTGTAAACAGGCAGAAAGGAAAATATGGCCAAAAGAGCCGTTATGGCCCAAATGGTTCGATCACCTTTAATGTTGTTGATAAACTGTTTCATTACAATTGTCTTACTGCATCTTTAAACTGTCGACCACGATCCTCGTAGTCCTCGAATAGATCGAAACTGGCGCAAGCAGGAGAAAGCAAAACACTGTCACCAGGTTCGGCAAATTGGTATGCCATTCTTACCGCTTCTGTCATGCATTGGGTGTCAGAAATTACTTTCACTATCGAACCAAAAGACTCGACGATTTTTTTATTGTCCACACCCAAACAAACTATGGCTTTCACTTTTTCGAATACAATCGGAAATAGCTCGGTATAGTCATTCCCCTTGTCGAGTCCGCCAACGATCCATACTGTTGGCGATTTCATACTCTGCAAGGCGTAATACGTTGCGTTGACATTAGTGGCCTTAGAGTCATTGATGTACTGGACCTTGTTGATCTTAAGGACTTGTTCCATACGGTGCTCAACACCGTGAAAGTTTTGCAAACTCTCTCGGATGAATTGTTTTCTTACGCGCAGCAAATTGGCGACAGTGGCAGCTGCCATGGCGTTTTTAACATTGTGCTGTCCTTCTAATTTAAGCTCTGATATTGGCATAAGTGGTTTTTTTTTTGAGTGAAAAAAGATTTGATTGTCCTGATTGTACGTTCCATGATTCAAGACCTTGTTTGTCGAAAAAGGAAGTTGAGATACTGTTATTGGGGAAGCCTTCAAAGCTTCTTGAGTAGCGAGGTCATCGGCGTCAAAAATCAAAAAGTCCTTTTGAGTTTGATTGGCAGAAATTTTCATTTTAGCGGCCACATATTGGCTAAAATCGTAGTTGTATCGATCCAGGTGATCTGGTGTAATATTAGTAATGACCGCAATATGTGGATGAAAAGACTTGATGTCTTCCAGTTGAAAACTACTCACTTCAAGAACGATGTATTTTGGATCGTTCAGGCTTAATAGTCTTGAAAAACCAAATCCAATATTTCCTGCCAAGGCAGCGTCGAAGCCTGCTGTTTTTAAAATGTCATAGATCCAGGTGGCGGTAGTAGTTTTTCCATTGCTACCAGTTACCGCAATCAATACGGCATCGGTATATCGCGAGGCAAACTCAATTTCAGAGACTATTGCTATTCCAGCTTGTCTAGCTTGCGCTATAACTGGCACATGGCTGGGAATTCCAGGACTTTTTATGATCAAATCAGCTTGTAATATTTGGTCCATACTGTGCTGCCCCGATTCTAATTGAATTCCTAAATTCCGAAGTTCATTCTCATGCTCCCTTTCGATGGTGCCGCGGTCTGAAACAAAAACACTCCAACCCTTTTGTTGTCCCAACAATGCTGCTCCCACTCCACTTTCACCTGCCCCTAAAATCACTAGTCTTTTCATCTATCTGATTTTTAGGGTTACAACAGAAACGATAGCCAATAGGATTCCAACAATCCAAAAACGAGTCACAATTTTACTTTCGTGATAACCGGCCTTTTGATAATGGTGGTGCAAGGGAGACATCAAGAAAATGCGACGACCAACGCCATATTTCTTCTTGGTGAATTTGAAATAGGCGACTTGTAGGACTACAGACAAGTTCTCAGCCAAGAAAATTCCGCAGAGCACAGGAATGAGCCATTCCTTTCTTACAGCAATAGCTACAACAGCTATTACGCCTCCAATGGTCAAGCTGCCAGTATCTCCCATGAATACTTGAGCAGGATATGCATTGTACCACAAGAAGCCAATCAAGGCTCCAACCATAGCAGCGATATAAATGGTTATTTCTTCTACCCTCGGGATGTACATCACGTTCAAGTAGTCTGAGAAGATGATATTACCCGAAATCCATGCAAAAACGCCAAGGGTCAAAACAATGATGGAAGAGGTTCCAGCTGCCAATCCATCGATGCCATCGGTGAGATTGGCACCGTTGGAAACAGCAGTAACTATAAAAATGATGATTGGAATAAAGATTAACCAAGCGTATTGGCTAGCCGTTGGGCTTATCCAAGAGATAAGGCTTGAGTAGTCGAATTCGTTAAACTTAACAAATGGAATGGTGGTTTTAGTCGATTTAATTTCTGGAGAAAAAGATGCCGCACTGGGCGTAGCCATCTCTACTTGTGCCATAGCTGGAGCAGTTGCTTCTTCCTTAATGGTAACTTCGGGGTGAAAATAAAGCGTTGCACCAACAATAATCCCGAGACCTACTTGGCCTAAAATTTTAAACCGCCCTTTGAGCCCCTCCTTGTCCTTTTTAAATTTTTTGATGTAATCATCTATAAACCCAATTGTGCCCATCCAAAAGGTGGTAATCAACAAGAGAATGATGTAAATGTTGTCAAGTTTGGCGAATAATAAAACAGGTACAACCGTAGCCAAAATGATAATCAAACCTCCCATAGTAGGAGTACCTTCTTTTTGCTTTTGCCCTTCAAGACCCAATTCTCGAATAGATTCGCCTACCTGCTTGCGGTTGAGGAAGTTGATGATTTTTTTACCATAAACAGTTGATATCAACAACGACAAGATGATTGCCATGGCTGCACGGAATGACAAAAATCCAAATAGAGAAGCTCCAGGAAATTGGAAATTTTGTTCGAGATATTTGAATAGATAGTATAACATTACGACGCAGCTTGATTTAGAAAATGATGAACGGTTTCGAAGTCATTAAAGTCAAATCGCTTTCCATTGATTTCTTGGTAAGTTTCATGTCCCTTCCCAGCAATCAAAATGATATCTCCAGGTTGCGCCAATTGCACGGCGGTTTTTATGGCTTGTTTGCGGTCTAGTACGCAGATGGTTTTTTTGAAATGCACCGGAGAAACGCCTGCTTCCATCTCTTCAATAATAGACTCTGGAACTTCTGTCCTTGGATTGTCATTGGTAAGAATAACTTTGTCGCTCAGGGAAGTAGCTATATGAGCCATCTTTGGCCGTTTTGTTCGATCTCGGTCACCACCGCAACCAAAGACTGTAATCAATGCTTCATTTTTAGTTCTGATGGCATTGATTGTTTCCAATACATTTTTGAGTGCATCTGGTGTGTGAGCATAATCAACGATCGCTGTGATGTTATCTTCCGAAATGAAATACTGAAAACGACCTGTAACGCTTTGGAGTCCACTGATGCCCTTCAATGTTTCCAACGAATCCATTTTCAAAAGGACCGCTGTGCAATAGATGGCAAGTAAATTGTAGGCATTAAATGACCCAATCAGGTGAGACCAAACTTCTGAATCATTGATGCGTAACAGTAATCCAGACAATTGATTTTCAATAATTTTACCCTTAAAATCTGCCGAGGTCTTTAATGCATAGGTCAACTTCTTTGCCCGAGTATTTTGAATCATATAGAGTCCATTCTTGTCGTCCGCGTTGACCAGCGCGAAAGCTTCCTTGGTCAATTGGTCAAACAATCTCTTTTTAATATCTCTGTACGTGGCAAAATCACCGTGATAATCTAAATGATCGTGGGTAAGGTTAGTAAATACTGCGCCTGCAAAATGAAGTCCAGCGGTCCTCTCTTGGTCAATTCCATGAGAGCTGACTTCCATAAAACACTGGGTGATACCCAATTGAACCAATTGGTTTAACAAAGAATTAATGGTTATTGCATCCGGCGTAGTATGAGTAGCGCCATAGGCTTGGTCACCCAAACAAATTTTCACTGTCGAAATTAATCCCGAGGGCATTCCAGAATTTTGAAACAATTGGTAAAGAAGACTTGCGGTCGTTGTTTTGCCGTTGGTTCCAGTGATGCCAACTAAACTCAGTTTCTGAGAGGGCTGATCAAAATAGTTGGATGCTATAATCGCAAGTGCTTTATGAGTGTTTTTGGTTTGAATGTAGGTTACCGACTCCAAAGTCACTTCGGGTAATGTTTCACAAATTATGGCTGCTGCACCTTTTTCAGCGACTTGTGTTAAATAGTCATGCCCATCGGCTTGAGTGCCTTTAATGGCGATAAACAAATCTTGAACATTGATTTTTCTTGAATCAAATTGAATTACACTAACCTCTCGATTGGTATTCCCTATTACAGCATCTATTGACACTCCAAATAAAAGATCCTTCAAATTTTTCATGTGATTTGAAGTTTAATGATTTGACCTTTACTAATGCTTTGTCCTTGCTCAACAGATTGGCTGCTTACTTTTCCAACGCCTACGGCCTCTACTTTGAGACCCAGATTTTCTAAAAGAGAAATCGCATCCATAATAGCCATGCCTGTAACATTGGGCATCTGAAGTTGATTAGGCTGACTTTGTCCTTTAAATTTTGAATAGTCATTCTCAATCTCCGAAAATGCTGGCTTAACATTTTTTACGATCACCTCTCTAGGTGTACTGGTATAAATGTGTTCGGCGATTTTTTTAAATACAGGTGCGGCCACTACATTGCCATAGTACCCCTTTTGGACGTTTGGCTTATGAACCACAACGATGCAAGAATATTTTGGATCGTCGGCTGGAAAATATCCGACAAAGGAAGATATGTAGCGGTTGGATTCAATCCAATATTCGGTTTGACAAGTGCCTGTTTTTCCTGCCAGAGGATAGTTCTTCATGTCAATATTGTGAGCAGTGCCATGATTTGAAGCAACGACATTGCGCATCATTGATTTTAAGACTTGAGCCGTTTCGGGCTTGCATATTCTTTGGCCTTGTATGTCATTACTAAAAACCTCAACTGGCTTTCCAAAAGACTGAATCGATTCAACAAATCTGGGCTTTATTTTTACCCCATCGTTGGCAATGGCGTTATAAAAAGTCAATACTTGCAAAGGAGACAACTGAATGCCATACCCAAAAGCCATCCAAGGCAAATCCAGTCCATCCCAATTTTCTTTATCGGAGGGATGAGTTATGTGAGGCGTTCCTTCTCCTAGAATTGGAATATCCAATTTCTCATTGAGACCCATGGCATAAATACCATCAACAAATTGAGTAGGATTGTTACGGTAATTGTCCTCTATTATTTGAACAATTCCGGTATTCGAAGACATCTCGAAAGCCTCGGCTACTGTAATCTTACCATAACCACCTTTCTTGGAATCACGAACTTGACGGCCGTAAAAACTGAGTTCACCATTTTTTGTATCAACTGTATCGTTGGGAGAAATCACGCCTTGATCAATACCCACAGCCAAGGCCATTAATTTGAATGTAGAGCCGGGTTCATGAGTTTCTCCTACTCCATAGTTGAGCTTTTCATAGTAAGTGTTGGCAGTTGTTCGCCCCAAGTTGGAGATGGCTTTGATGGCACCTGTTTTGGTCTCCATGACGATAACACTACCGTGGTCGGCTTCAAATTTTTCTAACTGATCGAGCAATGCATAATGCGCGACATCCTGAAGATTGACGTCTATGGTTGTGTACAAATCATAACCGTCTCGTGGTTCAACTCTGTTAAAATCTTCTAGAGGCTTCCACTGACCTTGACCAATCTTTTGCTTGAGTCTTTTTCCATCGATACCTTTCAAGTAGGCTTGCCCAAAGGCGCCGTCAATTCCTGGCCTAGTAACATTGCCTTGCTCATCTGTACGTTCATAACCAATTGTCCTCTTGGCAACCTCACCCAATGGGTATTCTCGAACCGTGCTTTGAGATACAAGCAATCCTCCAGAATAGTTCCCTCTGTTTAGCATCGGAAATTTGGTGAAGCGCACGTAATCGGCATATCCAAGATTTCGAGCCAATCGCACGTATTGATCATTTTTAGACCTAGCGGAAGTCAACATGTGCTTGTAATAGGAAGCAGGTTTATTAAAAAATCGCCCCAAAGAATCGCTCAAAGCGTCAATATTTTTATCAAATGTTTTCTTCGTTGGCGCCACTGGATCCATATGGATGTCGTATTTAGTAACTGAGGTTGCCAACAAACTTCCATCCTCAGCCACAATATTTCCACGATTGGCGTGGATTACCACATTTTGAACAACCAATTCCTCTACCTTAGATCGGTAAAAATCACCGTAGACAAACTGAATATTGAACAACTGAACCACTACAGCTGCAGCGAAAGCAAATAGTCCGATCGAAATGATCAGGAATTTGAATCTGATATGTTTGATAGCGGTTGCCACGATATTTAATTTTCTACTACAATTTTTTCAGGAGGAAGTTGCCCTATTTCAAATCCTTTTGTTTCTAATTTTTTTACTACTGCTGATTCCATTTTTATTTTCATCAGCCGAGCTCTTAAATCGACAAATTCTGACCTCAGTTCTTTGACCTCATTGTTGAGTTCGGCAATGCGATATACTTTTCTGTCAGCAGAGTGTGAACTGGCAATCATGACTAATGCTAATCCAGACAGGAAGAATATCATCCTCCAATTTTTAAAAGCATTGTCGCTGACCAAAAACCGCCCTTTCAAAACACTAAACAGCTGTTCTTTCATCTTCAATTGCTATAGCGTTCAGCGATTCTCAATTTGGCACTTCTAGCACGGCCGTTTTCTGCAATTTCGGCGTCAGACGGAACAATCATCTGCCCCACCTTGAAAAATGGCACCGTAGTATTGCCAAACAAATCCTTTTCAGCTTCTCCCTCAAACATGCCGTTTCGGATAAATCTCTTGACCAACCTATCTTCCAAGGAATGGTAGGACATAAAACTGATCCGTCCACCTGGCTTGACCAATGGAGGCAACTGAAGGAGCAATTCCTTAAGTGCATCAATTTCTTGATTGACTTCAATGCGTATAGCCTGATAAATTTGAGCCAATACCTTATTCTCTCGCTTTCCCGGAACCAAGCGTCTGACTAAATTGTTAAGCTCTTCCGTGGTCTCAATTGATTTGGTTACTCTCGCTCTGACAATGTTTCCAGCGAGAAGATTGGCTTGATGCAGCTCCCCATATTCCTTAAAAATATACCTCAGCTGAGCCTCGTCAAATTGATTGACCACCTCCATGGCCGAAACATTCTCTGACTGATTCATTCGCATATCGAGAGTTCCGTTAAATCTGGTTGAAAACCCGCGATCTGCTTGATCGAACTGATGCGATGAAACTCCTAAATCCGCCAACAATCCATCAATTTGATCGAAGCCATGAAACCTCAAAAATCGTTTGGCATGTCTAAAATTTTGATGGATCAATAAAAATCGTTCGTCATCCAATTTGTTGTCTAGAGCGTCAATATCCTGATCAAATGCGATCAGTTTGCCATGAGGCCCCAACTGATCAAGAATGGCTCTACTATGTCCACCCCCACCAAAAGTGACATCAACATAAATTCCATCGGGAGCAATATTTAATCCTTCTACAGCTTCTTGGAGTAATACTGGATTATGATAGCTCATGGTTAGAATCATTTCCCATGACTTGTTCAGCCAAATCGGCAAAGCTGCCTGTAGCATCATCAATGGCTTGTTCGTACTTATTCTTATCCCAGATTTCTAGGATGTTAATGGCAGATGATAATACAATTTCTTTAGACAAACCTGCAAAATCATACAAATCTTTCGGAACTAGTATTCTGCCTGAAGCATCTACATCGAGCACTCGAACGCCCGCAGTAAATCGTCGAATAAAATCGTTGTTACTTTTTTTGAATCGATTGAGTTGATTCACTTTATTCATCATAGCGTCCCACTCGGCCATAGGAAACAACTCCAAGCAATTTTGAAATACAGCGCGCTTTAAAACAAACCCATCGGCAAAGGAAGATGCCAACTGCTTTTTCAAAGCCATTGGAAGCATCAGACGTCCTTTGTCGTCAATTTTACACTCGTATGTTCCGATTAATGCGGTCACAATTCATTTTTGAATACCCAAATTTACAAAAGATTTACCACTTTTTACCACTCATTCCCACTTTGTTCATAACTTTTTTGAATTTTTGGCGATTTTCGAACATATTCGATGAATCTGATTTTTTATCTATCACTAAATCAATAGTTTAGATAAATTTAAAAAGTGGGAAATACAAAAACAGCCGAAGGAAAATCTACTCTTTAAAGGCCATTCAAGTGGGATTGAAGCACCCACCATGTTAATATTGAGAATTGAAATTGATAAACAATAAAATGCTTAGATTTGCAACAATTCGTAAAACCACTAAATGGCTTTAGACTTGAAAAAAGGTAAACATTGCGACTTTCTCGAAGTTGGCGAAGGACAACCAATCGTAGTGCTACATGGACTCATGGGGGGCTTGAGTAATTTTCAGGGTGTAACAGATTATTTTGGCTCAAAGGGTTATCGTGTCATTATTCCTGAACTCCCCCTTTATTCAACAGTACTTCTCAAAACAAATGTCAAATATTTTGCACGTTTTCTGAATAGATTCATGACAAACCTTGGGCTCAAAGACGTGATTTTGCTTGGAAATTCTTTGGGAGGTCACATAGCTTTGCTTCATACCCACCTCTATCCTGAAAACGTAAAAGCGCTTGTTATCACAGGGAGTTCTGGGCTTTATGAAAATTCTATGGGTGGCGGCTATACTAAGAGGAGCGATTACAACGTCATCAAGCAAAAAGCAGAGGAAGTATTTTACGACCCAGCAATAGCAACCAAAGAAATTGTCGATGAGGTTTATGAAACCGTTAATGACAGAGGTAAGCTCATCAAGACGCTGGCTTTGGCTAAGAGCGCCATCCGACACAATATGGCTAAAGATTTGCCAAAAATCAAAACTCCAAGTTGTATCATTTGGGGGGGAAATGACAATGTTACTCCCCCTAACGTCGCTGAAGAATTTAATGCTTTGCTCCCAGATTCCGATCTTTTTTGGATCGATAAATGTGGTCATGCCGCTATGATGGAACATCCTGAAGAATTCAACAACATTCTTCACGACTGGTTCAAGTCAAGAAATTTTTAACAAGAACCCTATGCGCATCACATCCGCTGAATTTGTGATTAGCAATCAAGAGGTTTCAAAGTGTCCCCAACACAAGATGCCTGAGTATGCTTTTATTGGGCGAAGCAACGTTGGCAAGTCTTCACTAATCAATATGCTTGTGGAACGCAAGCAGTTGGCGAAAACTTCAGGCAAACCAGGAAAAACCCGATTGATTAATCATTTTTTGATTAACTCGAATTGGTATCTTGTCGACTTACCAGGTTATGGGTACGCCAAGGTTTCGAAGTCTTCAAAAAAGATTTTTCAAAAATTCATTACCAATTATTTTGAGAAAAGAAAACAATTGGTGTCTGCCTTTGTGCTCATCGACATCAGACACAAACCTCAACCCATAGATTTGGAATTTCTGACTTGGCTGGGAGAAAATCACATCCCTTTTGGGCTAGTGTTTACCAAAGCTGATAAATTGAAAGTAGGGGAAATTCGTAGCGCTGTTGAGGCCTATCAAGATGAGTTGCTACAAACTTGGGAAGCATGCCCACCTCACTTTGTCACCTCCGCATCCGATGGAAGGGGAAGGGACGACTTATTGGCCTATATCGATCAAATTAATCAGACCCTATTTTAATTCTTAATAGCCTGAACAAGTGGCCTCCCAATTGATCCATTCGGTTCAGCTATCCCCAGAAGAGCTGAAATGGTAGGAGCGATATCTTCAATGTAGGTAGTCTCGAAAGTGCTGCCGTGGTTTATACCTGCGCCAAAAAACAGCAAAGGCACATGAGTGTCATAATTAAACCCAGAGCCGTGAGTGGTTCCTGTACTGCTGTACTTTTCTATATATCCGGGATTTACTGAAATTATAACATCTCCCGATCTGGATTCGCTAAATCCCTTTTGCAGCCTGTGCGCTAACCCTTTTTCGTAAAAGTTGCTCAACATATCATGGGCAGTGTAAGTCTCAAATATTTGAGGCAAACTTTGAGCAAAATCGGCTAAACTCGCTTGAACTTCAACTAAAACTAAGTTCCTGTCCGAGATCAATTTTCTATTGAGGAATACCTGAAAATTACTGATGTTTTCAATCCAGTCACCATCGCCATATTTCGACGCTAAAAAATCAGCCAGAGCGTTTTTTACGACATCCATATCAATATAACCAGAAGGTATATTGACAGATTTAAGATAATTTGGGACTTGTACTGCACCGTGATCAGCCGTCAAAAACACGGTATAGGCTCCCTTGCCCACCTTATCGTCAAGATAGTTAAACAATCGCTCCAAATCTCGATCTAAACGGATGTAAGTGTCTTCTGTTTCAACCGCATTAACTCCAAAGTTATGACCTATATAATCTGTACTGGAATAGCTCACAGTCAATACATCTGTATCCTCATCGAATCCAAGAGATTCTCCTGCTATTGCTGCTATTGCGAAATCGGTTGTTAAACTATTTCCGAATGGCGTAGTTTTTAAAATATCGTAGCCTTTATTTTCAGAAGACAAAGCTTTCAAGTCATAAGGGAAAGTAGGTGTAGATTTCCCCTTAAACCCACCTTCAAAGTCATTCATGTCTGGACCGCTTTGAGTGTAGGTAGCAATATCTTGGGCAGTATCCCAGACTTTCAAATAACTCTCGGGCCGTTTTTCGTCGTTAAAACTGACCACCCAAGAAGGCAACTGGTCCATATAAAAATCACTTGTTGCCCAAACCCCTTCCTTTCCACCAACAAACCAATAGGCTGCGTTAGCAGTATGTCCAGCAGGCAAAATAGCGCCACGATCTTTAATTGCAATACCAATGGTTTTGCCCCTAAATTGGGTATGAAGTCTGTTTTGATCGGCAAAACTAGTGACTGTCATTTTTCTGGGTGATTTCTGACCGTCCTTACTTGGAGTTCCAACGGATTGGTAATTGTCATCGTCCACACAATACATCATTTTACCAGAAGTCCTGTCATACCAATCATTTGAGATAATTCCGTGATACTTGGGCGTTGTCCCTGTATAGACAGAAGCGTGTCCAGGCGCGGTATAAGTGGGGACGTAGTCAAAATTGTTGTTTTTAAAATTAAACCCTTCTCTGATCATTCTTTTGAAACCACCCTCGCCGAAACGAGATTCATACCGCGTCAAATAATCATACCTCATTTGATCGACAACGATTCCGACAACCAATTTAGCTTTCTTGGGAGGCGCCAAAGAGGTAGAAACAGCATTTAGTTTTAAGTCTGCAGTCTCAGCAGCTGCAAAAAAATGAACACTCAAAAACAAGGATAAAGTCAGGGAAAGTTTCATGGTCAAAATTTTGAGCAAGTTAATTAAAATTAGAATGAATAATGTCATCAATTCCGGTTAAAACTTGTTCTAAAAGAACGTGAAACGAGCTTTTTTCATTAGGTTTGTGTCTAGTTCAAAACAACTAATATTCAGATAGTGTTCCGCACCCTGCATCACATCGGTTCGTATTTTTTAATGATAAAAAATATGTTTATCAAACCAACCAAATGGACGGTTATGCGTGGCCTAATACTTCGAGATATCGACGATTTGGTTATTGGCTCGTTTGGCATTGTTGCATTTATTTCATTTTTTGTGGGAGGCGTGGTAACCATTCAAACTGCATTGAACATTAACAATCCTTTGATCCCACAATATTTGGTTGGATTTGCTACACGTCAATCGGTCATTTTGGAATTTGCTCCAACGTTTATTTCCATCATCATGGCAGGTAAGGTCGGATCCTTTATTACCTCAAGTATTGGAACCATGAGAGTTACTGAACAAATCGACGCCTTGGAGGTCATGGGCATCAACTCGATCAATTATTTAGTTTTTCCTAAAACAATCGCTTTATTGCTTTACCCTTTTTTGATTTCAATCGCCATGTTTTTGGGCGTATTAGGGGGAATGGCTGCCTGTTACTACGGCGGTTTTACTTCGGTAAGCGACTACATTTGGGGAGTTCAGCTCGACTTCATACCATTTCATTTGGTTTACGCCTTTGTTAAGACTTTTGTTTTCGCCTTTTTATTGGCTACCATTCCTTCCTATCACGGCTATTTCATGAAAGGCGGGGCGTTGGAAGTTGGAAAAGCGAGTACAACCGCTTTTGTCTGGACAAGTGTTGCAATCATTTTGTCGAATTACATTATTACTCAATTGATTCTAAGCTAATGATTGTTGTTGAAAATCTTTATAAGTCTTTTGAATCTGCGGAGGTACTTAAAGGCATATCCACAACCTTCGAAAAGGGTAAAACCAATTTGATCATCGGTCAAAGTGGATCTGGAAAAACGGTTTTTCTCAAATGCTTGCTTGGATTATTCCCTTACGAATCGGGGAGTATTTCCTACAACGGAAAAATTTACAATGACCTAAGCCAATCCGAACAACGGAAATTGAGATCAAAAATAGGCATGGTGTTTCAAGGAGGGGCTTTGTTTGACTCCATGACCATAGGAGAAAATGTCAAATTTCCACTGCGCATGTTTTCCAAAAAAAACAACAGCGAAATGGAAGACAGAGTTCATGCAGTTCTCAAGCGCGTGAAACTGGAAGATGCCTACAAAAAATTTCCTAGTGAAGCATCGGGAGGGATGCAAAAAAGGGTTGCCATTGCTCGAGCTATTGTGAACAATCCGTCATTCCTGTTTTGCGACGAGCCTAATTCTGGTCTTGACCCGAAAACCGCCATTGTTATTGACAATTTGATTCAAGAAATCACAAGTGAGTTCAATATTACCACAGTAATCAACTCCCATGACATGAACTCAGTAATGGAAATTGGTCAAAAAATTGTCTTTCTCAAAGACGGTCATAAGGCCTGGGAGGGATCGAACGAAAACATTTTCAAAACCGATAATGAAGCCGTAACCAATTTTGTTTATTCTTCAGAATTGTTCAGAAAAGTGCGTAGAATGTATAACGAAGGGCTTTAGTTATTAGCACCAGTCACAGACACATTTTTCAATTTATACTTTGATTCAACAAAAGCTTTCAAAAGCAAGTTTAACTCGTCTTGGCTCTTTTCAGATTCCTTCCATTCCACTCGGAATATATAGCTGGTATCAATGGTCTTCAAGTCTGAACTCGAAAAAATTTGATTAATCGAAACATTTTTTGCTGCAGGAAACTCACTTCTTGTGGACTTGAGCATGTCCAAAACATCCATACTCTCGTCAACTTGCATTGTCTTAGCTTGCTCAATCTGTCCCTTTAGCTCTTCGATTTGAGCCTTTAATTCCCCAATTTCCAGTTCTCTTCCTTTCAAAGCCTGTCGCGTATCTTCGTAGACCTTCGTAATGATTTCATAACTACTCGTGTCACTTCCAAGTATTTTTAAATCAACTTCTTTAAGGTCCTTATAGGCCTCATTATAGCGCAATTCACTGATCAAATCAGCTTTAGTAGCAGCACCTATTTCATTGAAAAAATTGAGTTCGATAAAGTTTTCTTCGAAAGACACCTCTACGGACAGCAATTGAAGCTCCTTATTGACTCTAATTTCATTTTGTATAAAAGCTCCGGCTTGGGTTTCAAATACGTTTTTTTTATACACTTGAATAAAAGTATAAACAGCGGGAATCATCACAACTATAGCTAAAATTGAAGCCAAGCGAGCGACGAGTTTTCTCCGATTAGAGTTGGCATACCTCTGCATTGGAAACCTCAGCACTTTGAGCACCAAAAAGGTTGCCAAGCCAATAAAAATGGTATTTATTGTGAACAAATACAGAGCGCCTGCGGCATATTCCCATCCTAAAGAACCTCCCTTAGCTAGGCCAAATCCGACAGTACAAAGCGGTGGCATCAAGGCCGTTGCGATTGCTACTCCAAAAATTGTAGAGGCGATGGTTCCTTTTTTCGTTTTGGCAATAATCAAAGCCAAACCTCCAAAGAATGCAATCAATACATCTCTAATATCAGGTTTAGTTCGGGCCAACAATTCAGAAGAGTCTTGACTTAAAGGAAAGAGTTCAAAAAACAAATAAGCGGTCAAAACACTTAAAACAACCATGACCGCAAAATTTACCAAAGACTTTTTCAAGGTGTCGATGTCATTCATGGCTACTGACAGACCTATCCCTAAAATTGGACCCATCAGGGGAGAAATAAGCATAGCTCCAATGACTACCGCAGGAGAGTTTGCATTCAAACCTATTGAAGCCACGAATACCGAACATATCAAAATCCAAGCGGTGGCTCCTCGAAAAGGAATATCGCTTGTAATGGCAGCTATAGTAGCGTCCTTATCTGTATCATTTCTAAAATCCAAAAGGTTTGAAATGAATGTTATCGAAGACTTCCAAAGCCCGATGGCTTCGCGTTTGACCGTTTCTCTCTGGACGTCATTTTGATTTTCAATAGGCTCGAGTGCTGCCATAGATTAATTTTTTTGAAAAATCTAGTTAAATTTAGTTTGACAGGATTTCATGACCTGCTTGATGTCTTGCTCTTTTGATTTTGGATAGATCAATAATACGTCCTTACGGTCGACAATGATATAGTCCTTTAATCCATTGACAACAACAATTTTGTTGTTGTCAGTTCTTACCAAGTTACCCTCGCTCGATTCCATGAGAACACGCGCATTGATAACCGCATTTTCTTGGCTGTCCTTATTCATTCTGTCATAAAGACTACCCCATGTGCCCAAGTCGTTCCAATCAAACTTGGCTCTTGTAACATAAACACTTGGAGACTTTTCCATGATAGCAAAATCCACGGAAATATCCTCCGCTTTCGGATAATTGTCTGCTATAAAGGCTCGCTCGTGAACCGTGTTATAGACCTCTTCTCCTTTTCGGAAGAGATCGAACATTTCGGGCTGTTGGCTCTTATAGGCACTAAGCACACCGTTCACATGCCACAAGAATATCCCAGCGTTCCACAAAAAGTTATTTTGATCTAAAAATGATTTGGCTGTTTGATAATCAGGTTTTTCTCGGAATTGAACAACCTTATTTACTGTTTGAACACTCCCCTTTTCATATTCGATATAACCGTAGCCTGTATTCGGAAAAGTTGGTTGGATTCCAAGTGTTATCAAAGCACCTCGATGGTTATCGCAAAAAGAAAAGGCTTCTTTCACGTTGTCTTCAAAAGAGGCATTATCTTCAATCCAGTGATCACTGGAGGCTACAATGATTTTAGCGTCTGGATTCATTTTTTGAATCTTTAGTGAAGCATATAATATACACGGAGCAGTATTGCGCATCTCAGGTTCCAAAACAACTTGGTCGGCAGTAATTTCCGGAAGCTGTTCCAAAACCAAATCCAAATATCGTTCGTTGGTCAACACCAAAATTTGATCGTGAGGAATGAACCCAGCCAACCGATCAAAGGTGTGTTGAATCAGTGTTCTTCCGGCACCTAATATGTCGTGAAACTGCTTTGGGAAATCGGAGGTGCTCAAAGGCCAAAATCGAGACCCAATGCCTCCAACCATAATCACTGCAAAATTATTGTTCTTGTTTGTCATATTTGAATGAGTTCTACCTCCGCATTTGGGCTAAACAAATAGGTTCTACCCGATACTGTTTCCACACACTCAAATCGTTTAGTGCGCTGGTGTCCGCGCTTAAAGATACGGCCATTTGGTATTTTAAAAAGTGTCCCCATCGATAATTCAAAGATATAGTTTTTATCATTTGGCGGATCAAATTGTTTGAGGGCTAGAGCTAAAACCGAATCGGTATCTGAACTCGCTTTTGGGTTATAAAAATGCCTTTTCAAAATAGGAATCAAAGCATTATCAAAAAACGGCTCTCTTAAAAAAGGTTGAGCGAGATTGATAAAGCTGTGTTTCCATTCTTTGCCATGAGGCAAAATTCTTCTGCCAAAATTCAAATAAGCCACATGATGAGCAATCTCATGAATCAGAGTAAGCAGAAAAGCGTATTGATTGAGGCTCGCATTGATGGTAATTTGACTTAATCCATTAGGCAACTTTCTATAGTCCCCATGCCTCGTTTTTCGGGGGCTTTTGATCTTAAGAACTAGGCTGTATTGCTCTAAAATAGGTTGAATGACAGCAACGGTCTCTACAGGCAAATAATGTTCCAACTCTTGCTTCATGCAGGTAAAAATACTGAAATACAGGTTAAAAAGAACAGAGAGCTACTCATTTTGAGAGCCTTTCTAACGGAAGAGTAGAGCAACGCAACAACCCACCTTGTTTGGAAATCTCCGAAAAATGAATCGCTTCAACTGTAAATCCTTGTTGAATCAGCCAATGGTTTAAAGCCGTAAAATGCTTTTCTGAAACAACCACTGATTCCGAAATTGAAAAAACGTTGGACAGCATTTTAGTCATGCCAACTGCGTCTATTTCAAATACCTGATCTGACCCAAAATAGTCAATCAACCACTGCGCATCTTGGGGGTGCAAAAAGCCTTCTGGATGAATGATGGCCTTGCCTCTGCCCAGAGGCTGAAAGCAACAATCCAAATGTAGCGCGTTGGATAAGGGGTCAGTATTGGATTTTTTAAGTTCAAATGCCCTGATTGTTTTGTTAGGAAACAACTTCTTCAACTGTTCTACCGCTGCCCTATTTGTTCTTGCTGTGATGTAGTCCTTGTAGTCAGCTCCGTAATACGTTCCAATAAACACATCATCTCCATGCACTATGACATCTCCGCCTTCAACATGACAATATTCGGGCAGCTCTATGACCTTGACTGGATTGATTTGATCTAAGATATATTGAATGGCTTCCAATTCATCGGCGCGGTCGGGCAATATATTTGATTTTACAAAAGTGTCACCAATAACAAATCCAATATCTCGAGTAAAAATTTGATTGTAATCTTGAATGACCTCTGGGCGGTAAACCTTAACCTTGTGTTTTTGGAGAACAGCAACAAATTCCTCGAGTTCGGCAATCATGTCCGATTCCAAAGGATAAGTTCCAGCCAAAACATGCCTCAAGCTCGTGGGGTCGTAACAACTGTCGGCATCAGGCTGACCACCATTACTTTGAGCAATACCTACGACTACCGATCGCAATGGTGCGAATTCGTTTGTTACGCTCAAGCTTATCATGCCAATAATTTTAGGCTATTTATCTTTTCGAAATATCGATATAGGAGCGAAGTGTTGGCCCTGTGTAAATTTGACGAGGTCTTCCAATAGGTTCTTTGCCTTTTCTCATTTCACGCCATTGGGCAATCCAACCGGGCAAACGACCAAGAGCAAACATTACTGTAAACATTTGAACTGGGATTCCGAGAGATCGGTAAATGATTCCGGAATAGAAATCTACATTTGGATAGAGTTTTCTGTCAACAAAATATGGGTCTTTCAAGGCCTCTCTCTCTAGTGCCTTAGCAATATCCAAAACAGGATCATCTATTCCCAAATCATCCAGAACTTCGTCAGCAGCCTTTTTGATGATTCTGGCTCTTGGATCAAAATTCTTATAAACACGATGTCCAAAACCCATTAAACGGAAAGGATCATCCTTATCCTTGGCTTTATTCAAGAATTTCTCTGTATCGCCACCGTCCAAACGAATCGCTTCAAGCATTTCTAGAACAGCCTGATTGGCACCCCCATGCAAAGGGCCCCAAAGGGCAGAAATACCTGCAGAAAGAGACGCGAACAATCCGGCCTGTGATGAGCCAACGATTCTAACAGTTGAAGTCGAACAGTTTTGTTCGTGGTCCGCGTGAAGAATAAGCAATTTATTCAAGGCTTCTTTTACAGACTTATTGATGATATAAGTTTCGTTGGGCTGACTGAACATCATTTTCATGATGTTCTCTATATAATCCAAATCTTTAGCTCCATAGTCAATTGGCAGCCCTTGGGTCTTTCTCATGGTCCAAGCCACTAGGACTGGAAATTTACCCATTATTTTGGCTATGGCCTTGTACATATCCTCATCAGAATCGACATTCACTGAGCTGGGATTGAAAGCTGTCAATGCGCTCGTCAATGAGGCCAGCACACCCATCGGGTGAGCAGCTTTTGGAAAGGCATCAATAATTTTTTTAACATCTTCATCCACGAATGAATTCGCTTTGATGTCGTTTTGGAATTTGGTCAGTTGATCAATATTAGGCAGTTCTCCAAAAATCAACAAATAGGCCACCTCCAAAAAAGTAGCCTTTTCAGCCAATTCTTCAATGGCATATCCTCTGTAACGGAGTATGCCCAAATCGCCATCTAGAAAAGTAATGGTGCTTAAACATGAACCAGTATTCTTGTAACCAGGATCGAGAGTAATCAAATTGGCTGCACTGCGCAAAGCTGCAATGTCGACTGCGCTTTCGTTTTCAGTACCAGTAATTACTGGTAGATCTACCGAGATGTTATTGTATGTCAAGGTTACTTTGGTACTCATGGTTCGTAAAATTTATTTGGCACGAAGTTACAAAATTAGACGTTCAATAAAAAGTTATCCCATCAGAACTGTTGGAATAACTTAAAATAATATTCAAAAAAAATCTACTTACTGAAGGCAGCGATACCGGGGAAATAAGCCCTATTTCCGAGCTCTTCTTCAATTCTCAACAGTTGGTTGTATTTGGCCATTCGGTCCGAACGTGACGCCGATCCTGTTTTGATTTGACCTGTGTTAAGAGCTACTGCCAAATCAGCAATGGTTGTATCTTCAGTTTCTCCAGAACGATGAGACATAACAGCCGTATAGCCCGCTTTATGAGCCATTTTAACAGCTGCTATAGTTTCAGTAAGCGTGCCAATCTGGTTAACCTTGACTAAGATCGAATTGGCGACACCTTGATCAATTCCTCGAGACAGACGTTCAACGTTGGTAACAAATAAATCATCACCCACTAGTTGAATCTTTTGACCAATCTTTTCGGTCAAATAGACCCATCCTTCCCAGTCGTTTTCGTCCATGCCATCCTCAATAGAAATGATTGGATAGTTCTCTGATAGTGAGGCCAGATAATCTGCCTGCTCTAGGCTGGATCTAATTTGTCCCTTCTCCCCTTCAAACTTAGTATAATCGTAAGTTCCATTCACATAGAATTCCGCAGCTGCACAATCCAGTGCTATTTTCACATCTTCCCCAAATGAATAACCTGCATTTGAAACGGCCTTTGCAATGGTATCCAAAGCGTCCTCGGTTCCACCGAGAACTGGAGCAAATCCTCCTTCATCTCCGACGGCAGTACTCAAGTTTCTGTCGTGAAGTACTTTTTTCAATTGATGGAAAATCTCAGAACCCATTTGCATTGCATGAGTAAAACTAGTGGCTTTCACTGGAATGATCATGAATTCTTGAAAGGCAATAGGGGCATCGCTGTGAGAACCACCATTGATAATGTTCATCATTGGAACAGGCAAAGTACAAGCTTCGGCACCACCCACGTATTCGAACAATGAGACTCCTAGGGATTTTGCCGCTGCATGTGCCGCAGCCAAAGAAACCCCTAAAATGGCGTTGGCGCCAAGTTTGGACTTATTCGGAGTACCATCCAATTCAATCATTTTTTGATCAATCCGTTCTTGATCTAAAACAGACAGCCCAACGACAGCTGGCCCTAAAATCGTATTGACATGATGGACCGCCTTCAGAACACCCTTTCCCAAATAACTGCTTTCGCCGTCTCTCAATTCGACCGCTTCATGTTCTCCGGTCGATGCTCCCGAAGGAACTGCGGCACGGCCAAAGGACCCATCCTCTGTGGTGACATCAACCTCTATGGTTGGATTTCCTCTTGAATCAAAAATTTGTCGTGCAAAAACAGATTGGATTGTGCTCATAAAAATTAGTTTGTGGCGAATTTACAAATAGTAAATTGCATTGTTAAATTAATTGAAAGGAAAACGCGATTCAATTTAAACTTGGCTATGTGAAGACATACTTTCTACGAACTGGTCAAAAAGATAGGCCGAATCGTGAGGCCCAGGGCTTGCTTCTGGATGGTATTGTACAGAAAATACTGGTTTGGATTTCATTCTAATACCTGCTACAGTTCCATCGTTCAAATGCACATGAGTGATTTCAACGTCGGAATGGTCCTCAGTTTCTTCTCTATTGATTGCAAAACCGTGATTCTGAGAAGTAATTTCGCCTTTTCCAGTTAATAGATTCTTGACTGGGTGGTTAATTCCTCGGTGGCCATTATGCATCTTATAGGTACTGATGCCATTGGCAAGGGCAATCACCTGATGCCCAAGACATATCCCGAAAAGTGGTTTTCCCGAATCAATTATATTTTTGGCGACCTCGATTGATTCCACTAGTGGCGCAGGATCACCGGGGCCGTTAGAAATAAAATAACCATCCGGTTGCCAAGCGCTCATCTCTTCGAAAGAGGTGTTAAATGGGAAAACCTTGACATAGCAGTCTCGGTTAGAGAGGTTTCTAAGAATGTTTTGCTTTATTCCTATGTCAAGGGCTGCGACTCGATAGCTAGATTTTTCTTCACCATAAAAGTAAGGCGTTGTTGTTGAGACTTTGGAAGCCAATTCGAGACCATTCATGTCCGGAACAGCATTGAGTTGTTCCATAAGACCAGTCACGTCGTATACGTCAGTTGAAATAACCGCATTCATGGCACCATGATCTCTGATGTGGCCAACCAGTGCTCGAGTGTCAACATCAGAAATAGCCATTAGGTTATTCGCGTCTAAAAAAGTTTTCAGATCGGACTCGGCGTCCACACGCGAGTAATCGAAACTAAAGTTTTTACAGATCAAACCTGCGATTTT
Source organism: Bacteroidota bacterium (assembly GCA_027592025.1). Taxonomy (GTDB): domain Bacteria; phylum Bacteroidota; class Bacteroidia; order Flavobacteriales; family Flavobacteriaceae; genus JALRKI01. The sequence goes on from JAQCIQ010000005.1 coordinate 99,359, forward strand.
CACACTACCTGATTCAACCTCTTCGATGTTAACACCATAGTTTCCAATGTGAGCATTGGTGGTAATCATCAATTGTCCAAAATAAGATGGATCAGTAAAGATTTCTTGGTATCCAGTCATACCAGTATTAAAACAAACTTCGCCAAAAGCTGTACCTGGATTACCAATTGCTTTTCCATGAAAAATGGTACCATCCTTTAGAAGTAGAATGGCATTGTGACGGTTGGATGACCTCATAAAGGGAATGGATTATTGGTTTGCCAAAACTAATAAATCATAACGACTTAGTTGACCGATTTATAAAAAAAAGGGTGAACAAACGTCCACCCTTTTTCTATTTGTAAGTTTAATATCATCTACTCTTCTTCAGAACTAACTTCCGGCTTTGTTGCAACAACAGGTGCAGGAGCTGCCTTTTTAGTTCTTTTTTCTGGTCGCGGAGCAGTGTAGAGGTCGTTATAATCGACCAATTCAATCATAGCCATGTCAGCATTGTCACCGAGACGATGTCCCAATTTGATGATGCGGGTATATCCTCCTGGTCGTCCTGCTACTTTTTTACCTACTTGTTCAAAAAGTTCAGTAATGGCCTCTTTTTGACGCAATCTGCTGAAAACAATACGGCGGTTGTGAGTCGTATCTTCTTTAGACTTCGTAATCATTGGTTCAACAAATACTTTCAAGGCTTTGGCTTTAGAAACAGTAGTGTTGATTCGCTTGTGCTCAATGAGTGAGCAAGCCATGTTGGCTAACATTGAACGACGATGGGCCGTTTTTCTGCCGAGGTGGTTTATTTTTTTTCCGTGTCTCATAATATATGATTAATGCCGTGAGAATTAATCCCGGTCTAATTTATATTTACTCAAGTCCATCCCAAAATTAAGCCCTTTGACATTGACCAGCTCTTCGAGTTCGGTTAAAGATTTTTTACCAAAGTTTCTAAACTTCATCAAATCGTTCTTATTGAAAGATACCAAATCTCCAAGAGTTTCCACTTCAGCAGCTTTTAGGCAATTCAGAGCACGTACTGACAAGTCCATATCGACCAAACGTGTTTTCAACAGTTGACGCATGTGGAGTGATTCCTCATCGTAAGTCTCCGTTTGAGCAATTTCATCGGCCTCAAGGGTGATGCGCTCATCAGAAAACAACATGAAATGGTGGATCAAAATCTTTGCAGCCTCAGTTAAGGCGTCTTTCGGAGTTATAGAACCATCCGTAGAGATTTCAAAAACCAATTTCTCGTAATCCGTTTTTTGCTCAACGCGGTAATCTTCGATGCCAAATTTTACATTCTTGATTGGAGTGTAGATAGAATCTGTGAAAATCGTACCTAACGGTGCCCCAGCCTTTTTGTTATCATCAGCGACAACATAACCACGACCTTTACCAATAGTGATTTCCATATTGATTTTCACTTTTGGATCCATGGTGCAAATTACCAACTCAGGATTCAAAACTTGGAAACCAGAAATGAATTTTTGAAAATCCCCAGCAGTCAGAACACTTTGTTTGGTTACCGCAATGTTTACCGATTCGTTGTCCACGTCCTCAATTTGACGCTTAAATCGAATCTGTTTGAGGTTCAATACTATTTCGGTTACATCTTCAGCTACACCAGAAATGGTCGAAAATTCATGTTCAACACCTTCGATGCGAAGAGAAGTGATAGCAAAGCCTTCTAGAGATGACAGAAGCACACGGCGCAATGCGTTGCCTACGGTCAATCCATATCCAGGTTCAAGTGGTCTAAATTCAAACTTGCCTTCATAATCGGTTGAATCGATCATGATGACTTTATCGGGTTTTTGAAAATTTAATATAGCCATTTTGTATCTTCTATGTTTTTATTTCGAGTATAATTCAACAATGAATTGTTCATTGATGTTTTCTGGAATTTGGATGCGTTCTGGCACAGAGACATATGTTCCTTGCATTTTATTATCATCCCAAGTAATCCATTCATAAACAGGATTAGACGCCGCCAATGATTGAGTAATCGCATCCATTGACTTAGATTTCTCACGAACTCCAACGACATCGCCAGCTTTCACTGAATAAGAAGAAATGTTCACAATCCCTCCATTAACAGTGATGTGTCTGTGCGACACCAATTGACGTGCAGCACTCCGGCTTGGAGCAATGCCCATACGGTAAACGACATTGTCTAGACGCGATTCGCACAACTGCAGCAAAACGACCCCTGTAATACCTCGAGAAGCAGTTGCTCTCTTGAACATATTACGAAACTGGCGTTCTAAGACACCATAAGTGTATTTGGCTTTTTGCTTTTCCTGCAATTGAATTGCATACTCAGATTTTTTTCCACGACGACGGGTATTTCCGTGTTGTCCTGGAGGATAATTGCGCTTTTCAAACGCCTTATCTTCGCCGTAAATTGCTTCTCCGAATTTACGAGCGATTTTAGTTTTTGGACCGATGTATCTTGCCATTCTATTTGAATTTTAAAGTGCTGTTGTGAATTAAGGTCTAGCTATCCTTCGACAACGAATGCTGCACTCTTGCGGTTAGTATTAATTAAACTCGTCTTCTCTTTGGTGGACGACACCCGTTGTGTGGCATTGGGGTTATATCGACGATCTCCGTCACCTCAATTCCGTTATTATGCAAAGTACGAATTGCAGACTCTCGTCCTCCTCCAGGTCCTTTGACATAAACTTTTACCTTGCGTAAACCTGCCTCTTTAGCCACGTTAACAGCATCTTCAGCAGCAAGCTGAGCTGCATAAGGCGTGTTTTTCTTTGATCCTCTAAAGCCCATTTTTCCAGCCGAAGACCACGAAATAACGTCACCCTTTTTGTTGGTCAACGAAATAATGATATTGTTGAACGATGCCGTGACATGCGCCTCACCAGTGGACTCAACAATAACCTTGCGTTTTTTAGTATTAGATTTTGCCATGCTATATATTATTTAGTCGCTTTTTTCTTGTTGGCAACAGTTTTACGTTTACCCTTTCTAGTTCGGGAATTGTTTTTTGTACGTTGTCCTCTTAATGGGAGTCCTGCTCTATGACGAATACCGCGATAGCAACCAATATCCATCAATCGTTTGATGTTGAGTTGTGTTTCTGAGCGCAATTCACCTTCAATGGTGTATGTCGCTACGGCCGCACGAATATTACTGATGTCATCATCACTCCAGTCATTAACTTTTTTATCTAAGTCGACTTTAGCCTGATCCAATATTTCCTTTGCGCGACTTTTGCCTACACCAAAGATGTAGGTCAAAGCGATAACGCCGCGTTTCTGTTTTGGGATGTCTACCCCTGCAATTCTTGCCATAGTTACCCTTGTCTTTGTTTGAATTTAGGATTCTTTTTGTTAATCACGTAAAGCTTGCCTTTACGTCGGACGATCTTACAATCGGCACTTCTCTTTTTAATGGATGCTCTTACTTTCATTGTTTTAGTATCGATAAGTTATTCTAGCCTTTGACAAATCGTATGGACTCATTTCGAGCTTCACCCGATCTCCAGGCAATAATTTGATATAATGCATTCTCATTTTACCTGAAATATGGGCTGTTACAACATGCTCATTTTCCAATTCAACACGAAACATGGCGTTGGATAACGCTTCCTTGATTGTGCCGTCTTGTTCTATTGCCGATTGCTTTGCCATAGTTCAGTTATACGATTGATTTTCTGTTTTTTCCTGTTTTCATCAAACCATCGTAATGTTTATTTAACAGATACGAATTGATTTGTTGCATGGTATCAATTGCCACACCTACCATAATCAAGAGAGAAGTGCCACCAAAAAAGATGGCCCATCCAGCCTGAACATTGATAAGCTTGACAATGATTGCCGGAAACACAGCAAGGATAGCCAAGAATATTGAACCTGGAAGAGTGATTTGTGACATGATTCGATCCAAATACTCCGATGTATCAGTCCCTGGACGAATGCCAGGAATAAAGCCACCACCGCGTTTCAGATCGTCCGCCATTTTATTCGTTGGCACAGTGATCGCTGTGTAGAAATAGGTGAACACAATAATCAATAGTGCAAAAACAATATTATAAGTTAAGCCAAAAATATCAGAAAACTGAGCCTGAAGCCATTGTCCAGTAGCTGTGTCTTTTAACATTCCGCTTCCGCCGATTAAAGAAGGCACAAACATAATGGCTTGTGCAAAGATAATTGGCATGACACCAGAAGCATTCAATTTTAATGGGATGTACTGGCGCGCTCCTGCGGCCGCACTGTCGTAACTTCCTGAGGTTGAACGACGCGCGTATTGAACAGCAATTTTTCTTACCGCCATGACCAACAAAACAGAAAGAAGAATGATTACTAACCAAACAACAAGCTCAAATAAAATCATGATTAACCCTCCGTTTGACTCAGTCACCCGCGAAGAATATTCCTGTAAAAATGACTGCGGCAATCTGGCAATAATACCAACCATAATCAATAAAGAAATTCCGTTACCGATACCTTTGTCGGTTATTTTTTCACCCAACCACATGGCGAAAATACAGCCTGTAACAAGTATAGCGATTGATGAAAAATAGAACACAGAGCTCTGGCCCAACAAAAAGGCCTCAGCTGGAATACCCAATGAAGGCAGGCTAACTAAGTATCCAGGTGCTTGCACCAAACAGATGGCAATAGTAAGCCAACGTGTAATTTGATTAATTTTTCTACGGCCACTTTCACCTTCCTTCTGAAGTTTTTGCAAGTAAGGAATAGCCAATCCCATCAATTGCACGACAATGGATGCAGAAATATATGGCATGATTCCCAAGGCAAATATCGATGCATTGGCAAAAGCTCCTCCAGTAAAGGCATTAAGAAGCCCAAGCAATCCACTGTCTGTAGTGGAAGATAATCCTCCCAAAAGAGTTGGATCAATACCTGGTAACACAACCTGTGCTCCAAAACGATACACCAACAACAAACCAAGCGTCAAAAGGATGCGATCCTTAAGCTCGGTGATGCGCCAGACGTTTTTTATGTTATCGATGAACTTCATAATTCAAATTTGGTGCTTATAACGTTATAGCTTCTCCTCCTGCTGCTTCAATGGCTGCTTTGGCCGATGCTGTAAATTTGTGTGCTGTAACTTTAACGGCCGATTTCAACTCTCCGCGACCAAGAATTTTCACAAGGTCATTTGAAGTTGATAATCGCAACGACATCATGTCTTCCAGACCTAAAGAATCTTTGATTTTTTTAGACTCAACCAATTGTTGAATAGTATCAAGGTTGATTCCCTGATATTCCACGCGGTTGACGTTAGTAAAACCAAATTTCGGCACACGGCGTTGAAGTGGCATTTGACCACCTTCAAAACCAATCTTTTTAGAATAACCTGAACGAGACTTTGCCCCTTTGTGACCACGAGCTGCCGTTCCTCCTTTACCTGATCCTTGACCTCGTCCAAGGCGTTTTCCTTCGCTCTTTACTGAGCCTGCTGCAGGTTGTAAATTGTTTAATTCCATGCTTATAGAGCTGTTTCGATTTCTTCTACAGAAACCAAATGATTAACCTTGCTTACCATACCTAAAATACTAGGTGTTGCATCATGTTCCACCGATTGTCCAATTTTTCTCAAACCCAACGACTCTAGCGTAAGTTTTTGACGTTTGGTGCGGTTGATGGCGCTTTTGCGTTTTGTGACTTTGATTCTTGCCATGACAATTATCCTTTAAAAAGTTTATCCAATGAGATACCGCGATCTTTAGCGATAACAGTAGCATCTCTCAATTGCAACAAGGCATCGAAAGTTGCCTTTACGGCGTTATGAGGGTTAGAAGAACCTTGTGACTTTGACAATACATCGTGCACGCCAACTGCCTCCAAAACTGTACGAACTGCTCCTCCAGCAATTACACCTGTTCCAGGAGCTGCTGGAATAATGTTAACTCTTGCACCACCATACTTGCCCTTTTGAGCATGAGGCAAAGTACCCTTCAATAAAGGAATTCTAACTAAGTTTTTCTTAGCGTCTTCGACTGCTTTTGCGATAGCCGAAGAAACATCCTTAGATTTTCCCAAACCATGTCCAACAACACCTGCTTCGTCTCCTACTACAACGATAGCCGAAAATCCAAAAGCACGTCCACCTTTAGTTACTTTGGTAACCCGCTGCACACCAACCAAACGGTCTTTTAAATCAAGACCTCCCGGTTTTACCAATTCTGCGTTTTTATATTTTTGATACATAGCTAATTAAAATTTAAGTCCACCTTCTCGGGCACCGTCTGCTAATGATTTAACTCTTCCGTGGTACAAACAACCTCCTCTGTCGAAAGCAATTTTACCAATTCCAGCCGCAACAGCTTTTTCTGCAACTGATTTACCAACTAGAGCAGCGATTTCAACTTTGCTGCCCTTTGCTTCAGCAATACCCTTGTCGCGTGAAGACGCTGCAACCAAAGTGGTTCCATTCACGTCATCAATTACCTGTGCGTAGATTTCGTTGTTAGAACGAAATACTGCAAGTCTCGGTTGATCTGGCGTTCCAGTTACCGTTTTCTTGATTCGACTTTTGATGCGAATTCTTCTTTCGCGTTTTGTTAATCCCATTCTAATTAAGTTTATGCTGATTTACCTGCTTTTCTTCTCAATAGTTCTCCAACGAACTTGACACCTTTTCCTTTGTACGGCTCAGGTCTTCTGAACGAGCGTATTTTGGCGGCAACTTGTCCTACCAATTGCTTGTCGTGAGATACCAGTTTGATCACTGGGTTTTTTCCCTTCTCAGATATTGTTTCGACAGCAACTTCTGGAGCGATATTCAAAACAATGTTATGAGAAAAACCCAAAGACAAATCTAATTTCTGACCTACATTGGTCGCACGGTATCCAACACCCACCAGCTCAAGCTGCTTTTCAAAACCTTCAGAAACACCTTTGACCATGTTGTTCACTAACGAACGGTAAAGACCGTGCATGGTTCTGTGTAGCTTGCTGTCTGAAGGACGTGCTACCCGTAGCTCATTATCTTCAAAAGTCACTTCCACATGCTCGTAGGCCTGCGAAAGTTCTCCCAACTTGCCCTTAACGGTCAAAACGTTATTCTCAATAGTGACAGTAACGCCGCTTGGCACTGGGATTGGATTATTTCCTATTCTAGACATAATTCTATTATATTTCTAATAAACGTAACACAAAACTTCTCCACCTACATTCTCTCTTCTGGCTTGTTTATCAGTCATTACACCCTTTGAGGTAGAAATGATAGCGATTCCAAGACCATTTAAGATTCTTGGCAGATCCCCAGAAGGCGAATACTTACGGAGTCCAGGTCTGCTGATGCGTTGGATTTCTTTGATTACTGATTCTTTAGTATCTGCTGTGTATTTCAAAGCAATTTTGATGTTGCCTTGAACAGCACTTTCTTCAAATTTATAGCTCAAAATATAGCCTTGATCGAACAATATTTTGGTGATTTCTTTTTTCAAATTTGACGCAGGGATGTCCACAACACGGTGCCTTGCACTGATGGCGTTACGAACTCGGGTCAAATAATCTGCAATAGGATCTGTATACATGTTTGCTGATTTAAATATGGTTTACCAACTAGATTTTTTCACACCAGGAATAAGTCCCTTGTTGGCCATTTCACGAAACATTACTCGAGAAAGACCAAAAGTTCGCATGTATCCCTTTGGACGACCTGTCAATTTGCAGCGGTTGTGCATACGAATTGGAGAAGCGTTTTTCGGCAATTTTTGCAAGCCTTCAAAATCGCCTGCCTCTTTCAAAGCTTTGCGTTTTTCAGCATAAGTAGCAACCGTTTTTTCGCGTTTTACTTCGCGAGCTTTCATTGATTCTTTAGCCATATTAATTCTTTTTAAAAGGTAAACCTAATTCGGTTAGTAATGATTTCGCTTCTTTGTCGGTTGAGGCAGTCGTTACAAAAGTGATGTCCATACCATCAATTTTATTGACTTGATCGATATTGATTTCTGGAAAAATGATTTGCTCCAAAACTCCCAAACTATAATTACCCCGCCCATCAAATCCAGTTGCTCGGATTCCATTAAAATCTCTAACTCGAGGCAAGGCAGTAGTGACCAAACGATCTAAGAATTCGTACATGCGCTCGCCTCGTAGAGTAACTTTAACGCCAATGGGCATCCCTTTACGAAGTTTGAATGATGCAACGTCTTTCTTAGAAATGGTTGTTATTGCCTTTTGACCTGCGATTCGAGTGATTTCATCGGCAGCGTAATCGATAAGTTTCTTATCGGCCACAGCAGCTCCAACACCACGAGATATTACGATTTTTTCCAATTTAGGAACTTGCATTACACTCTTGTAACCGAATTCCTCTTTAAGAGACGGAATGATGCGCTCTCTGTATTCTTGTTTTAACCTTGGTAAGTATGACATGACGATTAAATTAAGTCATTAGTTTTCTTAGCATATCGAACCTTCTTGTCCTTTTCCATGCGATAACCGACTCTAGTGGCTGATCCGTCTTTAGAAATAAGGGATAGATTCGAAATATGCAAAGCTGCTTCTTTTTCAATAATACCTCCTTGAGGATTTTGGGCACTGGGCTTGTTGTGTTTTTTTGCCATATTAACACCTTCGACGATAGCCTTGGTTTTGTCTTTGGCAATTTTCAAAATTTTACCTTCGGCACCCTTGTGATCGCCTGCAAGCACGCGAACTACATCTCCTGTTTTTAGTTTAATTTTTTTCATCTCTATATCAACTTAAAGTACCTCAGGGGCCAGTGAAACGATTTTCATAAACTGCTTGTCGCGCAATTCTCTAGCCACTGGTCCAAAGACACGAGTTCCTCTCATTTCTCCAGTTGGGTTGAGCAATACACAGGCATTGTCGTCAAAACGAATGTAGGAGCCGTCGGGACGTCGTACTTCTTTAACAGTACGAACCACTACCGCAGTAGAAACTGTTCCCTTTTTAACGTTACCGTTTGGAGTAGCTTCTTTCACGGTCACAACAATTTTGTCACCTACCGAAGCATAACGCCGCTTAGTTCCTCCCAATACACGGATGGTTAGAACCTCCTTGGCTCCAGTGTTATCCGCTACTTTTAATCTAGATTCTTGCTGTAACATATTATTTCGCTCTTTCGATAATTTCTACAAGTCTCCAGCACTTTGACTTACTCAAAGGACGGGTTTCCATTATTTTAACTGTATCACCAATGTTGCAGTCATTCGTTTCGTCGTGAGCCACATACTTTTTCGTCTTGAGGACGAATTTTCCGTACATGGGGTGTTTCACTTTTTTAACTTCGGATACAACAATAGACTTTTGCATCTTATTGCTGGTGACTACACCGATACGCTCTTTTCTTAAATTTCTATTTTCCATAGCTCAGATCGATACTTTATTGTATGGCTCTATTAGTTAATTCCGTTGCAAGACGTGCAATACTTCTTCGTGTCTTACGCAATGACAAAGGGTTTTCCAATGGGGTCAATGCATGTGTCATTTTCATAGTAACATAGTCCCCTTTCAAGGCGACTAGCTTTTCTTCCAATTGCTCTAAAGACAATCCTTTAATTTCTGACTGTTTCATATTCGGTCAATTATGCTTCGAAATCTCGAGCGGTGATGAATCTTGTTTTAACCGGCAGTTTTTGAGCAGCGAGACGCAATGCTTCTTTGGCTATTTCGGCAGAAACTCCACCAACTTCAAAGAGAATTCTTCCCGGCTTAACAACAGCAGCGTAATATTCTACGGCACCTTTTCCTTTACCCATACGCACCTCAAGAGGTTTTTTGGTAATGGGTTTGTCTGGAAATATTTTAATCCAAAGCTGTCCCTCACGTTTCATGAAACGAGTAGCAGCAATACGCGCTGCCTCGATTTGACGCGAAGTGATGAAAACAGAGTCCATCGCTTTGATACCAAACATTCCGTTTGACAACAAGTGTCCACGACCCGAATTACCTTTCATTCGGCCCGTTTGTAACTTTCTATATTTAGTTCTTTTCGGCTGTAACATTTCTCAATCCGATTTATAATTATTTACGCGCGCGACGGTTTCCACCGCTGCGTCCTCCTGGTTTTGCTTGCTTGGTTGACAAACCAACTAGTGGCGACAACTCACGCTTTCCGTACACTTCACCTTTCATGATCCAAACTTTGATCCCCAAACGGCCATAAGTGGTATGTGCTTCTACTAAAGCATAATCGATGTCCGCTCTAAAAGTTGACAATGGAATTCTACCTTCCTTGAAGTGTTCATCACGTGCCATCTCAGCGCCGTTCAAGCGACCGCTGATTTGAATTTTGATACCCTCGGCATTCAAACGCATTGCAGCTGCAATAGCCATTTTGATTGCTCTTTTGTAAGAAATTCGGCTTTCAATTTGCCGAGCTACACTCACTCCAACCAAAAAGGCATCAATCTCTGGACGCTTAATTTCGATGATATTCAATTGAACATCTTTGTCTGTGAGTTTTTTCAGCTCCTCTTTCAATTTATCAACCTCCTGACCGCCTTTGCCAATAATGATTCCAGGGCGAGCAGTAGTCACAGTTACTGTAACTAACTTCAATGTTCGTTCGATAATCACACGAGAGACACTTGCCTTAGCCAAACGAGTATGAACATACTTTCTGATTTTATCGTCTTCGGCTAATTTATCTCCGTAATCATTACCTCCATACCAGTTGGATTCCCATCCACGGATGATACCTAACCTATTACCGATTGGATTCGTTTTCTGTCCCATGAATTAAATAGTTTCAGTATTAATAGTTTGACCTAAAACCAAGGTCACATGATTTGAACGTTTTCTGATGCGATGAGCACGACCTTGGGGAGCAGGGCGCAAGCGCTTTAGCATGGTGCCACCATCGACACGAATTTCTTTAATAAACAAATTGGCCTGTTCTAAATCAGATCCTTCGTTTTTTGCTTGCCAATTGGCCAATGCCGATAACAACAAAGTGCTTAGTGGTCGTGATGCGTGTTGTTTACTGAATTTTAAAATATTCAAAGCATCCTCAACTTGTTTACCTCGCACCAAGTCTACAACCAAACGCATTTTGCGAGGCGAACTCGGATAGTTATTCAATTTGGCGAAGGCCACATCTTTTTTGTCGGCCTTAATAGTTTCAGCCATTTGATTTTTACGACTTCCCATAGCTATTATTTTTTGCCTTTATTTTTAGCACCTGAATGACCTCTAAATGATCGTGTCGGTGAAAACTCTCCCAATTTATGACCTACCATGTTCTCAGTCACATAAACTGGGACAAACTGACGACCGTTGTGTACTGCAAAAGTTTGACCGACAAATTCTGGTGTAATCATACTGGCACGAGACCAAGTTTTGATGACCGTCTTTTTGTTTGAAGCAACATTATCAGCTACTTTCGATTCTAGTTTATAGTGAACGTAAGGTCCTTTTTTTAATGATCTTGACATATTGTTCTATTTCTTACGACGTTCAATAATGAATTTACTGCTTGCTTTATTCTTGTTACGCGTGCGGTATCCTTTAGCTGGAATTCCATTACGCGAACGAGGGTGACCACCAGAGGCACGGCCTTCTCCACCACCCATTGGGTGATCGACAGGGTTCATGGCTACAGGTCGTGTACGTGGACGACGACCCAACCAGCGGCTGCGACCAGCTTTTCCAGAGACCATCAATTGGTGATCTGAATTTGACACAACACCAATAGTTGCGAAGCAATTGGCCATTACCATACGAGTTTCCCCTGAAGGCAACTTGATTGTGGCGTACTTGCCGTCACGTGCCATCAATTGAGCAAAAGTTCCAGCCGAACGAGCCAAAACCGCTCCTTGACCAGGTTGCAACTCAACACAAGAAATGATAGTTCCTAATGGAATTTCACTCATTGGCATGGCATTTCCTATCTCAGGTGCAACACCTGTTCCTGAAACAACTGTTTGACCAACTGTCAAACCGTTTTGTGCAATGATGTATTTTTTCTCTCCATCTTCATACTTCACCAAAGCGATGAAGGCTGTTCTGTTTGGATCGTATTCAATAGATACGACCTCTGCAGGCATAGACACTTTGTTGCGATTGAAATCGATGATTCTGTAACGCTTCTTGTGACCTCCACCGATATGACGCATGGTCATTTTACCAGTGTTATTTCGACCGCCAGAACGCTTCAAAGAACTGATAAGGCTCTTTTCAGGCTTGTCAGTGGTAATGGTATCAAAGCCATTTACAACTCTAAATCGTTGTCCGGGGGTTATCGGTTTTAGTTTTCTTGTTGCCATGTTGACTACTTATAAGTTTGCGTAAAGATCCAAGGTTTCACCTTCGGCCAATTGGACGATAGCTTTTTTCACCACAGCACTTTTACTGCGTTGTAAACCTGTCTTAGTGTTACGTGTGCGACGTTCGGCGCGAACGATAATAGTCCGTACCTTTTCTACTGACACGCCGTAAGCGGATTCTACAGCATTTTTTATTTCAATTTTATTGGCGCTTGGCGCCACCTCAAAGCTGTAACGGTTGTAACGCTCTGACGCGCTTGATGCCTTCTCAGTAATAATAGGTCTGATTACGATGCTCATGACTTAATTATTTGCTTAAATTGGTTTCGATTCCTGCAATTGCACTTTCGCACAATACCAAAGCATTGGTATTCATGATTGCATAAGTATTCAATTCGGAATTTACAATGACTTTAGAATTGGTCAAGTTACGCGAAGAGAGATAAACGTTCTTGTTTACATCAGCGGTCACGAACAATGATTTTTTGTCAGCGATATTCAATGCTGTCAAAATTGCTCTAAAATCTTGAGTTCTTGGTGCATTCAAATTGAAGTCTTCAACAACCATAATAGCTTTCTCGCTCGCTTTTAGGCTTAAAGCCGATTTACGAGCCAAACGCTTGGTATTCTTGTTCAACTTAAATCCGTAGTTTCTCGGTCTTGGACCAAAAAAACGACCTCCACCTCTAAAAACACCAGACTTGATACTACCAGCACGTGCTGTTCCCGTACCTTTCTGCTTCTTGATTTTTCTCGTACTTCCAGTAATTTCCGCTTTTTCTTTGGCTTTGTGCGTTCCTTGACGCTGATTGGCCAAGTATTGCTTCACGTCCAAATAGATGGCATGATTGTTAGGCTCAATTACGAACACGCCCTTCGGTAAGTCTACCGAACGACCAGTGTCATTTCCTTTGATATCTTTAACTGCTATCTTCATTACTTGGTAATTAGTACGTAAGCGTTTTTGTGGCCAGGAACACATCCCTTAACAACAACAAGGTTTTTCTCTGGCATAACTTTCAATATTCGCAAGTTTTGAATAGTTACTGTTTCATTACCCATACGACCCGCCATACGCATGCCTTTAAAAACACGTGCAGGATAAGACGCGGCTCCGATAGAACCGGGAGCTCTGAGTCGGTTGTGCTGACCGTGAGTGGCCTGTCCAACACCAGCAAAGCCATGACGCTTTACTACACCTTGAAAACCTTTACCTTTGGACGATGCCGTTACATCAACAAATTCTCCTTCTCTAAAAAGATCAACGGTGATAACATCACCTAGTTTGTAATCCTCATCAAAATCTTTGAACTCAGCTAATTTCGATTTGACAGTTGTTCCAGCTTTTTTGGCATGGCCCACTTCGGCTTTTAAAGCGCTTTTCTCTGTCTTGTCATCGAAACCTAACTGAAGAGCGGTGTAACCGTCCACTTCTTCGGTTCTGACTTGGGTAACAACGCAAGGACCTACTTCAATAACGGTACAAGGAAGATTTTTTCCGTTCTCGTTATAGATGCTGGTCATTCCAATTTTTTTTCCAATTAACCCAGACATTGTATTTTATTTATCGTTTGTTTAAAAAATTAGGGTCGAAATATAATTTCAACCCTGAGATTATATTTTTTCCGTTTTTCCTTTGCCTCAAGCGCCGGACATGTAACTCATTGATATTTAATGAGTAAAATACCTCCATAGCAAATGTTGCTGTTTTTGGAGCTGCAAATGTATTCTTTTTTTCTATATCTGCATGCTATTGACCTATTAATTTATACGAATTTATAGCTCTGGGGGTTTTAATTAAGGCAATAATAACTTGTCCCTGATTTACTGGAACTCTAATTTCTAACTTTTCTTGAGGCTTCATCTCAATAGGGTCTGACTTCAAAAGGAGTTGTCCTGACAAATCGAAAAGATACAAATCAAACTTTTCAATTTCATTTTGATTGGACCATATAGAACAAAGGCCGTCGGCAATTCTGAGGTTGAAATCTCTACCATTTCTTCGGTGTGGCAAGTTAGTAAACCCCAAAACGGTTGTTACCAAATGATTGATGTAATAGTCTTGAACTTTCTGAATCCAAAAGTGGTCATCGGTCAAGGTGGGAGCCGACCCATCGGCGTTTCCAATACCATCGGTACTTTCTCCCACGCCAGCTCCCATTAACACCAGCCTAACGCCGACATTATTGAGTTCTTCAAAATGATTCCCAAAAACCACTTTGCCAGTAGCGGCATCAGAAGTCAATTTTGGGTCGTTGTGTTTGTTTTGTCCAAAGTATGAAAATCTCACATTGTCGGTAGAGAAATCCACTTCGTCTCCAAAGAAAAAAGTTGAGGCCGAATCTTCATAATGCTTGGAGGTGTTGTTGAGTATGGCAAATTGGCTACCTGTATAAGCGTTAATCGTGGTAGAGCCATTGATGTGACCAACGGGAACCTGCCAAAGAATGACGTGTGTTCCTGACTCTTGATGCAATGCTTTGACAAACTCGTAGTAATTCAACCAATGGTCGTTATTCCAAAACCAAGTATAAGTAGACGGATCAGCGGGATTGCTGTTGTTTGAGCTTCCCATAGCATCCAGTCCGTATTTGTCAATCGAAATAAAATCCGCATTGGCACTCATGATTCCCATGGTATTTCCGTAACCATAAATATCCCGCGCTGTTTGTCTTATTTTATCCAATTGAGTTGCAAAATCACCTGTGTCAGTTTCCCTTATGATACCTCGGACTCCGGCGACATTGGGTTTAGCCCAAAGGTTCAATTGCCATCCAAATTGAAAATTCATGTTGTTGGATACTCTATACGCGTTTATTTCAGTGTTTATGCGGTGAACCAAAGATTCCAAAATGCCTGCATTGAGTCCAATGGTATTGGCACCGACAGAGGTGGATAAGGAAGGTGGTTCTGCATTTTGCTGCATGTAACCCAGAAAGTCTGGTTCAAGTACAATGCCGAAATATTCGTCTCCCAATGTTTCTCTGCACTGATCTAAAAACAATTTCAAATTTTCGAAATAGGCAGTCATGTAATCCGGGTTTTGTATGTGCTCCAAATTTGTAGTATACGACTCTCCACCATCGGGTATGTTATAAAAAACAAAAAACGGAATGAGGCCCATTTCCAAGCTATTTCTAGCAAATTTGATGACCCGATCGGGTTGCCAAGTATTCCAACCATTGATAGGACCACCGTTGACATAAATATATCTAACATCCATTCTGTTGTTAAGCAGTAGATTGGTATTGTTCATTCCCTCGTTAAAAAAATTGACATCATCGGTAATGTCTTCAGACACTGAACCTATTGCGATGTGCGCTGGAAGTTTAGGTGTCGAACCATCAGCGTTGTCAATTCTCAGACCAACATAATAAACCATGCCGTCGTTAGCAGTAATTTTCATCCCTGAGCGCCCTGCTCTTAAGGGGTTCACAATTAACTTATTAGAGGTGACTGAAGCATTTATCAGGGTAGGATCTCTGAAAATTACTGAGGCGATGCCCTGATCAAACACAAACTCCTTCTGCACTCCTAACAAGCCTTTGAGCTGATTGGGTAGACTTGACAACGAAAAATTTTCTGTAGATGGGTCAATAATAGTGTACCTGAAATCGATTCGTCGGTGAGTACCTTGTGTATCCGCAACATCCAAACGAAGTTGGTTAACACCATAGTAAGCTGGAGTCCAGTTGAACAGGTAGTCTGAAGAAGATGAAATGGCTATTGAACTGCTGGTGTTCGCCGTAAGGTCCTTGAGAATAATAGACTGAAGAGGTTGGTCAGTGGCTGAAATGGAAAAATGAAGTTCAATAGGTTCGAAATTCAATTGATAATAACTGCTGCCACTTTGTGGGCCGACTAAAGCCACATTTGGTGGGTGAGAAAGAGCAATTTTTATGGTCCGATCTTCACGGCTAACGACTTGAATTGAATTGGTGGCTTGGTATTGAATTTTATAATCTCCATAGGCCGTTGGTGTAAAGTTGTAATTCATAGCGGTATTTGAGAAATTGGCCGTATGAAAAGAGTAGGATTGATCTTGTTCGCCTTGAATGCCAATTTGAGCGCCGACGACAGTAAATCCATGTGACTCTAAATTTGCCACTAAATTAATCTGACTTAGGCTAGATTGGATCACCACCTCTTCATGCTGGAGCGTCGGACTGATAGTGATTGGCGCGATGCATATACCTAGAAAGGTATAGGCATCGGACTGACTGGGGATCTCGGTTCCTGCCACCCAGTAGTTGGCTCTGAAAACACCATTTTGGTAGTTGACAAGATCATTGCCATTGTAGTTGGTCAAAGTGTTGTTCCACATCGCCACATTGGCACAGTCGGTATAAGCCAAACTAGGATAGGAGATCAGCAGCTGTTCATCACAATTGCCGAGCACATTCCAAATGGATGACACACCAGGCTCTGCGCCTTGAGACCATGTGGAAGATTGATAGACCAAAGTATTGTGATAGACTACTGAATTTTCGGGATATCCTTTTTGATTGTACCACTCTGGCACTCCGCACTGTGCCCCCAGCTGGGCAAAGGAATTGGAAAATAGAGTCAAACAAAGAAGAAGCAACAAAGCCACTGATTGTTTTGAAAAAGGAGTAAAAGATAACATAATGTAGGTTTTAGTATTGGGGCTTCGAGATTAGGGTGAATATCGAACTGCAATCCGCAGACAGCAGTTGTTGATGGGTTGCCTGAGAGAAGCAACTATCGAAAATAATCGAATTTTGGGCAGTAGGCTGCCTGGATGCATCATTGGTCAAATTTGGGTCAACGGTAACGATCTTAACTAAAAAATTCTCTTCAGTAAATCTGACACAAAGGTAAAAAAAAAGAACTGCATCAGCAGTTCTTTCACAATTCTAGAAATGAGCTTGAGGACTACACTTTAATCTCAACCTCTACCCCACTAGGCAATTCAAGTTTCATCAACGCATCAATGGTCTTACTTGATGAGCTGTAAATGTCTAAAAGACGTTTGTATGAACTCAATTGAAATTGCTCTCTCGATTTTTTATTGACGTGAGGAGAACGCAACACAGTAAATATTTTTTTATGAGTTGGCAACGGAATTGGACCAGTAACAACAGCTCCTGTACTTTTTACCGTTTTAACAATCTTCTCAGCTGATTTATCAACTAAATTGTGATCGTAAGATTTTAGTTTAATTCTGATTTTTTGACTCATGTCTTATAAATTTAAGCCTTACAGGCCTTTAGCTGCTTTAATTACTTCTTCAGATATGTTACTTGGTGTTTCGGCATAGTGCGAAAATTCCATGGTGGAAGTAGCGCGACCAGATGACAAGGTACGAAGTGATGTCACATAGCCAAACATTTCCGAAAGCGGAACAATAGCTTTAACGACTTTCGATCCTGCGCGATCTCCCATATCATTGACTTGACCTCTGCGTCGGTTCAAATCACCAACGATATCACCCATGTTTTCTTCAGGAGTCAACACTTCTAGTTTCATCAATGGCTCCATGATAACAGCTTTCGCAGCCTTAGCGGCAGCTTTAAAACCAAGCTTAGCGGCCAATTCAAAAGACAACTGATCCGAATCCACGTCGTGATATGACCCATCTGTTAGGGTAACTTTCATAGAATCTACCTCATAACCAGCCAATGGACCATTGACCATGGCCAATTTGAATCCCTTTTCAACAGAAGGAACAAATTCCTTTGGAATGTTTCCACCTTTAATGGCAGAAACAAATTCTAAACCAACTTTACCTTCTTCAGCAGGCTCAAGAGTAAATACGATGTCCGCAAATTTACCGCGACCACCTGATTGTTTTTTGTAAACTTCTCGGTGTTCAGCTTTTTGAGTGATGGCTTCTTTGTACTCTACCTGTGGTTGACCTTGATTGACTTCTACCTTAAACTCTCGTCTCAGACGATCAACAATGATATCGAGGTGTAATTCACCCATTCCCGAAATGATCGTTTGCCCAGAAGCTTCATCAGTACGCACTGTGAAGGTTGGGTCTTCTTCAGCCAATTTGGATAATGCCATTCCTAGCTTATCCACATCGACCTTTGTTTTTGGTTCAACAGCAATACCGATTACTGGATCAGGGAAATTCATACTTTCTAAAACAATTGGCGCCTTTTCGTCAGACAAAGAGTCTCCTGTTTTAATGTCTTTAAATCCAACTGCTGCTCCAATATCACCAGCTTCGATGAAGTCAATGGCATTTTGCTTGTTGGAGTGCATTTGATAAATACGAGAAATGCGTTCCTTTTTACCAGAACGGTTG
Organism: Bacteroidota bacterium; assembly: GCA_027592025.1. Taxonomy (GTDB): domain Bacteria; phylum Bacteroidota; class Bacteroidia; order Flavobacteriales; family Flavobacteriaceae; genus JALRKI01. The sequence goes on from JAQCIQ010000005.1 coordinate 117,862, forward strand.
TTGAGGACATAAGATCCTGCATCCAATCGACCAGAATAGGCACGGAAAAAAGCGAGACGACCTACAAAAGGATCGGTTGCAATTTTGAACGCTAGAGCAGCAAACGGCTCATTGACATCTGGCTTTCTTAAAATTTCTAATCCAGTGTCTGGATGTGTTCCAACAATTGCCTCTTTATCAACTGGCGAAGGTAAGTAACGGCAAACAGCATCTAGAAGAAACTGAACACCTTTATTCTTGAAGGCTGACCCACAAACCATTGGAATGATAGACATGTCCATAACAGCAGCACGAAGTGCAGCGTGAACCTCGTCTTCGGTAATTGAGTCTTCATCTTCCATGAATTTTTCAAGAAGATTTTCGTCATAACCAGCTACCTCTTCAATCAAGAGTGCGCGAAATTCTCTCGCTTCCTCTTTCATGTCTTCGGGAATATCAATAACGTCAAAAGTTGCTCCTAAAGAGTCTTCATGCCATACAATTGCTCTGTTTTTAACTAAATCGACGACCCCTTTAAAATCGGCTTCGTCTCCAATAGGTAACACAATTGGAACAGCATTAGAACCTAACATCTCTTTTACTTGCTTGCAAACAGCCAAAAAGTTGGCACCTTGACGGTCCATTTTGTTGACAAAGCCCATGCGCGGTACTTTGTAGTTGTCAGCCAAACGCCAGTTAGTTTCGGACTGAGGCTCAACACCATCTACAGCACTGAATAAAAATACTAAACCGTCAAGAACACGCAATGAGCGATTCACTTCTACAGTAAAGTCGACGTGACCTGGAGTGTCAATAATGTTAAAATGAAACCTCTGTGCGTCAGCAGTTGGTTTTCCGTTTTCAGTTGGAAATTCCCAAGTACAAGTAGTAGCCGCAGAGGTAATGGTAATACCACGTTCCTGCTCTTGCTCCATCCAATCCATGGTCGCTGCACCATCGTGAACTTCACCAATCTTGTGAGAAACACCGGTGTAGTATAAAATACGCTCAGTAGTGGTTGTTTTACCTGCATCAATATGCGCAGCAATCCCAATATTTCGGGTGTATCTAAGGTCTCTTGCCATTGCTTAGAATCTAAAATGTGAAAATGCCTTATTTGCTTCAGCCATTTTGTGCGTGTCCGATCTTTTCTTCACGGCTGCACCTTCTTCTTTGGCTGCTGCTAGGATTTCATTTGCCAATTTCATCGCCATTGATTTTTCGTTACGCTTGCGAGCATAACCAATCAACCATTTCATGGCAGTAGATATTTTTCGGTCTGGACGAATTTGCATAGGGATTTGGAATGTCGCTCCACCCACTCTGCGGCTTCGAACTTCAACATGCGGCATCACATTGGACAGCGCATCTTTCCAAACCTCTAAAGCAGTTTTTTCTTCATCAGTTTTTTTAGATTCAACCACATCAATGGCATCGTAAAAAATCTTAAAGGCTACGGATTTTTTCCCTTCCCACATCATCATATTGACGAATCGTGTCACTAACTGATCGTTGAACCTTGGATCTGGAAGTAATGGTCTCTTTTTGGCCTGTCTTTTTCTCATTTAAGTATTCTGAAAAATTACTGAATTATTTTTTTGGTCGCTTTGCGCCATATTTTGAACGTCTCTGAGTACGGCCAGCAACACCTGCGGTGTCTAGAGCCCCACGCACAATGTGATATCTCACACCCGGAAGATCTTTTACCCTTCCTCCGCGCACTAGGACGATGGAGTGTTCTTGCAAGTTGTGCCCTTCACCAGGGATGTAAGCATTGACTTCATTTCCGTTGGTTAAACGAACACGCGCCACCTTGCGCATAGCGGAATTTGGCTTCTTGGGAGTGGTCGTGTAAACACGTGTACAAACTCCTCTTCTTTGAGGACATGAGTCTAGGGCAGCCGACTTGCTTTTCTTAACAATCTTCGACCGACCTTTCCTTACTAACTGTGAAATTGTTGGCATAATTCTCTTACAAATTTTATTTTTCCTCCATATAAAAAGGGCTGCAAATGTAGAAATTTAAATTGTTAATTCAAACATCGGCTATTTAATTTTTCTTTTTCTTTAATAATTTCATTCAGACTAAATTAAATCTTTGATTTTTGCGTTTACAAAACCACTGGGGCAGCGCTATGGGAGCAAAACATTTCATTTTGACAATTTTAACAACGCTATTTGCAGTCGCAACCTGTTTTAGTCAAAATTTCAAGGTGGTCCTTCGTGGTGAAACTGAACTTGAAAATCAGTTTTTGAATACCCTATCTTCCACCATCAATATTTCATCAGAAAGTGATCTGTCCAATTTCATGACTGATTTAGACGATCGCCTGCAATCTGAAGGTTATCTTGACGCCAAAATTACTCTGGAAAAATCCTCAATTGAACAAGCTGAACTGTTAATATGGTTAGGCCCCAGGATAACAGAGATTCTATTGTCATATCCATCGACCAATTCAAATCTTGATTTTTGCACTAATACCATACAATGTGATAAAACAGGAATCGCTATTACCTTCAATACGCTCAAGTCGTATTTGGAATACTTGGCCAACCAGCTGTCGGATCAAGGGCAGCCCTTTTCAAAGGTGCAACTCACCAATATTAAGCGAACTTCAACCCAAACCCTGAAAGCCGAATTGACCATCACTCCCTCAGACCTCCGAAAACTGGATGACATCATCTTAAAGGGCTACGACAAATTTCCAAAATCATTTTTGAGATATTATTCCAATTTGAAAATGGGCAAGGCAGTGAGTGTTGAACAAGTCAAAAAGAAAGTCACGCTATTGAATCAACTTGATTTTGTAGAAATCCCGAGAGACCCTGCCTTACTCTTCACTCAGGAAAAAACGAACCTATATATATACGTGTCTAAAGTAAAAGCCAACCTATTTGACGGATTTCTTGGTTTCGGCGGCAGAGACGACAGCAATCAATCTGGTGTTTTTGGACTAGCCGACTTGAGCCTTATCAATAATCTCAATTACGGAGAGGAGTTACGTTTCAAATACCGCAAACAAGGAAGCGGTCAAACCGAATTTGATTTTCAAATCAAGGCCCCTTTTCTCTTCAAGACACCAATTAGTCTATCCTTAGGTTTAAACATCTTTAGAAAGGATTCACTTTTTCAAAACAATTTACAATCTCTTGGCTTGGTCTATCAACAGAATCCATCTTGGAGTTATCAATTGCACGCCAAATCAAACCAATCTGTAGCCATAAGCGATGCATTTGGAAATTTCACTACCATCTTTTATGGTGGCGGAGTTGAATTTAGAACACCATCTCAATCGAACTACGCCTTATCGACAGCCACTGTATTCTCCCTCGGCGCAGATCTGGGTCGGAGGAAGAGTTCTCATCACGTATCGCAACAGAGCGCCTTGTTCTTTGCTGGTCAATACGAATTCCTTTTAAACAAGAGACAATCAATTTATTCCAACATCCAAGCGCAGTATCTGTTTTCTGAAGCGTATCTCCACAACGAATTGCTTCGCTTGGGTGGGGTAAAATCATTGAGAGGATTTGAAGAAAACAGTATCAGCACCAGTGGATACAGCTTGCTGAGAAGTGAATACCGTTACAAACTAGACGGTTCGACCTATATTCACAGTGTTTTGGACTTTGGGCTAGTGAACGATATGTTCAATCAAAAAGCCAATACCTTTAGCGGAGTTGGTCTCGGCCTTGCCCGTCAACAATTCAAGGGTGTGTTTCAGCTTCAATTCGTGTTAGGCCAAAACAATCAAAGGGCATTTTCCTTGAAGGATTCTAAACTTCATTTAGAGTTTTCGTCCAAATTCTAAGTAATATTTTGTGTTTGTAAAGAAATTACAAAAAATTTAATTGAAATTATCTTTGTTAAATATTGGTTAATTAAGAATTTTTTAAGAAGTTTGTCGAGACTAATTCAAATTAATCCAACTATGAAAACAAAGTTTAGCGGCTTTTGTACGCTATTACTAGTGCTTCTAGTGCAATTTTCATTTGCACAAGAAAAGGTTGTTTCAGGTACAATTTCGGACGATTCCGGAATGCCGTTACCTGGAGTTAACATTATCATCAAAGGAACGAACACTGGTTCCCAATCGGATTTTGATGGTAACTATTCAATTCGTGCTTCGGTCGGCGATGTCTTGACATTCAGCTTCCTCGGATTGACTACAGTTGAACAAACTGTTGGTTCTTCAAGCACAATTAACGTTACACTGACAGAAGACGCGGCTGCCCTTGAGGAAGTTGTTGTAACTGCACAAGGTATCAAGCGTGAGAAAAAAGCGCTTGGATATGCGGTTGCTACAGTTGATGCTGCGGTTATTGAATCAAAGCCAGAAGCTGACGTTTCTCGACTTTTATCTGGTAAAGTTGCTGGTGTAGAGGTTAATGCAGGAGGGGGATTCTTAGGATCTTCGGCCAACATTATCATCCGATCTAAAAACTCCATTTCTGGTTCGAACCAACCGCTTTATGTGATTGATGGAGCGCCAGTTTCAGGAGGTCGATCTTTTGATATCGATCCAAATAACATCGCTTCACTTACCGTATTGAAAGGTCTTGCGGCTTCAACTCTTTACGGTCAAGATGGTCGTAATGGTGTTATTGTTATTGAGACTAAAACTGGACAAGGTGGCGGTGCTACTGAAAAAAAGTTTGAAGTTACGGCTTCGTCAACCTCTTCTTTCCTTGAAGTGGCTAACTTACCAGAATTCCAAAACAAGTATGGACAAGGTGCTGATAATACTATCAACACAACATTCTTCGGTACTTGGGGTGCTGCTTTTGCAGGACAAACTGTACCTCACCACTTGAGTATTGCTTCTTACAATGCTTCTTTTCCAGAATACATTGGGGCAACGACAACTTATCAAGCTTACCCAGACAACGTAAATGATTTCTTCGACACAGGTCGTGGACAAACTACGTCTGTCGTAATGACTAAAAACTTCGATAAGGACAATGGTGTTAGTTTTTCACTTGGTCACACCGATCAAAAAGGATACATTCCTGAAAACTCACTGCGTCGTTTGAACTTGAACTTTGGTGGACGTGCGCAGTTGAGCAACAAGCTTAGCTTCAACACAAGTGTTGGTTACACTAACACTTTCACCAGACGTCCAACGCGTGACTTCTTTACTGTATTGACTTGGATTCCGCGTAACTTGGACATTCAAGGATTGCCTTTTGAAGATCCAAACGATCATTCAAGTGTATACTACCGTGTTGCTATTGTTAACCCTCGTTGGCAACAAAAA
>JAQCIQ010000017.1 GCA_027592025.1 Bacteroidota bacterium
AAGGAATAGCAAGTGAATTTCGAAATGTAATGTTCGGAATGGCTCTTATCATAATTGTCGGCTACTTCATCGCTGATATGACTGAAAGCCCTAATATTGAAAATTTTGCTTTTTGGACATCAATGGCTATTGGAATACCATACTTGTTGATTAAATCAAACTCAAAAAAATTTAAAATCAAAAAATAAATATGAATTTGCCTTTTGATAATCCTTTATTTTTAATTCCATCAACTTCAGGACTGATTTTTATGCTTGCAGGTTTTATAATGCTAAAATTTCCACCGAAAAAAATAAACTCACTTTATGGGTATAGAACAAGGAGTTCAATGAAAAATCAAGAAAGGTGGGATTTTTCTCAAAAATACTCTGCTATAGCAATGATTAAACTTGCAGCAATTTTAACTTTAAGTTCTATTATCGGCTTAATATATAATCCTGATGGTGAACTCAGAATGTTTTTAGGATTAGGATTAATGATATTAATGGTAGTGGTTTTACTAATACGAGTTGAAAAAGCAATAAAAAATAAATTTGGGAACGAAAAATAACGACACCACAACAGCGTGTATAAGAAATAGCGGCTTCACTGCTAAATCATAAGTCTGTGCTTTTAATAAAAGTATGTGCCAGCCCGAAAGTGAAGTGCATTTTAATCCGCTACTTCTCATACACGCAAACCGTTGTGCCTCATGCGAAAATGACTAGACTAATAATCATATCAACTATCATTTTACTGTCAAGTAACTTCTTATTTGGTCAGGACAAAGACTCGTTGGTCAAAGACATTCGATTAAAATATAACGGGATAAGAACCAATCTTGATTCTTACAACACTACAAAGATTCAAATTTGGGACGAATCGACTGAAGGTAGACAAGCGACAGCTTATTATGAATATGGAAATTTGAAATTAATTGAAGTTGTGTGGTTAGGCGAGACAGGGAAAAATCAAATTGAATACTACTTCAGTGATGGACGATTAATATTCGCATTTGACCAGGACTTTGATTATAACCGACCAATCTATTGGGACAAAAAAACTGCAAAGGAAAATGGTGACAACGAAGTCTTTGACCCTAAGAAAACAACAGTAAAAGAAGACAGATACTACTTTGACAACGAGAAGCTTTTTCTTTGGCTTGACAATGACAAAAAAGAACAAGACTTGACTATGGGTACTAATTCAATTGTCGGACAAGGACTAATTGCTCATTGTTATAAAATGAAGGACGAATTAACAAAATAAAAAAGCACGAAGGCACAACACAGCATGTAGCTTATGGCGGCCAAACTACTGCCAGCAAGGTTTTCGCTCCGCAGCTAGCTTTGGTTTCGGTGGACAGGAAAGTGCTTCGAAACCGCCACAAGCCATACCCCAAACCTTGTGCTTAATTCACCCTCATCAATACGTTCCACTACAGATTCTCTTAAAATTATTCTAAAAATAATTCACGCTAAAGCATTTTATTTTACTTTGCAGTGCTTATCAAGAAACTAAACCATTTCAATCATTTACCATGACAAGATTTTCTAAAATTTTCGCGCTACTGTTTGCCATGTTATTCGTTGCTATGACCGCTTTTTCGCAAGAAGAAGGATCAAAATACGATTACAACGAGGCCTTTGGCAATCATTTCTACACCAAAAACGCAACGGATACTCGCTCGGCGAGTGGTCAGCCAGGGCACGCCTATTGGCAAAACAGTGCCAGTTACAGCATTGCAGTACGTTTGGACGACGCTGCAAAAAAACTCACAGGAACTGAAACCGTGACCTATACCAATAACAGCCCAGACCGCTTGGATTTCTTGTGGATGCAACTGGATCAAAATCTGTTTGAAAAAGATTCTAGAGGTAATGCCATCATTCCCTTGAGAGGCAGCCGTAACGGCGCCAGAGGTCAAGAATTTGACGGAGGCTACGACATCACTTCTGTGAAAATGGTCAGCGGCAGCGGTCGCAAAAGCACTTCGGTTGATTTGACCTATCGCATTGTCGACACGCGCATGCAAATCGACTTGCCAAAAGGCTTGGATGCCCGAGGCGGTAAGATTACCTTAAAAATTGATTATTCGTTCACCTCTCCCGACTATGGCTCAGACCGTATGGGAGTTTTGGCGACCGAAAATGGCAACCTCTATACCGTTGCTCAGTGGTATCCTAGAATGTGTGTCTACGACGATGTTTATGGATGGAATACCCTACCCTATCTGGGTGCAGGAGAGTTTTATTTGGAGTATGGCGATTTTGACATGGCCATTACGGTTCCCGCCGGTCATATGGTCGTGGCATCAGGTGAGCTACAAAACCCTTCTGAGGTTTACACCAAAACTCAAATGGATCGTTGGGCTGCCGCTGCAAAAAGCGACACTACAGTTATGATTCGCTCTGCCGAAGAAGTGACTGATCCCAATTCGAGACCAACTGGAGCATCGGAATTGACATGGAAATTCAAAATGAATAACGCTAGAGATGTGGCTTGGGCTTCATCTGCTGCTTTTATCGTCGATGCTTCTCGCATCAACTTGCCAAGTGGTAAGACCAGCATGGCCATTTCGGCCTACCCAGTTGAAAGCGACGGACAAGACGCTTGGGGTCGCTCAACAGAATACGTGAAAGGATCGATAGAGCATTACTCCAAAATGTGGTACGAATACCCTTACCCTGCGGCAGTAAATGTGGCCGGTATTGTTGGAGGGATGGAGTACCCAGGCATCGTTTTTTGCAGTTACAGAGCGAAAAACGGCAGTCTTTGGGGTGTTACTGATCACGAGTTTGGACACATTTGGTTCCCGATGATTGTGGGATCAAACGAGCGCCTTTTTGCATGGATGGACGAGGGATTCAACACCTTCATCAATTCCATAAGCTCTGCTGAATTCAACAATGGAGAGTACAAAGATCCTCAAATGAACATGCATCAGTATTCAACCGTTTTGACCAATGACAATTTGGAGCCAATCATTAGCGCTCCTGACAACTTGAAAGAACGCAATTTGGGCTTATTGGCCTATATGAAACCAGGTGTAGGACTGACCATGCTACGCGAACAAGTTCTTGGTAAAGAACGTTTTGACAAAGCTTTTAGAGCCTACGTGGACCGTTGGGCGTTCAAACATCCGATGCCTGATGATTTCTTTAGAACAATGGAAAATGTTTCGGGAGAAGATTTGTCATGGTTTTGGAGGTCTTGGATTCAAAACAATTGGAAACTCGATCAAGCCATTACTGAGGTGAAGTATGCCGAAGGCGATCCATCGAAAGGTGCTGTCATTACCATCGAAAACATGGAGCAAATGCCAATGCCAGTCGAATTGGAATTGACTATGGAAAATGGTGAAACCATGCGTCACACGCTTCCTGTAGAAATTTGGAAACGCAATGTGAACTGGACCTTCAAAGTTCCATCGACCATGGCATTGAAAAAAGTAGTGATTGATCCTGACAAGGTACTTCCCGATATGAATGAGTCTAACAACACTTGGTCTTCCAGTGTTGATGGTGTAACCGAGGTAGAAGATTTGACGCCTTATAGCGGTGTCTTTACATCGGCTCAAGCACCCATCGAAATAGAAACCAAATCTTCTAATGGGGCGTTGACCCTTGTTATTGAGGGACAGCCCGAACTGCCACTAGAAAACGAAGGCAACGGAAAATTTACTCTTGCCGAAGCTGGCCTGTCCATGCAATTCAATGAGGATCGATCAAGCTTTCAACTTGAATTTCAAGGACAAAACTTGACCTTCACCCGTAAATAATTTGTACAACTGTAAATGAAAAAAGGGGCTAATAGCCCCTTTTTTTATAATGCGAAAACGGTATTTATTTTTGAGTGATGTCTCTGCTAAATTGAATCACACGATCAATTTTTCCTGAAACGTTGAAATAAAAGTTCTCAACCAAATCCTTTTCCCAAACAGACCCATCTTTACTTGTTCTCACTTCTCTAGAAAAAACAGTCACGCCAGAAGCGGGATCTGTATTATAAATCTTTAAAGGAACAATGGCATAAAGTTTCCAAGAAACTGAAGCGAGGGTATCAAAATAGCCTTGAAGCATTTCTAATGTTATAGGAGTAACCTCGCCCTCAAACCCTTCGATCACAGCACCTTCGGCAAATACTCCAAAAAACCCTTCTGCATTCATGTTGTTGTAATCTTGCATCAATTGTTCGATGACCTCAACCTCGCCTCTGTTTGAAAACACTAATGGCCTCCCCGTATATTCGGTTTCAGTTTCTCCGTAAAATTTGCCCCCTACTCGACGTCCAAATTCATTGTTTCGATCGATTCTGTACCATTGAGAAAAATCACTAATCTTCTTGTCTTTGTTGAATGAATAAACTTCCATCAAAGACATTTTTTCAGTAGAACCGTTGTTCCATAATCTGTCTTCAGTCGACCATGACAATACCAGAGCATCGTCTGAACCCTGAAGCCTAACTGGCAAAATAACTTCGGGTGTATTTGTCACTTTCTCCGTAGAAGCGTGCCAATTGGTCGTGAATTCTCTGTTTTCGGCTCCGAATGCTGCTTCATAATACGAAAGTTCCTTCTCTACATCACCGGCATTATAGGCGGCTACAGTACCGAGATAAAGGTCCATGTATTCATCAGATGCAAGGACGAAACTCTTTCCTCTGTTTTCCCCAGTCAACCATTGTCCTGAGGTTTTTACATTTTGAGCACTCATTTGAAAAATCAAAACAAGTGCAAGAATTTTAATTGTGTTTTTCATTTTAATTTTAAGTTTGAATTTACTTTTTAACATATGCTTAAATCAAAAATAAGTAAAAAATGTTTTTTTGAAATAAAATCAATTAAAACGCCCTAAATAGTACATATTCTTCAAGTGACTGTTCATCAGATTCATAACAACTTTTGCAAGGAAAATAAGGTTGATTTGATTAGGCAGAAATCATCGATAAGTTCATTTGGTCAAACTAAAACTTCAAATGACGGATAGTTTCCCCTTTGGTGATCAACTCCATCAAGGCGTCGATTCCAACCTGAATGTGAGTGCTGTCAAATTTCTTTGAATTGACCGCATCTTTAGCCTGAGTCTTGACGCCACTCGCTACCATAGGTTGGTCCGAAACGAGCAGCAAAGCACCAGTGGGGATTTTGTTATGAAATCCAACCACAAACAAGGTGGCTGTTTCCATATCTATGGCATAGGCTCTGATCTTGGACAGGTAGTTCTTAAACTCTTCGTCGTGTTCCCAAACTCTTCTGTTGGTGGTGTAGACCGTTCCGGTCCAATAACTGACGTCATTTTGTCGGATGGAAGTAGAAATGGCGCGTTGTAAGGCGAAGGACGGCATGGCTGGCACTTCTTTGGGCAGGTAATCGTCCGAAGTGCCGTCTCCTCGTATGGCTCCAATGGGGAGAATAAAGTCTCCAATATTATTTCTTTTTTTCAATCCCCCACATTTCCCCAAAAACAACACTGCCTTTGGCTCTATGGCTGTGAGCAAATCCATGATCAATGCCGCATTGGGACTTCCAATACCAAAGTTAATCATGGTAATGTTGTTGATTGATGCCGAGGACATGGGCTTGTCGAGGCCAACGATTGGTGCGCCAGTCATCTCGGAAAACATAGTGACATATTTCTGAAAATTCGTCAATAAAATGTACTCTCCAAAGTCAGAAAGCTCCACTCCAGTGTATCTGGTGAGCCAATCGGCAACAATTTCCTTTTTGGTATACATAGGTTTATATTTGGGCAAAGATAAGATTATGTAATTTGAATACACTTAAAAATTAATCCCTCTGCTTCTTAGGGAGAAAGTCTACTCCTATTTTCTTGCCCAAATAAATGAGCATTGAGGTCATTGGTATGGGGATGGGGATAAATTTTAAACTGATCAGAAATAATATTTTTACAATGTCTCCAGACTGGCTTTTCACAAATTTTTTGTCCTCAGCGCTCACTTCTTTGAGCAAAACGATCTGTTTTAGGATGAGCAGTGCTTCCACGGTTTCCTTTTTTTCTCGGGAAGTTACCGAACGGACCTTGCCCCAGTTTTCGCTGACCCAAACTGCCGAGCGGTCTAGCCATGATGCCAACTTGATGCGTGCACTTTCGGTCAATTTAAAGACTCCCGTTTTACCTTCTGACATCAAAAAATGAGCTTGTTTAAACTACGACTTGGTCTTTAATTGACATCCCATTAACGGACATAATTGATCTTTGTGACAGAATAGTATCCCTATGTTCAAAACAAAAACTACAATTCCAATTGCCAAACCGGAAGTATCGGTAATGGTATTAGTCAATAAAATGCCTACAGAAATGGGGAGCATTGCCAATGCTCCAGCGAGTCTGGTCTTTGGAAAAAGAATCATCAGTCCGGCAACAATTTCTACTACTGCAATAAGAGGAACAAGCCAGCCAACACTTAACAAGGCTTCCATGAATGCTTTCATTGCGTCAGACATGTCGTCTGGCATAGGCATATAATTCAAAAATTTATTCAGACCTGCGTTCAACATGAAGAGTCCGAAAGGAAAGCTCAAGATATTGGAAAATTTTTTCATCGTTTTTGTTTTGGGATGTTCAAGTAAAAGCACGAAACTAAATCACACCACAACACGGGTAGTTGGACTGAGAAAAGTTTTTGACTTTAGTCCAGTTCATCGCGCAATTCGAACAGATGCAAAAAATCTAAAATTTTGTTAAACAAAGAGTTGCAAATAAATAATTTGTAGCTTTGTCATTGTCTATGAAGCAAATTGCGTTAAAAATAGCGTCCGTAAGTATGGCACTTTTAGTGCTCTGTTCTACCTTGTCGTATACCGTAGAGCAGCACTATTGCGGGAATTTCCTGGTCGATTCCTCATGGTTTGGCCACGCCAAGTCTTGTGGTATGGAAGTGCTTCAAACCAACAGTAAAACTGCGGGTTGTGAGTTGGTACAAACCGGTTGTTGTTCCAATAAAATCTTTCATATTGAAGGACAAGATGAACTCAATTTGGCAGCACATCAATGGGCCTTCGAGCCGCTACATTTTGATGCAGTCCCATCAACCGCATATCAATTGTTGCCTCTACTTGATGGTGACAAGCAAGTTACTTTTGAACACTACGTTCCTCCAATTATAGTCAGGAACGTCCAAGTTCTTCATCAGACCTTCTTGATTTGATTTTTAGATTTTAGTCGTACTTGTCGAGGGACCTTGTCTCATCGGCCAAGTGCGTTGTGGTACTCACTTCTATCATCTCAAAATCAAATTTTCAGGCTATGCTCAATAAAAGCATCAAATTTTTAATAGAAACCAAACTTGTAGCCTTTCTGCTCCTTGTCCTCTTTGTGGGTTGGGGAGTCGTCAATGCTCCTTTTAACTGGGATACTGGATTTTTGCCTAACAATCCTGTCGCCGTAGATGCCATTCCTGACATTGGCGAAAATCAGCAAATTGTTTACACCAAATGGGAAGGAAGATCTCCGCAGGACATTGAGGATCAAATTACCTATCCGCTCACCTCGGCGCTTCTCGGTATTCCAGGAGTAAAAACGATTCGAAGCACTTCGATGTTTGGCTTTTCGAGCATTTACATCATTTTTAACGAAGATGTCGAATTCTATTGGAGTCGCAGTCGAATCTTAGAGAAATTGAATGCCCTGCCCAGTGGTTTGCTTCCGAACGAGGCCAGTCCAGCCTTGGGTCCTGACGCGACTGCCCTTGGTCAAATCTATTGGTACACCCTTGAAGGACGTGACAAAGACGGTCATGTTACTGGAGGCTGGGATTTACAAGAATTGAGAAGCATTCAAGATTTTTATGTCAAATACGCCTTGGCCTCTTCCGATGGAGTTTCGGAAGTCGCGTCAATTGGTGGACACGTTTTGGAATATCAAATTGATGTCGATCCAGAATTGATGAGGCAATATGGCCTCAGCCTTGACCAAGTCGTTCAGGCAGTCAAAAAAAACAACAAAGATATTGGGGCTCAAACCATAGAAATCAATCAAGCAGAATATTTGATTCGAGGACTGGGCTATGTTGAAACTATTGCTGATTTAGAAAATGCCGTTGTTTCTTCAAAAGATTTTGTTTCAATCAGAATCAAAGATATTGCTAGAGTCGCAGAAGGCCCTGCCAGTCGAAGAGGGATTTTGGACAAAGAAGGCGCCGAGGTCGTTGGAGGCGTTGTTGTTGCCCGTTACGGCGCAAACCCAATGGAAGTGATTCAAAATGTCAAAGCCAAAATCATCGATTTGAGCGCAGGGCTACCTTCCAAAATTTTGGCCGACGGAACCACTTCTCAGTTAACCATTGTTCCCTTTTATGACCGCACCGAGTTGATTCAAGAAACTTTGAACACCCTTAATGATGCACTAACTCTTGAAATCTTGATTACCATTTTTGTTATAGTGGTCATGGTTTTCAACCTAAGAGCATCCATTTTAATTTCGGGATTGTTGCCTATTGCAGTACTGATGGTCTTTGTAGGGATGAAGTATTTTGAGGTGGATGCCAACATTGTTGCCTTATCAGGCATTGCCATTGCGATTGGCACTATGGTAGATGTTGGAATTATTTTATCCGAAAACATCATTCGACACCTCGACGAACATGACGGTAAATTAGGAATTAATACAATTGTTTACAATGCCACCAAAGAGGTGTCTGGCGCCATTATAACCGCTGTGTCGACCACCATCATCAGTTTTATTCCAGTATTTACAATGATTGGTGCAGAGGGCAAGCTATTCCGACCTCTCGCCTTTACCAAAACCATGGCATTAGGCGCTTCAATCGCAGTTGCCTTATTTTTTATACCTCCATTTGCTGCATACATTTTCAAAAAAAGAAAGATTCGACCTCGAGTAAGACTAATGTTACATCTCATTTTAGGAATACTTGGGCTAGTAGTTTTGGTCTCAGGCTATGCCTTAGGACTTTCAATCGTTGCATTTGCTCTATCGGGTGTGCTGCTTCAATTGGAAAAAGTTACTCCTTCTCGGTCTAAACTTATTGATGTAGGCATCGCCTGCACTACTATCATTTTACTGTTGGCAGATTATTGGCGTCCTCTTGGGTTTGATCGGTCCATCAGCATCAACTTGATATTTGTGGCCATCATTTGCTTCGGACTGTTGGGGGTGTTTTGGTTGTTCCACAGAAAATATACGAGTCTATTGACGTGGGCGCTGAATAACAAAATATTATTTCTTTCTATTCCAACTGCTTTGGTGGTCTGCGGGCTGCTCATCATGCGACAAACTGGTAAAGAGTTTATGCCGTCGCTCAATGAAGGGTCGTTTTTACTCATGCCTACTTCAATGCCCCACGCTGGCATCGAAGAAAACAAAAGGGTTCTTCAGCAGCTGGATATGGCTGTAGCCAACCTTCCAGAAATCGCTTCTGTGGTTGGAAAAGCTGGTCGGACGGAATCGGCTTTGGATCCAGCGCCGCTGTCCATGTATGAGAACGTCATCATTTACAAACCCGAATATGCTCGTAATGAAAGAGGAATTCCCCAAAGGTATAAAGTAAACGATGACGGTGTTTTTATGCTAAAAGATGGCGGATTAGCGATTAATCCCAACCTAACCGTAGAAAATCACGACCAGTATATTGGCAAAACTGATCCCTCTGATTTTGATTTGTCCACCGCAAAATTGATCGAAGACGAAGACGGAGAATATTACAGAAACTGGAGGCCGGAAATCAAATCGACTGATGATATTTGGGAAGAAATTGTCAAGGTCAGTAAGTTGCCTGGAGTGACTTCTGCCCCAAAATTACAGCCCATCGAAACTCGTTTGGTCATGCTTCAAACAGGAATGCGCGCACCAATGGGTATTAAGGTCAAAGGGCAAAACTTGGAAGACATCGAGGCCTTTGGTCTTGAGTTAGAGAAAATTCTGAAAGAAACCGAAGGGGTCAAGGCAGAGGCGGTTTTTGCTGATCGAATTGTGGGCAAACCCTACCTCATCATCGACATTGATCGTGAAAAATTAGTTCGATATGGCCTTTCCGTAGATCAAGTTCAACAGGTTCTTCAAGTAGCTGTTGGCGGAATGGTGTTGTCTCAAACGGTGGAAGGAAGAGAACGATATGGCATCCGAGTTCGGTATCCTAGAGAGCAGCGCTCTACTCCCGAAGACCTAAGTAACATTTACATTCCCGTTGGAAAAGGCAACCCGATTCCATTGGGCGAAGTGGCTCAAATTTCTTACGAAAAAGGTCCTCAAATGATCAAAAGCGAGGATACTTTTCTAGTGGGATATGTGCTTTTTGACAAATTGAACGACTATGCCGAGGTCAATGTTGTTGAAAACGCTCAGTCCCTCATCAATGATAAAATTAGCCAAGGCGCATTGGTAGTGCCGAAAGGGGTTAACTTCCAATTTACTGGCACTTATGAAAATCAGCTGCGCGCCGAAAAAACGTTGAAAGTTGTTGTTCCATTGGCCCTGTTTATCATTTTTATTGTCTTGTATTTTCAGTTTCGATCGGTGGGAACTTCACTCATGGTTTTTTCGGGCATTGCAGTAGCCTTTGCGGGAGGATTTATTTTGATTTGGCTCTATGGGCAAGAATGGTTTTTGAATTTTGATTTCTTGGGAACAAACTTGAGAAGTCTTTTCCAAATGCATCCAATAAACCTGAGTGTAGCGGTATGGGTAGGATTTATTGCTCTTTTTGGCATTGCCACCGACGACGGCGTAGTTATGGGAACTTATTTGAAACAGAATTTTGAGCGCCTCGAGCCAAAAAGTGTTACCGAAATTCATGCTGCGGTCGTTCAAGCAGGACAAAAACGCATCAGACCCTGTTTGATGACTACAGCAACTACAGCACTGGCATTGTTACCTGTTTTGACTTCGACTGGACGAGGCAGCGATATCATGATTCCAATGGCAATCCCAAGTTTTGGCGGGATGTTGCTGGCATTGATTACCCTATTTGTTGTCCCAGTACTATTTAGCTGGAAGGCAGAATTTGAACTTAAAAGAACAGAGAAAAATGAATAGATACAGTCTTAGCATACTTGCCCTATTGGTCATTAGTTTGACGCAAGGCCAAGACTTGCAGTCCTACATACTCGAGGCTGAAGCCAACAATTTAGAGCTGCAAGCTTTAGGATATAAAAACGACATCGCCTTGGAAAAAGTCAACGAAGTCAATTCGCTGCCCAATACCGAATTAGGGTTTGGATTTTTTGTCCATGAGACCGAAACTAGAACAGGAGCACAGAAATTGCGCTTTTCTGTGAGGCAAATGATGCCTTGGTTTGGAACCATTACTGCCAGACAAAACTACGCCTCGACCTTAGCCAATGTAGAATACGAAAATTTGGTGCTGGCACAGCGCAAATTGAGACTGGCAGTTGCCCAATCCTACTACATATTGTTTGCTATTCAAGCCAAAAAAGATGTATTGGATGACAACATCAAACTCATCAATACCTATGAAACCATCGCCTTGAATGCCGTTTCAGTAGGAAAGGCCTCGTTAGTTGATGTTTTGAAACTGCAGATGAGACAAAATGAGCTCAACCGACAAAAAGAGCTGCTTAATCAGGCCAGTAGAAAAGAAGAAACCGCTTTTAATCATCTCTTAAATCGAGATTCGGAAATGAACGTCTCTTTGGTATCGGACTTAACTTTACCAGAGCTAGATGTCCTTAACGATGACAATGCGATTGAGTTGCATCCCGAGTTGGTCAAATACGACAAGCTGTTTGCTTCAGTGACTGGGGCTGAGTTGGTCAATAAAAAAGAATCCTCCCCCAATCTTGGTTTAGGCATTGAATACGTCAGTGTTGAAGCGCGTAGTGGCCTCGAAATTGAAGATAACGGCAAAGACATGCTCATGCCCATGCTCAGTCTTTCCATTCCAATTTTTAGTCACAAATACAAATCACAAACAGTTCAAAACAACCTCAAACAACAAGCCCTATTGTCAGAAAAAAATAACAGGAGAAATCAATTGGTGGATATTCTTGTGGCAGCACAATCAGAACGCGAGTCCGCTAGAATAAGTTATCAGACTTTCTCTTTAAATATAGAAAAAGCCATATACAGTCTGGATCTTTTGCTAAAAAATTACGAAGTTCAAAGCAAAGATTTTAAAGACCTTCTCGAAACTCAAGAACTTTTGTTGAACTTAGAAGTCGCTAAAATTGACGCTCTAAAAAATTATTATTCGCAATCGGCCATCATTAACTATTTAAGTAATCAATAAATCAATAAAACAAATCACATGAAAACACAAAACACCACCCTCGGACTAATTACCTTGACAGCGATTGCCATTTTATTGGCATCCTGCAAAGAGACCAAAAAAGAACATCACGCTCCCGAGTCTAGCATGTCGGTTGCTAATGGTACTTATATAGACCACTACATGAAGCTCAAGAACGCCTTAGTCTCAGACGACAGTGTGTCCGCCAGCATGCATGCGAAAACATTGGCCAGTTCTATTCAGGAATTGGATCCTGATTTCTATCCAGTTGACGACAAACAATACTTTAGCATTGCTGTTAGAGCTGTAGCTAAAACTGCTTTACAGATTCCAAACGCAGACTTGGCTGCACAAAGAGAATCTTTTGAATCAATCACTAAAAATATGATTGGTATCGTAAAAAATACTGGAGCACCACAGGTCATCTATATTCAGTATTGTCCTATGTACAAGCAGGGTCTAGGGGGCTATTGGTTGAGCCTAAACGAAGAAGTTACGAATCCCTTGTTTGGCAGTATGATGATCAACTGTGGCATGGTGAGCGATAAAATTAAACAATAACATCATTCCCTATTGAGGGACAACCTTACCCGTAAGGGCATTCAATTTTAGACAGTACTGATATGAAGAAAAGTAATTTGACCATTATAATTGCAGTAATCATTGGGCTTGTAGGAGGTTATCTTCTTTTTAGTCCACGTTTCTCTCAAGGCATTGAATCTCATGATCACATGGTTGAGGGTGGGCAAAACCAAATGTGGACTTGTTCGATGCACCCTCAAATCATGCAGAATAATCCTGGTCAATGTCCGTTGTGCGGTATGGACCTTACCCCTGTTGATCAAGAAGGAGCTGGGCTGATGCCAAATCAGTTTAAAATGAGCGACAACGCCATGGCTCTTGCCAATGTTCAAACTACAGTGGTAGGAGGTAAGATTGCGGACGGAAATGAGCTACAGCTTTCGGGTAAAATTGCCGAAAATGAATCATTGAATAGTATTCAGTCGAGTTATTTCAATGGCAGAATAGAGACTCTTTTTGTCAATACTACAGGGGAAATGGTCAGGCAAGGTGAGAAATTGGCAACGATTTACTCTCCCGAATTGGTGGCGGCTCAACAAGAATTGCTAACCACCGCAGGATTGAAGGAAACTCAACCTGAACTTTACCAAGCTGTTCGCAACAAATTAAAAATATGGAAACTCTCCGAATCTCAGATCCAAAACATGGAACAGTCCGGCAAAGTTTCCAACGTTGTAACCATCTATGCCAATACCTCAGGGACGGTTATCGAAAAAATGGTCAACAGCGGAGACTACGTCAAGTCGGGGCAGCCACTGTTCAAAATTGCCAATTTGAACTCGGTTTGGGCCAAGTTTGATGCCTATGAAAGTCAGATTCCACTTTTGAAAGTTGGTCAAACCATTAGCATTTCTTCGAATGCCTATAAAAACGACTCTCGAGAAGCTGTGATTACTTTTATTGAGCCGACTCTTAACTCCTCTACTCGAACGGTTCTGGTTAGAGCTGAACTGAAGAATAGTGATGGATCCCTCAAGCCAGGCATGTTCGTCAGTGGAAAACTCAAAGGAGTAAACGGCCCTTCCAGTAAAGAAGTGTTTGTGCCTTCCAGTGCGGTCATGTGGACTGGCAAGCGATCGATTGTATACGTAAAGCCCGACAACGCCATTCCCGTTTTTGAATTGCGAGAAGTAGAACTAGGTCCTTTAGTCAATCAAAACTACGCCATTATTTCAGGACTAAAATCAGGAGAAACCATTGTGACCAAAGGCACATTCACCGTGGACGCCGCCGCTCAATTGAGTGGAAAAAACTCTATGATGAGTCAAAAGAACCCAAGACAAGTAGATACCCCAACAGGGTTTCAATCCGAACTAGGAAACGCTTTACAGGCATACATGAGACTTAAGGAAGCCTTGGTACAAGATGATGTCGCCTTAGCGGCCAAGACTTCCAATAGTTTAGTTCAAGAATTAAAGGCCATTGCGGCCTCTTCACTAGACATGTCTTCGATGGAGGAGTGGTCGGACAAAAAAACAATCCTAATCGGTCTGGCTCAACAGATGTCCGAAGCTCAAGGCATTGTTGATCAAAGAAAACAATTCATAGCATTGTCCGAAGCTATGACGCAGGTGGTAAGTTTATTTGGAGTTGGGCAAACTGTGTTCAGTCAATTTTGTCCAATGGCTAATAACAATCAAGGAGCCAGTTGGTTGAGTTTTGAAAAAACTATTCGCAATCCCTACTTTGGCAACAGCATGCTCAGCTGTGGCAGTATTCAAGCTGAACTACATTAGCAATAATAGTCTCTGAAATAACATATAAAGTTTTTCAAAGTTGCAGTAGCCAATGAGCAAAGACGCACAGGGAGATGGAACTGATGTCGATGGCGCTAATAGCCATGTATTGTTCTCTAGGCTACGGCAATCTTGATTATTAGAATTCGGAGATTGACTCTTCACAATAGATGCGTGAATAGGTATTAATTACACTCATGGAAATGGGTTTTGACAGGCTTTTTTGCGTGGGCATTCCCGAAGTTGGAGCAATGGGAAAAGAGTCAACAGCAGATTAGGGGATTGTAGGTTATAAAAAAGGGGCCTGAGCCCCTTTTATATTTAATTCAACTACTGGATTTAAAAATTATATCCTATTGACAGAGAGAGCGTGTTAGTTCTCACTTTAAAATCCTCACCACCAGTGTAAGAATTGGATAACTGAGGCAGATATCTCAGTTGTCCGTAAACACTATCGTTGAAGGCATAAGACACCCCAAGAACAGCTCCTAAAGCAAAATTGGTATAATCTTCAGAGGATTCCTCAAGAGATAATCCAAGGGTTGGACCGAATTGAAGGGTAAAAGCGTCTCCTACACCATAGAGAACAGGAATAGGAGCAAGCAAACCATTCATGGATTCGCCATCATAACTGACCGAAACGAAATGAACTTCTGGACGCAATTGAAACGTATCGTTAATATCTAAAGTATAAGTCACACCAAGATTGAATCCGTCAATTCCTCAGCGGTCACGCGAGAATCCGAACAGCCGATGTATAAAATTTCAGGGGTTTGACCCTCGCCAAGGGTATCGAAATAGGTCGGACTGGTATTTAATTTTTCTGCAATCCAATTTTTATTGTTTTCAAAAACCGATTCGATATTCATATTTTCTACTTTTTTAATAGCTTTAGTTCAAGACTTTGCCATCCCCCACCATTGTAAACCACCAAAAAGCCATTGGTTTTCAAAATGGATTTGGCAGAGGCGCTGCGCATTCCTGAGGCGCAACAAGTAATGATCATTTGATCTTTTTTGAATTGTTTCATCTCGGCGGTCAAGGCGTTAAGCGGAATGTTCTTCGCTCCCCTAATATGACCTGCCTCAAATTCGGCTTTCGACCTTACGTCAATAATAACAGCGCCAGAGTTCACCAAGTAAGACAAGTCAGTTTTAGGGCCTAGTCCCAACAATTTTTTAATAACGGCAATCATTCGACGTAATTTATATGCTGTAAAAATAATACAACTCCATTCGCCAAACTAAGTATTTCACGAATAGATGAAAAACGATAAAAATTAATATCAATATCGACTAAATGCATAGTTTTTAGATGTAATAAAATTCATGTATCTGTTATTAGGAGTCATATTTAAAATAAAATATACTTTTGGTTAAAATTCCTTCTCTTGAATACAAAACCATTTATCACATTTTATTTTGGCCTATCAGTTATCGCTTTTGGCCAAATCAACCCGAGTCAAATTGAGATTATCCGAGATACCTACGGGGTTCCTCACATATACGCTGCTACCGATGCAGAGGTAGCCTATGGGCTGGCATGGGCTCAAGCAGAGGATGATTTTCAGACCATTCAGACCGCTTATTTGGCTGGCAATGCTCTTTTGAGCAAAAAAATAGGGCTCAAAGGGGCTTCGGCAGATTTTTTAACTCAATTCATTGGCGCTAAAAATACAGTTCATCGTTTATATAATACACTTAGTCCTGAATTTATAAAGATTTTGGAAGGTTATTGTCTTGGAATGAATGCCTATGCAGAACATCATCCAAAGGAGGTTATCCTCAAGGAACTTTTTCCTCTTGGTCCAAAAGAATTATTGGCTTACACCCAATTGCAACTTTTTATTTCCAATGGTGCTGACCAATTGGTGAGTTCCATTGTCAAGGAAGAATTGCCGGTTTACACACCGCAGATAGAGCATGACACCAAGGGGTCCAATTTGATCGCTATCAGCCGAAGTCTCAGTGGTTCAGACGAAACTTTTTTAGCCATCAACACCCATCAACCCTTGGAAGGACCAATGTCGTGGCTGGAGGCGCATTTGGTCAGTGAAGAAGGTACCAACATCATTGGGGCTGCTTTTCCAGGTGCTCCCTGTCTGTTTACAGGAGCCAATGAATCCCTTGGTTGGACCCATACCGTCAATTATCCCGATAAAGCTGACGTGTTCTCTTTGGAAATGGATTCAAAAAAGAAAGACATTTACTTCGTCGACGGCAAAGCCCATCGACTCGAAAAGCACAAGGCCAAGGTTTATGTCAAATTACTTGGAATTCCCATCCCTGTCAAGAAAAAGTATTACAATAGCATTTATGGTCCAACGCTTAAAAACAGTAAAGGGACGTTTTCTGTGAGAACACCAAGTACAACGAACATCAACGCCGTGGAGCAATGGTGGCGCATGAACAAAGCGCGGTCCTTCTCCGAATTCTATCAGGTGCTGAAAATGAATGCCATACCCGGCTATAACATTGGCTATGCCGATCGCAACGATACCATTTTCTATATTTCTAATGGTAAAATTCCCATAAGAAACGAGAAATACGATTGGACTAAAGTGGTTCCAGGGAACACCATGGCCACCTTGTGGGATACCTACTACAATACCGAGGACTTGCCCCAGGTCATTAGTCCCAAGTCAGGATTTGTCTACAACGCCAATCACAGCCCATTCAAGTCTACTGGATCTGACGAGAATCCTCGTGCCGATAAATTCTCCAAGACCATGAATTACGAAACTTATGACAACAACCGATCCACGCGTTTGTTATCGCTACTGGAGGCTAAAGACACCATCAATTATGAGCAGTTCAAAACTGTCAAATACGACCACCAACTGCCAACTCCGTTGCACTACAATTTCATGGATATCAACGTTTTATTTGAAATGAATCCAAGTGATTATCCCGATGTTGCTGATGTTTTGAAGAGTATTCAGCAGTGGGATCGCAAAGCAGATGCGAATTCATTTGGAGCGGGATCTTATGCTGTTTTATACTATCAACTTGGCGCTTTTTACAATCAACTGGGTGCTGACAAGGTTTTCACATCAGAAGTTTTATTTCAAGCGCTTCAAAAAACCAAGGTTTACATGATTACTCATTTTGGGAAAACCAGCGTCCAACTGGGCGATTTTCAACAGCTGGTGCGTGGGGACAAAGAATTGCCCATTTATGGACTGCCTGACGTGGTGACGGCCATGCGCGGCGAACCCTACAAAAACGGACGTTTAAAAATCACTCACGGAGAATCTTATATCGGACTGGTGCGATTTACTCCCAAAAAGACCTATTTCGAGTCTGTCCTGTCTTACGGCAACAGCAGACGTCCAGAGAGTCCTCATTACGATGATCAAATGGAGATGTACGCCAATTTCAAAACAAAAACCATGTCATTTGACAAAGCAGATGTTTTGAAATCAGCGGTTAGCATCTACAACCCTCAATAATTATAAAGATCGCGGTTATTCCCCTATTTTGCAAGAGATAGAAAGTTTAGGCATTCTTCAAAACTCTTGAAAATTCGACTTTTTGGCACCAGAATCGGAATGATTTCGATTTTTTCTAAAAGCACAGCGGACTGTTGGTTAAGTCCAACCAATGAAACCTTAATGTCTTTTTGATTCAAATCCAAAATAATATCCTCTAGGGTGTACAGACCAGTTTGGTCAATATAAGGCACCTTATCCATTCGGATGATCACTTCTTTGGCCTCTGCCGGTATCTGACTGGTCAATTGTTTGAGTTCAGAAGTAGAGCCAAAAAAGACTGGGCCATTCAGGTGCTTGACAAAGACATGTCCTTTCATGGCTTTCAAATGTGTTTTTTCATCGGCCCAGAATTCATTGTTTGGATGATCTAGAGTTTCGATGGATGCCTGTGACGCTGTGACATCACCAATTTTTTTCATAAAAATCAATGCGGCTAAAATCAGTCCTAATCCAACCGCGCTTACCAAATCCCAAAAAACCGACAAAACCAAAACCAATAGCATGACAAAAACCTCGCTTTTCTGCATTGCACGAATGGCCTTCAATCCTTTGTAGTCCATAACCCCAATCCCCACTGTCACAAGAATTCCCGCCAATACCGCGGCTGGTATCTGAGAGGCAATTGGACCAAGAGAAAGAAGGATGACCAACAAGAGTAAACCTGCAATAATTCCCGACAATCGGGTTTTTCCTCCTGCATTAATGTTGACCACCGTCCGTATCGTTGCTCCTGCTCCAGGTATGCCTCCAAAGAAGGCTGCAACAGAATTTCCAATGCCTTGTCCTACCAATTCTTTATTAGGATTATGCCTTGTTTTAGTCATGTTGTCCGCAACTACTGAGGTCAAAAGTGAGTCTATGCATCCTAGTAGTGCTAAGGATATTGCTGTCATGAAATAGGGCGCCATACGGGCAAAATCAAACTGCGTAAAAATTTCCCATCGGGGTGTTGGGAAACCTTCAGGAATTTGTGGGATTGGTTTGTAATCGAGGCCCAGGGCAACAGCACCCACGGAGACAATAAAAAGTGCCACCAACGTACTAGGAACTGCCGTAGTTATTCTCTTAAAGCCATAGATGATGATGATGGTCAAAAGAGCTAAAGACAACTCAAGTAGATTGGTGTTGTTCAGTGCTCTAGGCAATGCCGTAAGAGACCCATAAACTGATTTGGCCTTATCGCCAGCCAATAACTGGGCTTCGTTCAAGATGTCCTCGTTAGTAATTTTCAGAGCCCTTAGCTGAGTTTCCGTAAAATCTTCTAACACCAAATAGCCTTCGCCTGCTTCGTCCTTGAGAATCTTTTCGAGCAGAACTTGCTCCGATTCAGCCTTAAAGGTATTGACATATTCAATGTCCTCCTTAGGATAGTATCCCAAGACTGGCAACAACTGGGTGGCCAAAATAATAACCCCAATGGCGGTCATGAATCCTGAGACCACTGGATAAGGGATGTAACGAATGTACTTGCCAATTTGAATGGCACCAAGGGCAATTTGAATTAATCCTGACAAGAAAAACACGCCTAAAATAGCGGGTAGAGCTACACTCAAATCTCCATCGTTGGCAGCAATAATGCTTGAAATAACTACCAAACTCACAGCAGTCATTGGCGCTGTTGGACCACTAATCTGGGTTGGCGTGCCACCAAACATCGCGGCAAAAATACCAATGAAAATTGCCCCATAGAGTCCTGCGTCTGGACCCAGTCCTGAGGAAACCCCAAAAGCCAGCGCTAGAGGTAAAGCAACGATACCAGCTGTAATACCTCCAAAAAAATCACCTTTAAAATGTTTAAATAAATTCTTCATCGTACTCAATTTTTTACGTTTTTGTATTTGCAATCAAACTATGAAACTTGGGAAATTTTCTTTCTGAACTTGATTTTAAGCTTCTGGAGGAGGTGAAGTATTGTTGAGAAAACCACCAGAAATCTGCACTAAATGACCCTTTGGTGATAGTAGCTCTTGCGAATCACTACTGCGGAAAAATAGCCCTTGTGATGAGACTGGGCACTGATAGTCTAGGGTATTCTGCTCCAATTCCTTTTCGGGTTCCATGACCATAGAACTATTACTTTCATCTACCAGTTGGGAAAAGTGCTGAATTATGAAAGAAAAAAGAAATAAGGTTAAGAAGAAAATACTAAGGCCTTTTTTAAAATGTGTCATCGTTTGCGAAAATAACGAAAAGTGTCCATTTGGGCAAGAGGATAAATCATTCAATTATTTATAAAATAAGCCCGATAACTAATGAAATGAAAAATTGCTAAGGTCAAAATGGCAAATTAAAATTAGACTAAGCGGTTTTATTGTAATTTAGTGCTTGAATTAATAACATAAACATTCACTCATGTTCTATATTAAATCCATTTTATCACTAACGACACTGCTTATTCTGTCTGGTTGTGGTTCGGAAAAAACTCCTGATTATGTGCTGTTTTCTGGCACCATTCAAAACCCAAGAGGGGAAAAAGCTTTCGTTTTGGGAAGTGACTTTTCGCATGAATTACAAGTTAATGAGGATGGCACTTTTAGCGACACCTTGCATGTTACTCAAAGCTATTACTCCTTTTCTCACGCCGAAATGACCACAATTTTCTTAACTCCTGGAGACAGTCTTCACCTTGATGTGGATACTGCGCAGTACGACGAAAGCCTTGTTTACTCGGGCACTGGTGCTGTCGTCAACAACTATTTGGCTAAAAAATATTTAGAAAAAGAAAAAATAACTGGTGACTACAAAGCCCTCTATTTGTTGGATGAGGCAGCTTATGTCAAAAAAAATCAAGACATCAAAGAGGCCTGCACCCTTCTGCTTGAAAACTTAAAGGCCACCGATCCCGAATTTGTTGAGATAGAAACCAAAAATTTGAATTATGAATATTTGGGTATGCTCAAGTATTATGAATCTTCACATGCCTATTATGCCGAAGATCCCGAATTCAAAGCTCAAGATTTTGTTACAGCGCCGTTAAAAGAAGTCGACTTTGACAACGATGCCGATTATATAACCTTTTCGAGCTACAAGAACCTGGTAGCTTCTGAGATGATGGACTACAACACCCTGATGAACCATCCAGAGACGCTCGCGGCTGTGATTGCACGCATCAAAGGATTGAAAAGTGAAAACATCCGCAATGGCTTGGCCAAAGCTCTAGGCGGGTATTTATCGCCTTCTTATGAGGGGGTTCAAGAGATCTATTCTGGTGTGATGGAAATCTCAACCAATGACGAAGATAAGGCCGAGTTGACCGAAAAATATAACCGCATCAGCAAATTGTTCAAAGGTCAACCCGCTCCAAAATTCGACTATATCAATTACGCCGGCGGCAAAACCTCTATGGACGATTTGGCTGGGAAGTATGTTTACTTTGACATTTGGGCTACTTGGTGCGGACCGTGCATCAGAGAAATTCCCTATTTGAAGGAAGTAGAAGGAAAATACCACGATGCAAATGTGCAGTTTGTCAGTGTTTCCATTGACCGTCTAGATGATTTTGAAAAGTGGAAAACCTTTATTGCTGAAAAAGACCTAGGTGGTATTCAACTTTATGCCGATGGTGATTGGAAATCGAGCATCATTACTGATTATGCCATTGATGGCATTCCTCGGTTCATCCTTGTTGATCCTAGTGGCAATATTGTTAGTGCTGATGCACCTCGCCCTTCGAGCCCAGCTCTTGTAGAACTCCTTGACGGTTTGGTATTCTAAATTTTGATTTGTTTCAATAAAAAAGCCCACCTCTCGGTGGGCTTTTTGTTGGATAAGGTTACAAAGTCTAATTGAATCTGTACTGCAAAGATATTTCATTAGTTTGGCCTGCGTCTGCTATTCCATTAGTTGTACTGGTTTCGTAGACATAGCCCAGTTTAAAATTTTTCAGGGTTAGTTGAACAATGGCTGCCTGAGCTCCTGACGTTCTATATGTCGCTCCAAATCCAATAGCTTGACTCAGGTGTAACATTGCATTCATGTCGGCCGATGCTGGTGCTCCTGCCACATATCGCAATAATACGCTAGGTGTCAATCGCATATTCTCATTGCTGATCAGTCCTCCAATGGAATTCAATAGTAAGTCATAACCTACTGCCGCATAGAAATGTGTTTTGTCAGTAGCAGCCGATACAACGCCATCCCTCTCTCTAGCTCTTTTGGTGTCCAATAACTTGGGTGCAGACAATGAAGCATACCAAGACCTGTAAGTCAAATAAGCGCCCATACCAACATTGGGCATGAAGTTGTTAATCGAATTAATCGCTGGATCAGACAACACATCATAAGTCTCTAGACCAGAAGTATTGATGTTGTAAAAATTACCTGAAGCTTTCAGCCCAAGATACAAATTCAGGTCTTCTGACATCGGCAGATGATATGAAAAATCAACCCCTACCATGGTTTGTGACTCCACAAAGGTCTTGTCTCCCATAATCGAAAACCCTAAACCTACCCGATTCCCAGATTGTGTACCGAAGGAAACCATCTGAGTCACTGGAGATTCCGCAATTTGCGACCATTGCTCGCGCATGGTGAAGGTGGCTTTTGTACCACCAACACCAGTTGCTGCAGGATTGAAAAAGTTCAAATGATCCCAATATTGAGTAATTAGTGATTCTTGTTGTGCAAAGCCAAACCCTGAACTCAGGGCTAAGATTGCTATGATAATTTTAGTTCTATTTTTCATCTGTAATTTCTTAATAATTAACGTGAAATGTATAACCAACCCTGTAGGTCTACCGTGCCATCACCCTGCAGGTCGATCATGTAGTAATATGATGTTCCATCAGGCAAGTCACCTCCGTTTTTAGAAGTCCCTGTCCAGTTGTTCTGATAGTTTCTAGAAGCAAAAACTTCGGACCCCCAGCGGTTATACACTTTGATATCATGATTAGGATGATTTTCTATATTGTATATCACCCAGGCATCGTGAACTCCGTCACCGTTTGGCGAAATAGCAGTCATGACATTGACCTCAACAACATCGCAAACATCTCCCAAACCATCATAGTCGCGATCTTCCTGATCAGGATTGTAGGTCATAGGGCAGTTGTCCAAATCATCGACAACACCATCGTTGTCATCATCATCATCGCAAACATCTCCTATACCGTCTCCGTCATTGTCTGCTTGGTCTGTATTGGCAATGGTAGGACAATTGTCCTCCAAATCTAACCAGCCGTCTTCGTCCGAATCACAGGCTCCTACCGTGACAACAGCCGTGGCGGTTGATTCATTACCAGAAGAGTCAGTGACGGTCAAGGTGACTGTGTTATCTCCGATCATACTGCAGTCAAATTGACTTGGTGAAATGCTCATACTAGCGATACCGCAGTTGTCCGTAGATCCATTGTCAATATCCGCAACAGTAAGCTCAACGAAAGGATTGAACCCAATTTCGATCTCCAAGTCCTGTGTCAAAACTACTGGAGCAGTGGTGTCTCTAACTGAAATAATCTGTAAATGAGTTACAAAATTCCCTGAAGGATCACTAACAGTCCAAAGCCTTTCTATATCATAATCATTGCCATTTTGGTTAATCAAAGTATCCTCAAAAGAAATCGTCACTTCATTCGTACAGATATTATCTACGGCCTCAACTATTCCAATCTCAACTGCCTCGTCGCAGGAAATGGTAACATCCTGTGGAACAACAGTAAAAATAGGAGGTAGGGTATCTTCCCCTTCATAATTCAAGACAGTAACGGTGATATTTTGAGTAGTTTGGTTTCCTGAGCTGTCGGTAATAGTCACTTCAACTATATTATCTCCAAGATGTGAACAATTAAACTCGGAAATATCAAACTGCGTAGAATCAGGAATGACAAATGACCCGTCGATCGAAATTCCGTCCATATCACAATTGTCGCTAGTAAAAGTAATTACCTCAGATGCCGAAATGGTCGCTTGACCATTTTCATCTAATACAATTGTTACATCCTGAACCTCGAGAGTTGGGCCAATAGGGTCAATTACAGTTAGGGGTGCTATTGCGCTGGCACTATTTCCAGCACAATCAGTAACTACAACAGTCACGTCTGCAGTTCCTATCCACGAACATAAATCAGGATCAGTCTCAAAAGAAAATGAAATTGGATTATCGTCCGTTGTACCGTTGTCAAAACTCGAGGCGCTAAAATCTGATGGCACACCTTGTTCATCCAAGGTAACGGTTACACTTTGTAATGAGACTACTGGAGCAGTCACATCAGTGTAGTCACAATTTGTGCTTCTTATGTAAGAAAACCCGCCGCCTTCTCCATATCCAGTCCAACTGGTAAACATAATGTCTAAATAAGCATCATCTTCTACAAGATAAAGAACCGCCTCTTGTCCAACCATCCCCGGGGGGTACCAGCCATGCCAGTCTACCCATCTTTTACCTCCTGTAAGTTGCCCATTACAGAATTCTATAGTGTTATTAGGGTGTGTAAGGAAGTTCGAGGTATTTCCCCAAAACCACAGAGTACCTGAGGGCGATATATCGTAATTATAAGAATTTTCTTGATTAACATTGTATATACCTTGTTGATTTTGACGCGTTATCCATACAGTTTCTGTAATACGATCTTGATTTTGTTCAAGATTAAAATCGGCATAGTTTAATTTTTCGAAGGTTATTGGATTGCCAGTCCAAATGTTGAGATCTTCATAAGTAATTTCATTATTGTCATTAACAACAGTTGAAAATTGGTTAAGAGTACTTCTGGTATAAGAAAAGCCACCCCCATTGTTACCACCCGTCCAAGATGTTAAGGTAACATCCAAATAAAGATTATCGGAAATAAGGTGCAAAACCAAAGGAATTCCGATAAACGATTGAGGACTATTTTCAACAGTATTTACAAAAGTGTCAAAATTAAGTAGAGGCAATATATCTGTTGAACCAACTGCCCACTCAGTATCAGATGGAGCTCCAGCACTGTAGGAACTTTCGTTAGCAATATTAAAAATAGATTGAGTATCCCCTCGGGTCAGTATCACACTATCTGTAATATAATCCTGATTTTCTGGTAGGGTCCAATCAGCATAATTTGACTTAATAAAGTTGATGGCGTCCCCTGTCCAAATTCGAGGGGTACTTCTTGTATACGCAAATCCACCTCCATCTCCATTCTGAGTCCATTGTGTGAATGTAATTTCGAAATAAACATCATCAAAAACGCTGTAAACAACGTAAGTTTGACCTACTGACCCAGGAGGATTCGAATTTACCGCATCAACCCAAGATTCAAAATTCAGTGAACTCAAATCCATTTGTAAATTACCTTGAGCCCATAAGGTTCCTGCTGGTCCCGCTGCTGGTCCCGAATTGTAATTTTGTTGAAATACTGCATTAAAAAGCCCTTGTTGATTTCCTCGAGTTATCCATAAGTTATCAGTAATTCTGTCTTGATTGACTGCTGTAAAAGGATCTGCGTAATCACATTTAAAAAACTCAATAACAGGTCCATCCCAAATAATTTGTTCAGGGGATCTTAAAGCTGGGGGTGTTCCAAAGCCATCCAAAGGGGTAGATGGGCTAAATCTGACGGCATCATCATTTAAAACAAAGCCCGTACTATTGCGACCGATTAATGTTGAAGCTACACGAGGATTGCCTCCTTGTATTCCCATTGTTGTGGTACGACCAGGCAGATTAAAAAAGTCTGTTTGAATATCGATTTGTTGCGAAGTTTCATGCAACAATACTTGGGTTGAAACTGAGGAACCATCATTACAGCACTCTGCAACGTTCTCAAAACTCATGACTAAAGTTCTGTTGGGAGCCGTACCTATAGTTTCATAATAAATGGCTCCATTACCTCCCGGAGGATAGAGATCGGTCCAAGCAAAAGCAATAATATCACCCCACCCATTTTCAGTGGTCGGGAGATTTCTTCCAGAGCAACAGCCGCTACTGGTCGTTGGTGTAAATGATATAAAACCATTCGACGAAATGTAAAAATCTGAGTAGGTAGTACCGTAAAACTCAAAATCAAATCCAATTGGAAGCGCTCCGCTAACTTCGTCATCATCCAAATAGACCGAAGATCCAGTGGATGAAATATCGGTCCAATTGTATGGTATTGTGGCATCTACATTGTAGGAGTTGATAATAGGTTCATGCGGATCAGTGCTTTGAGTATAAAATCTTGAAGATGGATCTGAAAAACCCGTTGGTGTTCCATTGTAAATTCCTTCTCTGTGAACTATAACTTGGTTGGCCATAGACACCCCATTGCCCTCCCAAGCATCCCCGGGATCAGTCAAGCAAATCCCCAACATATCGGTCACTTCACCACCATAGGAAACGGTGACCACATCATCGCCATCAAATGTGAATGGATAGGAATAAAACATGGATCCGTTATTTTCTGTAATGATCCTCAACTGATAAGTATCATCTGTATCGACAGTAGTATCCGTTCCAATGACCAGGACTGCATTGGGAAGTAAAGTCCCCTCAGAAATAGTAAACTCAGCGGCACAATCTGCTCCGTCGTGTCCAATAGAAATCACCAAATTATTAGTTGAAAAATCTAAAAGATACCCGGAATTATTCCAAATTTCAATCCCGTTTGGAGCACTTCCTGCATTTGTTTCTACGTATTCACTAATCACCTGTCCTAACGAACTTTGAAAGCCAAAAAATAGAAGAAAATAAGTTAATTTTTTAAAATTTCGAATCATATTAGATTTATTTAAATGATTTTTAAGTATTGATAATAATGTTCCAAACTTAAGAAAATTATATTGATTTCATCAAACAATAATTCACACAATTCTTGCAACAATTTAACCAGAGCGTACAAGAAGCAATGAATTTTTTGGGAGATTGAGGTAAAAATGGCCGTCAATTAAATTGTTACTTTAAATCTGTGACATTTCGAAAAAGGAAGAATTATATATCTATAAGTCAATGTTTTACATTTACTTATTTGACGTGATTTCTAAAGTGAAGATTTTTATAAATACTATCCTAGCGCAGCTTGTAGGACACCATGACTCCTGCCCGGTAGGGAAACCATTCGCCTCTTTTGTTGAAGTTTTTTGTGCCGTCATATCTCTCGCCAGTGGAAATCGAATAGCCTTTGTAATATCCCTGATGAGACCCTCCACCGACAAAGCAATCAAGCATGATTTTTTCATTTATCGGGACTTGATAGCCCAATGTTCCTCCGAAAACCAGCCCAAAACCCTTCTGATACTGATCGGAATTGATATAGTTCCACTTTTGAAGGTTATAGGCCGTTCCACCGACATGCCCTCCGAAATAGAAGCCGTTGTGTTTTGAACTAAAATGATGACGGTATTCAACAATCGCCAAAACAAATTGTCTTGGTTTTCCTTGAATGGATTTCCACGGCGACCCCATGATGTCAAATTGAACGGTCGAAAACTCTCCCACCCCTTTTTCAATTCCAATGTGAGGTAGTCCTAATAGGGTGGACATGGCGTTGCCTTTAATGTAGGCTTGGCCAACGGTGTTGCCTGTTGTCATCAACAAAGCTGCCAAAGCAATTAGGTTTCGGATCAACAAACAGGTATTCCCAATTCGAGCCATAGAATGGGTTTTTGATGATCAAAGATACGCCTTCAAATGGAGACAATCTGTTAGCCAGAAATGAAATCAGATTGGTTATTGGAGTATTTTATCGTTCGGTTTCCATGGCATTATAAATTCTGAGGATGGTTAGTCCAAAGAGAACGCTAGAAACAATTAGCAAAATGTTGGCCAATCCAGTAGTGCCGAAAGACAATCTTATTAAAATTGTGCAAATTACAAATCCTGTATTTCTAACGAGTTGACTGTAGCGCTCCGTATATTGAAAAGACAACAACAAAATAAACACATCAGCCAGAATGAGTATGGTAAAAAATTCATTGTAAAATACGGCATTGATATCGGGTAAAACCGTCTCATTGTGAGGCACGCCAAAAAGTACACCAAGCCAATTGACAGCGGAATAGATTGAAGTTATAATCAATACGGGGAGTAGGATTAAACTGATGGCCTTTTTTGAACTCACAAAACGTTTTAACCTCTCGTTGACGGGAACCTTGGGCAGTTTTTTCTGATAATAGTTGAAAAGGAATATTAAAAAATAGATCAACAGGACCCCTAACAAGTCATAAACGAGTTGTCGATTGGCGGCTTCGTCAAGCCAATTCACATTCAAATCAATTTTCGGAATGTCTCCAAAAATACGACGAATGAGAATTAGAGAAATGATTTCAAATTGTTTGGACACTGCTGTGGTAAAAGAACGGGGCAAGTAGACTATCAAAAGGTATATTTCATAGACCAGAATGATAGAAAAAGGAGTGTATATGGCTGAGATTGGATCGTCCAACAATTGCGATTCGAGTTCAAAGTGAAAAAGATGGAACTTTTTGGAATAAATGAGCACAAGATGCAGCACAAATCCAAATAGCGACAACCAAAGTGTGACTCGTTCAATCAATTTTTGATTGACTTCAGAGAATATTCTGCCGAAAAGTGCGTCAAAGAATGATAGAGTCCTGCTCATGATTCGCTTTGTTTGTAGGTAGGGTCGAACATTGGAGAAATGGAGCAGCTGTATTCAAATGTAAACCATTAAAGTCTAATAATTAGCTCAATAGCTCAAAAATTGAAAAAAAGAAAAGGCACTTTTCTATTATTTGTAAGTTTGCCAAACAAATACCGCTATGAGCTTCCGTCTGAAAATTGTGATGCTTGCTTCAATAACCTTTTACACGACTATGGGACAGAAATATGAAACACAACCATTTCGAGTGGTCAAAAACTTGCAAGGCCTTGAAATAAGGTATTACCCCCCTGTAATGAAAATTCAATCGGACAACAACTTTGGCGCTTTGTTTGGTTACATTTCTGGCAAAAACCAAGACAAGGCCAAAATAGCCATGACAACCCCAGTTTACATGAAAGATTTTGATGGACAAGAGGTTATGGAGTTTGTTTTGCCCAATTCGTTTAAGTCCGTTAACACTCCAGCACCCGAATCTCCAGGAGTTAGGGTGTTTGAATCCAAACCAGGCTATTTTATTGCGATTGGCTTTGGGGGTTACGCCAAAGAAAAATCCAAAGTAAAGCAAACCGAAAGGTTAATTGCATTGGCCAAGCAACACCAGTTGAAGCTCATTGGCAAACCCCTGTTATTGGTTTATAACTCTCCCTTTCGATTCTTCAATCGCAAGAATGAAATGCTTTTTGAAATAGCCTATCAGGAATAGCGCATTAGAGCGGATCGTTTTAACCGAAGAATTGTCTTTTCAACTAATGCTCAGGTTGCGTTGACCTTAGTTTGGCCAGCATCTGAAATTGTAATCTCACCCACCCACAGGCACATGCATTAGGTGGCTTTAATTTGGTTTAATTCTTTAAATGACATTTTAGTTATTTTTATCCAATCATATTTTTTTTACCCAATAGGGATACTTAGCTTTATCCTTTATGAAAACAAAGGCCAAACTGAGCAGGCAAATGGGGCTCATCGCTGTTATTGCAACAGGGGTGTCGTCCATGGTTGGGGCATCCATTAACGTGGTGCCCTTTATGATTCACAGAAGCGTGCCTTCTATTGGGCCTTATGTACTTTTGGCTTTTGTATTTGCCGCTATTCCGGCGTTGTTCGCTGGTTTGGCCTATGCCATACTGTCCTCGGCCATGCCAAGGGCTGGAGGTAGTTATCTCTACGCGAGCAGAGGGCTCAATCCCTATTTGGGATTTGTGGCAAGTTTTTCTCAATGGTTTGGACTATCTATAGTGATAGGTGTCATTGCCTATATTTCCATTCCGTTTTTAAGAGACATCGCCTATAGTGCTGAGTTCTTTTGGATATCGGATTTTCTTGATCAACCTTGGATCAGAGTGGGGCTGGGATTGAGTTTAATCTGGAGCTTTGTTTACCTTAATATTAAGGGGATCAAAGCCTACACCAAGTTGCTCATCCCTATGGTCATCGTCATATTTTGTCTGGGTAGCATTGTTATTTTTTCTGGGCTTTTCTACAATACCTCCGACTTTTTGGATGCCCTTGAAACCAAAGAAAATATGGTTCACCTGATAACTCCAGATCCTGAATTTGAGTGGTCGGTATTTTTATCTGCCGCAGCCATATTATTTTCTAGTTTTATCGGATTTGATGCCATTGCCCAGACAGGAAGCGAAGCCAAAAATCCCACTAGGAATCTGCCATTAGCCATACTAGTGGCTATTATAGGGGTTGGATTGTTTTACTTTCTTTTTACGGCCTCCGTCTATCATATAGTACCTTGGAGCTATGTAGCCGAACAAGCCTTGCAAAAAGACATCACCGCTCCGGGGTTGCTCAGTTTGATACTGCCCAGCGGACTGGATATTCTCATTTTATTTGGTGCGGCAGTAGCCCTAATCAATGACCTTCCTGCCATGTTGCTTTCTGTCTCTCGTTTGATGTTTGCTTGGGCTAAAGACGGTATTTTTCCTGAAAGTATCACTGCCATTCATACCAAGAATAATACCCCATACATTGCCCTCATTGTGGCGGGACTCATGTCTAGCGTTGGGGTTTTGGGATCGCATTTTGCAGGTGATTTTTTTCTTGGCATTGACATCATGGTCACTTCCATGTTGGTCAATTTTCTATTGATGTGTGTGACTCTACTGACCATCAAACGCCGAAATCCTGAGCTGTCAAATGACATCACAATTTTGAAAAACAGGGGACTTCAACTCTTTGTTGGATGGGCAGGCGTGTTTTTTTTAACGGGATTTTTAACCATACATTTATATAAAGATATGAGCAGTACTGTCACAGCATGGTACTTTCACTCCACCTATGTTTGGCTCATGGTCATGGGAATGGCGAGTTTAGTATTCCTCTACAAATGGGTTAAACTGAGAAAACAACATGGCTCAATGGGAGATCATTTTAAAACTTTACCAACCGAATAAGCATGAAAAAACAAGCCCATTTGTCGACGAGCCTCTCCGTACCCAGATTGATCATCGGGCTATGGCAAATTGCAGATATGGAAAAGGAACGTCAACTCAATCCCCTTGATACCGCTGCCTTCATGAACAAGTATGTTGACGCTGGATTCACTGCTTTCGATATGGCCGATCACTATGGGTCGAGCGAAATCATAGCCGGAGTTTGTAAAAACAATCATCCAAACAGTTTGAGCATAAATTTGTTTACCAAGTGGGTTCCAAAGCCAGGGTCAATTGATAAAAATGAGGTCAGGAAAGCCGTTCAAACTGCCCTTGATCGCATGCAACAAACCTCCCTGGACATGATGCAGTTTCATGCCTGGCACTATCCCGATCCAAGCTGGTTAGATGCTCTGATTTTCTTGAAAGAATTGAAGGAAGAAGGACTGATCCGACACATAGGGGTAACCAATTTTGATGCACATCATTTGAGAATTGCACTTGGCCATGGCATTCCTATAGTCAGCAATCAAATATCTCATTCGGTGATAGACCGTCGAGCTTTGGGCGCCATGAAAGAAGTTTGCGAACAATACAACGTGAAACTTTTGGCCTATGGCACATTGGCAGGAGGGTTTCTTTCTGACCGGTGGTTGGGACGAGACGAACCTGCCATGAAAGAATTGCAGACTTGGTCGCAAATGAAATACAAGCGGTTTATCGACGCCACGGGAGGATGGCAAAAATTTCAAAATATTTTAAAGGTCTTAGACCATATCGCTCAAAAACACCAGACTTCCCTTGCCAATATTGCGAGCCGATTTGTGCTCGAAAACCCAAATGTAGCAGCGGTAATTGTCGGCGCGAGACTTGGTGAAAACGCCCATATCGCAGACCACCAAAAGCTATTGGAACTCGAATTAGATGAATCGGAGGTGAACTCGATTGAAGAGGCCATTGCTCAACTTACCCCCGTTCCCGGAAATTGTGGCGACGAGTACCGCAAGCCACCATTTTTGACTGCTTCAGGTGACCTCAGCCATCATTTGGACAAGATTCCACGAGTGTACCAGCCTGTGAGCATGTCCGAACAGCGTGAACAAGTGTACAGCGGAACAGTTTGGGAAGGTTTTGCCGGCTATTCTAGAGCTGTTAAAAAAGGTAATCGCATTTTGGTTTCTGGAACCACCGCCACTCATGGCAATTTATTGGTAGGAGGCCATGACGCAGGTGCGCAAGCGCATTTTGTCATAGATAAAATCGAAGCAGCCATCGAATCCTTGGGAGGTTCGCTAAAAGATGTCGTTAGAACACGAGTGTTTGTCAACAACATCAATGACTGGGAAGCCGTGGCTCGTGCCCATGGCCACCGCTTTAAAGGTATAGACCCCGCTAATACCCTTGTCCAAGCCCAGCTTGTCGGTGAAGGTTATTTGGTAGAAATTGAAGCCGAAGCCATGCTCGACTCCTAAAATCCTCTGTTTATTTCTTGAATTTGACCCATTCTTGGCGCTCGAACTGAGTTACGGCTTTTTCGAATTCCTTAACCAATTGTTCGGCCAGATCAACTCTCTTCCAATCTTGAACTGAAGGAACCGTCATCCGTGATGAACTCGCCTTGAGGGCTTGTTCAACGGCTGAATAGGCAGTTATTTTTGAACTCTGCCATGCCCCGACCTGTCGGTCGACCGGTTTGTCCAAAGTTTTTAGATTGAGCGCAGTCAATTGGGACTGTAAGTTCTTTAATACCGTTTTGCTCTTTTCATTTGTCGCACGCCTCTGTTCCAAGGCATCTTGCTTTTCCTTTATCTCCTTATTCCATGCTTCGGTTTTTCCCAGCAAGTAGGACAACTTCACCACCTGATCATTCACCGCTTTTTGATAGCGATACAATTCCAAGTCTACAGTATTCTCTATTTCAAAACGAGGGTCGGCAACGATCTCAACAGTACTCAAGCTGGTTTGGCCTCGGTATTGGAACTTGAGGGTATAAACCCCTGGGAGAACAGGAATCCCGCGGGATTCTTCATGCACCCAAGATCCGGGAAGATAGGTTGGTTTTTCATCCAAATTCCAGATCAAATAATTCAACCCTCTGTTAAGCCCTGTTCCTGAAACGGTATTGACGAACTGTCCTTTGGCGTCCTCTATGGTAACCGTGATGGAATCATTTTCTTGAGGTTCAGTAGCAAGAAATACTGGTAATTCGGCCTTTTGAAAAACCCTGTTCTCGCCTTCGAAAGTCGTGTGAAACCCTGTCCAAATATTCCCAGGAGGCGCAATAAATAACCCTTTGACTTGGACCACCTCATTGACCGGCAAAGCCGTTATACTTTGAGTCGGTTTATTGGCCATAAGATACCGCAAGCTGGTTAAGTCGTCCATTACCCAAATAGCTCTGCCAAATGTCCCTATTACTAAAGCAGATTCCTTTTCTTGAATGACCAAATCCATGGTCGAAACACTCGGAAATCCGTTTTTAACTTGAGTCCAATCGTCACCTTGATTGGCACTCATCCAAAGGCCGTTTTCTGTGCCCAAAAAGAGCAGGTTTGGTTCTACAGGATCTTGGACAAACGACAAAGCATAGCCTTTGACGTCCATATTATCGACTACTCTAAACCAAGTTTCTCCAAAGTCATCTGTTCTGAACAAATAGGGCGCATAGTCTCCTTGACGGTAATTGTTAACGACCAGCCAAGCCGTTTGCTCGTCGTAGCGAGAGGCATGAATACGCGCAATCCAAGACCCTTCAGGTAGGCCCTTTACGTTGGCTGTCAAATTAGTCCAAGTTTTGCCGGAGTCACGGGTCAACTGCACCTGGCCGTCGTCGGTTCCCACCCAAAGGAGGTTCTTGTTCGAATGACTGGGAGCAATAGCCAAAATGCTGTTGTAGTTTTCTGCACCTGAGATGTCCAACGTCAACCCACCGTAATCCCCCTTTTGATGTTCCGGATTATTCGTAGACAAATCAGGAGAAATGATGGTCCAATTGGCGCCTTTGTCGACCGATTGATGCACATACTGTGAGCCATAATAAACTGTGTGGTCATCGTGGGGATCTTTGGCAAATCCAGCATTCCAATTGAAACGCAAAGGGGCATCAATCTCGGTTGATTGTGGCGCAATGCTTTGGTAATAACCACTTACTTTATCGTATCGGTACAAATCGCCATTTTGGGAAGTTCCAAAACCAAACCGCGAATTGCCTTTATCGGGTGAGATGTAAAACCCATCTCCACCAACCAAGTACTGCCAGTACAAGGTGCGAATTCCTCCTCTTTTCCAAGTATAGGCAGGACCAGACCAATTGCCATTGTCTTGCATGCCGCCATACACGTTAAAAGGCGTGTCGTAGTCCACATTGATGTGATAGAATTGGGCCACAGGAATATTTTCAGGAAAATACCAACTCGCACCGTGATCATAGGTGATGCCCAAGCCGCCATCGCCGCCAATAATAAAGTGTTGAGCATCCTTGGGGTTGATCCACATGGCGTGAAAATCGGCGTGGATGCCTTTGGTTTCATCGGCAGGAATCATCGGTTTGGGGTCAAAATTCTTGCCTCCATCATAACTCACCGACAGTGGTTGATAGATGTTGTAGAGTCGGTCGGGATTTTCGGAATCGACGGCAAGGTCTTGAAAATAGAAAGGCCGATTGTTGGTGAATTTTGGGTTGTCATTGATGACCACCCAAGTTTGTCCGCCATCCTCACTGCGGTAAAGCAAATTTTTCTGTGCTTCTATTTTTGCATACATGCGGTTAGAGTTGCTCGGTGCTATGGCCAATCCTATTCTTCCCAATTCTCCCTCGGGAAGTCCAGAGCTAGAGTCCAATTTTTTCCATGACAAGCCCCTGTCGCCACTATAGTACAAGCCAGAACCAGGGCCTCCAGAGACAAACGAAAAAGGGGTTCTTCGGTGGTCATACATTGCAGCAAACATTCTATTAGCGTTATTTGGATCGACCACGAAGTCTCCAATACCAGAGGTGCTGTTGGTGTACAGCACCTTTTCCCAATGTTGTCCTCCGTCAGATGTTTTGTATAGCCCGCGATCTTCATTGGGGGTAAATGGATCACCCAATGCACCGACGAAAACAGTCTGATCATCCAAGGGATCAATCCAAATGCGGTGGATGGTTTTTGTTGCTT
The DNA here is from genome assembly GCA_027592025.1 of Bacteroidota bacterium. Lineage (GTDB taxonomy): Bacteria > Bacteroidota > Bacteroidia > Flavobacteriales > Flavobacteriaceae > JALRKI01. Next base: position 35,071 of record JAQCIQ010000017.1, read on the forward strand.
CCAACCCCAAGTGTTGCCAAGTTTTTCCTCCGTCATTACTTTTGAATATTCCCATTCCCAAATTCATAGAATTACGGGGATTGCCTTCTCCAGTGCCTACCCAAATCACTTTTGGGTCACTTTGCTGAATGGCCAATGCGCCAATATTTTGAGTCGGTTGTTCATCAAAAACAGGAGTCCAAGCCGAACCGCCATTTTCCGATTTCCAAACCCCACCAGAAGCAGCCCCGACAAAAATGATTTTCGGATTGGAGACTACGGCATCAATAGCCGTGATTCGTCCGCTCATATTGGCAGGGCCAATGCTTCGAATTTTTAAATTCTCGAGATCACCGAAATCCGAGTGCTGTGCATTAACAGTAAATGCAGAGATCAAAAAAAATGAAAGTAGAATACGCATAAGTTTAAACCGTTTTCTGGTCTTTACAATATAGTTATATTTTGTTACTTTTATAAAGTATATTTCAAAGCCTTACTTTACTTAATGTCAGAGGCTCGAAATATTTCTTAATTCCTTTTCATGAAAAATTGCGGTCTTTTATTCATCTTGATTATGGCACTAATCTTCCAATCCACATCTGCTCAAGATCAATACAATGCTTCTCAAAGTGCCTCAGAACTTATTCAACTGTTTGACGATTGGCGTTCTTTTGAGCAACCGCCATTACAAAATGGGATTCCTGATTATTCTCAAACAAGTTTTGACAAGAGATGGCCTCAATTTCAGGCTCTTAAAACCCGTTTAGAAAATCTTCCCAAGGAACAATGGCCGACCAGTCAGCAAATCGATTGGCACATCCTTTGGGCAGAAATGAATGGTTACATCTTTAACTGTAAGGTTTTGAAACCATGGGAAAGAGATCCTGCCTTTTACAAATCCATCTGGAACGATCAAAGTGACGTTCCAGCCCACGAAGGACCAACACATCATGCGGTCACTGAGGTTTGGCATTACAGCTTCCCTTTGGATCAAGCTTCTTCCAAAAAAATGGTCGCCTCTATACAAATCATTCCGGGGTTGTACGCTCAAGCCAAGAAGAATTTGACTGGCAATGCCCGTGATTTATGGATCGCTGGAATCAGAGATCACCAGGGTCAGTACAAGGATTTGGAAGCGCTTTTATTGGCTCCTGGTGTTGGTCAAAACACCGCCCTAGTATCGGTCATTCATGAAGCGATGAAATCTACTGAGGATTTTGTTAACTGGCTGACCAAAGAAGGCAGAACCAAAACTGGGTCATCAGGCATTGGCAAAGAAAACTATACTTGGTATCAGCAGAACGTGCATTTAGTGCCCCTCACTTGGGATGATGAAGTAATGATACTCAAACGCGAGCTTGCACGCGCATGGTCTAGTTTGAAATTGGAAGAACATCGCAACCGAAAACTGCCTCCTATGAAGGATGCGGATTCTGAAGAAGCTTATCAACTTTTGGCGGAAAGTGCTGCCAAAGAATTTCTGGATTTTTTAAAAGACAATGACATTGTCAGTGTAGAAGATTATTTTGCGCCTGCTCTAAATCCTCATCTGGGTCGATACATTCCTGTTGAAAAAAGGAACTTTTTTTGGATAACGGCCCACTATGACCCCAAACCATTATACTCACATTTTTACCATTGGTTTGAACTGGCACGAATGGAGCAAGATCCTCATGAAAATCCCATCAGGAAAAACGCCTTATTGTACAACATTTTTGACTCGAGAAATGAAGGCTTGGCAACCGCCGTCGAAGAAATGTTCATGCATGCAGGTTTATATGACAACAGCCCGCGATCTCGCGAGATCGTTTATATTCTAATTGCCCAGAGAGCCGCCAGAGGACTGGGATCATTATATGCCCATGCCAATATGATGACCATGGAAGAAGCCGGTAAAATTCATTCGGAATACACGCCAAGAGGTTGGATGAAAACCGAAAAGGACTTATTGATTTTTGAACAGCAACTGTACCTCAGACAGCCTGGCTATGGCACCAGTTATATTACTGGCAAATATTTACTTGAAGAAACAATGGCGGAAGTCGCTCGAGTGCAAGGTCAAGATTTTACGCTAAAGCAATTTTTTGATTCCCTGACCAGTTTAGGCAATATGCCGATATCCTTGGGAAATTGGGAAATGACAGGATCGGGCGAAGCCTTAAACCAAATAACCTCATCGTACAAAGAGCTCGAAGAGGGTCAATAAATCCAAAATTTATTGGAATTTTGCCATTTGGCTTGATAGGTCAGAAGACCTCTATTTTCCATCTTCTGACATATTTAAGCGATAATCCGATCAATACGTCTACTTTCGCCAAATGATAGTGACCTTAATTCGATTTTTTTCTGGGATTTCCCACATGATCTACGGTGCATTGGCCCTGTTCATGCCTTTTTATATTGAGGAATTTACCAGATATGGTTTTTCTGACTACAGAATCGCCATAGCCTTGGCTCAAATCATCGGAGGAGTTGGACTTTTGCTGCCCAGTCCCTTTATGAAAATCAGAATAGCCAGTGCAGGACTGTTGCTAGTGATGATGGGAGGCGCCCTCCTGACACGCATCTCTATTCAAGACAGTTTGGAAAAGTCTTTGCCTGCTTTGGCTTATTTATTAATAAATTCAATTATTTTTATAAACAGTATAAAAAAAATCAAATGAAAAACATAAAACATCTTCTCATGTTGGTCGTATCTGCGGTGGTACTCAATGTGTGGTTTTTTCGCTTCAACCGTGAAACGATTTATAGGGGTGGCAAAGCCACCAATATGATAGAAGAATTTGCTGCCTACGGACTGGGCGAAAATCTGGTCTATTTGGTTGGTGGTCTTAAAGTTTTGGCTGCCTTGGGGCTTCTTGTAGGTTTTGTTTACAAAAAGGCCATCATGCCTTCAGCGGCCTTAATGGCAGTGATGATGTTGGGGGCTATTGGAATGCATTTCAAGATATGCGACGCTGCAATCACCTATTTGCCAGCAGGCTTGATGTTGACTTCGTGCTTAGCCATACTGTATCTTCAGAAAAAAACGGCATAGTCTAATTAGACCGAAATGCAATAACCTCCGTTCAGGCAAAGCTATTGAGTAGCTTTGTGTGTACAGTCATGACCTTTAGTTTGTTGCCAAAGTCATGTTAGCCTAGTCAATTGGGATATCTGGTTTGGACAACACCCTTGAAACTTCCTCCTTTGGTAATTTTGCTACAAATAATAATCTTGGGGTAAAATAACTGCTGTCATTGAAGGTTTCAATGATAATCCCTCTACTGTTAGTGCTGTGCATCATTTCTATACGTTCTCCGTCCACCTTAGTAACTAGGGCAACATGACCCACTCTGTCGCTTTTTCGACTTCGGCCTTGAAAAAACATCAAATCACCTTGCTGAAGTTGATCAATCGTGGTTTTTTCAACAAAATTGGCCTGACTGGCAGACGTTCTTGGCAAATCGACTCCAAACTCCTGATACACGTGCCTAACAAATCCCGAGCAGTCCAAACGACTGCCGTCCGCAATCTGAAATCGGTAAGGTTTGCCCAAATAGGTCTTTCCAAAATTGATGATAGAATCGATCCTTGAAACTGGCGCATCAAGCTCTATTGGATCAATTTGACGGACCAAACTATCCATGGCTATGGCCGTTTCTACCATATTTTGAGCGCTGACCGTTGAGACCGTAAGGAGTGCCGCGAGCGTTAAACCGATAAAAAGTCTTGTACTCATTGAACTTTGTGATAAACTATTTTAAAATGTCATGAAGGCAGTAATGGCTAAACATCTATTGGCCAGCAGTGTACCAAATCCTTCTCTTATTTTAGTCGCGCAATGTAAAAAATTAATTACTTTAAATTTTAAACCTGATTTCGATCCATTAAAGGATCGGTTCTTACCGCGTACCGCCATTCTTAGAGACTTTTTTTGTTCGAAACTATCGATTGCTACGGTCAATCCAAATAGACAAAGCCCTCGTCCTTTACCAGTCTCCTTAAATTCTAAGTTGAAACCCAATTATCAATGAAAAGGAATCGAGTTCAAGAACTAATATAAATCCATTGGGCATTAAGACTCTTTGTTTCGCTTTTTTGATTTGCCCAACACAATTTTAAAATAGAAGTACACGTAAATGATAAAGATAACGGTGCCGACAACAAACATGAATTGATTTTGCATAATATACCTATTTATCGTCTCTTCTCCTTTGTCTTATGGCAATCGCAAATGCCAAGATGGTCACAGGCCACAAGCCTACATACATCCCCTCCATTTCATGCCCTGAAAACCAAAGGGCTATGGAATACAGAAAGCTAAAAAAGGCAAGAATTATTGGATAGTATTTTTCTAAGAATTTCATCTTCTTTTTTGATAAACTTAAATAAAATATTCTGTTTTAGCTAATTAATACAATCAATTTTAAAAAACAACTGTATTAAAGTAATTCCGAAATTAAGCATGATTGAAACAAAATGATAGAGCGGCCTGGATGCACCTGCTCAATACATTCCATGACCAAGGTGCCAAGGATCTCAGAACAATAAGTGACGTTTAGTTGCAGGTCGATCCTAATCTGTAGAGATAATATGGATTTTGCGATTGAACCAAGACCCTATCGCCATCGCAGTCAAATGTGAGTGGGGCAACCAATTCGTTCCCAAAATTTAAATCAATCGTCAGAATACCGTCTTCAAAGGTATAGTTGTTTGTTCCGGGAATGTGGTTTCCATCACCCGCCTCAAAAGATTCATATTGAGCTTGGCAGTCCCCTTCAACACAATAGTAGGTGTAACGGATTCCACTTTCAAAGATGTATATGGTATTTAACCCGACTTCATAAAGCCATTTACCTTCAATAGTATATGTTGCTAATGGACTGTCTTCAGAATCATCACTGCTACAAGCAAAGACGAGTAAAGCAGAAAGTAAGAGTAGTTTTCTCATTTTGAAGGAGTTGTTTAAGTAATCTTAACGAAACTAAGCTAATAAAACCAATTATCGCATAAAATCAACAAAATATTACTCCTAAACGATTGAACTAAAGGGAATGAGCGCTGAAAAGAAATAGCTGAATTAAAAGGAGAGGATATGCCTTTGGTCTAATTGCAGTCAGAACTTAACCTCCAAAGTTTACCCCCATTTTCAAATAGCATTATACCACCATCACATTCAAATGTAACTTCTAGAGGTATTCCATCAATTGT
>JAQCIQ010000026.1 GCA_027592025.1 Bacteroidota bacterium
TTCATAATTTTCTAAATTTGTTATATCAATGATTTAAAAGGATTTTTGTTATCACCCGTTTTTTTGAGAAGTCATTAGTATCCACTTTTTATCTGTGAATATAATAATTTATTATCTGATTTTCTTAAACTAACCTATAACTCATGTATTTGAGTGTCCACTAAAGTCTTGATATTCCGATTATTCCTTAGATAGATTGTGATCTCGTTAGTGTAATAATTGTATTCCCCCGCCAATTTCGATTTTTGGTCTGAAATAACGATCCTGGGGGACTTTCTCCTCGTTGGATACATATCCTTCATCCAAATAATAAAATTCTCTCAAACAACATATTGTATTTTAAACTTGCGAAAGATTTAAATCTCAGCAGCCCTAAAATAGTTTACTCCGTTGACGAAAGTAATAGTCAATTTATAGTGACATTAAAAACAGATCAACTGGGCAAAAATGTTTTTGTGATCACAAATTCTGAAAATAATTTTTCTGACAACTACTTCGATATGCTCCCAAATACCGAAAAAACCATTTTCATTGAAAAGGACCTGTCTCAAGACTTAAAATCATTTACCGACAATTTATCCATCAAAACATTGACAGACAGTTATAAAAAATAAACGACGGCGCTCTTAAAATGGGGGAGAAGTTTTCTGTTAGCGCCTAAACTGTCTGGCGAAAACAATTCAATGATCATACTAATCTTGCCACTCGGCAATGAATAAATTCGTGTCGCGTCCACCGCCGTTGTTGCGGTTGGAGGAGAAGACTAATTTCTTACCATCATTCGAAAAGACTGGAAAGGCATCAAAGGTGAGGCCATGAGTTACTCGCTCCAGATTTTTGCCATCTAAATCAATCATGTAAAGGTTAAATGGAAAGCCACGCTCTGCTTCAAAATTGGACGAGAACAATATCTTTTTTCCACTGGGATGAAAAAATGGACTCCAATTGGCATTGCCCAAGTTGGTCAATTGGCGCAAATTACTCCCATCAGCATTACAAATGTATAGTTCCATATTGGTTGGTTGTACCAAACCTTCTTTGAGGAGGTCTTTGTATTCTTTAATTTCCTCATTTGTTTTGGGTCGTGAAGATCGGAATATCAATTGAGTGCCATCGGGAGAGAAAAATGCACCACCGTCATAACCCAGTTCGTTCGTAATTTGTTTGACATCGGAACCGTCCAAATTCATAGTAAACAATTCTAAATCCCCAGTTCTCATTGAGGTAAAAACGATTTTATCACCTTTGGGCGAAACTGTGGCTTCGGCGTCGTAACCGGGTTCAGTAGTCAATTGTCCCGTAATATTGCCTTGTAAATCGGCGACAAATATGTCATAACTTTCGTAGATGGGCCAAACGTATTTGCCTTCGCGTCGCAGAGGGGCGTCTGGACATTCCTTACCGCCGAGATGGGTTGAGCCATAAACGAAATGTTTGTTATCGGGCAAAAAGTAGGCACAAGTGGTGCGTCCAAGACCTGTGCTCACCATGGGAGGGGCAATACTGTCGAAGGATTCGTTTTGGTTCATGATGAACAACTGATCACAACCTAATCCCCAAGCGGGATTATTGGACTGAAAAATCAATTTTTGGTCGTCAAAACTCCAATAGGCTTCGGCGTTGTCGCCGCCAAAGGTCACTTGACGTATGGATTTAAAATGAACTTCTTCGGGGAAAATAAGGCTGTCTTTTTGGTCGGAATTTGCCTGATTTTGGGGAGTTTTATTTGTATTGTCTTTGCAAGAAAAAGCCAGAGCGACAAATAAAAAGGCAGATATAAACTTCATGATCTTTTTTATTGATAATTTTGAGCAAAAATAGAATTATTATGGTCAAGCAAATGTCGCTATCGGTATTATTATTAACGCTCATGGGTTGTCCAACTCAGCCAGTTCCTGAGAATAATTTAAAGGCTGATGTCGAATTTTTGGCCAGCGATGAACTTCAGGGCCGTCAAACTGGATCCGATGGAGAGAAATCGGCTGCAGACTACATCGCACAGCGGTTCGACGATTTGGGTCTCGAGGAAAAGGGGACTAATGGCTATTTCCAAGATTTTAAATTTACCCCCAAAACGGACCCGCATTCAGAAGCCAGTTTTACAGAGAGCGAGGACGGCAGCACGGTCATTGGACGAAACGTCTTGGGTTATATCGACAATAAGGCCGAGCGAACTATCGTCATTGGTGCGCATTATGACCATTTGGGTTATGGCGATTTGGGAGGATCCTTGTTTAGAGGTGAAGAAAATGAAATTCATAACGGCGCCGATGACAACGCCAGCGGTGTAGCCGTGATGCTCAATTTGGCCTACAGGCTGAGAGACCACAACAAGAATAACAACTATTTGTTTATGGCCTTTTCGGGTGAAGAACTCGGTCTTTTAGGCTCCAATTTTTTTGTCAAAAATTCGACCGTTCCCGTCGATAAAATCAATTACATGTTCAATATGGACATGGTCGGAAGACTTTCAAATGAAAAAACCTTAGCGATTTACGGCACAGGCACTTCTCCTTTGTTCAAACAGACGGTCATGTCGAATAATGAGACGTTCAAAATCATCGAAAATGAGTCTGGTGTAGGGCCTTCGGACCACACCTCTTTTTATCTTGGAGACATTCCTGTTTTGCATTTTTTCACCGGCCAACACAGCGACTACCACAAGCCAACTGACGATGCTGACAAGCTCAATTACGAAGGCATGCAATTGATATCGGATTATATTTTCACACTCATCTCCGATCTCGATAACAACGGCAAATTGGCGTTCCGAAAAACGGCGAGTGACGAAACAGAAACGCCTCGTTTTAAGGTCACCCTTGGTGTGATCCCTGACTATCTTTTCGACGGTGAAGGCATGCGCATTGACGGGGTAAGTGAAGACAAACCTGCCCAAAAAGCAGGCCTGCAAAAAGGAGACGTTGTAGTTGCTCTTGGGGATTATGACGTCAAACACATGATGGGCTACATGCAAGCCCTCTCCAAGTTTGAAGAAGGCAATTCAACCACAGTAAAAGTCAAACGCGGAGACCAAGTTGTTTCGGTAGAAGTGACATTCTAATAGAAGCACAAATTGGCAAAACAACTCGTAAAGCTTAAGGATTTAGCCCAACAATTGGGATTATCAGTCTCCACCGTTTCTAAAGCCCTTAACGACAGTCACGAAATCAGTCATGGGACCAAAGTTAAGGTGCTGGCATTGAGCAAAAAACTGAAGTATCGGCCCAATACCTTAGCTAAAAACTTAAAGCAAAACCGCACCAACACGATAGGAGTTATTATCCCAGATTTGCTCAACTACTATTTTGTCAAGGCCTTAAATGGCATTCAGGAATCAGCTGAAAAACAAGGGTATTCTATCATCACCTGCATCACCAACGAATCTTTAGAGAACGAGGTCCGCTACAGTGAAATGTTGACTAATGGCAGTGTCGATGGGCTCATTGTCGCCTTGTCGATTGAAACTCAAAAGAACAAACATTTTAATCATTTTAAACAATTGATTAAAAACGAATTCCCCTTGGTGCTTTTTGATCGGGTTAGTGATGAAATCAATTGTTCGCAAATCATCAGCAATGATGAGAATGGTGGGGCTCAGGCCGCAGAACACCTCTACCAAGCTGGATGCCGCTGCCCATTGGTTGTAGTGGTAAATTCTGATTTGGAAGTGATCAAAAGGCGTGAGGAAGGCTTTACCAGTGCATGGCATCAATTGTCTGGAGGCCATGTTGTAATGAGGCTCGAGGTTGACGATTTGGATGAATCTGAAAATGAAATCGATAATTTTCTGAAAAATCATGCTCAAATTGATGGGGCGTTTGCTGTTGACGAAAGACTTGGAATCAAGACCCTCAAATGCGCCATTGATGTTGGGAGGACTGTGCCTTCAAATTTCAAAATTATTGCTACTTCTGACGGTGAGTTGTCCAAAGAATATTCTCCCTCCCTCAGTGTCATCGATCTTAGAGAAAATAAGATTGGATCTTCGGCGGCCGAAGAAGTCGTCAGACAGATTAAATCCAAGTTTCTTAAGCCAAAAACTACCATTATTGCCCCAAAACTTCTGGTGCGGAGTTCTTCATAAATAAATATTTTTAAGTATTTGTATTGCTTATTGTCTATTTCAAAATAGTCGATTTGAGTAACTCCGCAGTGCCTTCTTACTCATATTACTTTAAAAATTATCTTAAATTAAGTTCTTTTAGTTAGTTTTGTTAATTGGGATGTGATTCTAGGCTATGAAAAAGTACATAAATCAATTATTGATGTTTAAAAGTATTCAAAGAAAATCCCTACTTTGGGGATCATTTGTTATATTTTCAATTACCCTTGCTTCTAATAATATTTGGGACTATGTAGCGGCAGATTTCGATCTGCAGGTTAGTTTCACTTCTTTTCCGGCAGATGATGACAGTGATGGGACCATAAGCATTTGTGAAGGAACAACAGTGACTTTCACAGACACTTCGACTGAGGTCCCCGTTGATGCGGCTTACAGTTGGAGTTTTCCTGGTGGAGATATGACGTCTTCAGATACCTCAGGACCCCACTCTGTTGTTTTTAATAACGCTGGAAATTATTTCGTTACCCTTGATATAGACGGAACAACAGCCACTTTAAATGTTTTGGTTGAAAACAGTCCTAACATCGATCCCGCTGTGGTGCCAAATAACTGGGGCTCATCAACTTTTAATGGAACTACCTATTTTACTAGTTGTAATAATGCAGCGGGGGCAACAGATTATTGGACTAATTTTGCGTTTCAAACTGCTTCAACGAACACTACGGCAAATTCAATACACACTATTACCGATGTTAATGGCGATCTTATTTTTTCTTTTGTAGGAGAAAACTTTGATGCTCCATTTCAGTTTATAAATCATGCTGTCAATTCTGGTTTTACACAAATTACTTACACAATCGAAGAGGGTTCCTGTGTTTATCAATCTACCTTCGACCTATATATAGGAGCAGCTCCCACTGCAACCATATCAAATGAAGGGATACCTGTTCTTTGCTTTCCGGGCTCCATAACCTACAATATCGTTCCCGGTGCTCAGAATGGTCCAGGAACCATATATACTATTGAAGTGAGCGATGGTTCAGATCCAGTGGTTTTTAATCATCCTCCTCCATCAACTTATACGCATACTTACAATTCTGTTTCATGTGGACAAGCCGATGTTGAATTTAACGATACCGTATACAATAATGCCTTTGAAATCTCAATTACAGCATCAAACGCCTGCGACCAATCAACGAATGGTTTCGCGCCTATTTATATTGAGAGTGGCCCTGAGGCATCTTTTGAATTTAATCCAGACCCCCCTAATGATGCGGTTTGTCAAGGTACTACATTAGCTGCAATTGATACCACAATACCAGGATTTAATATTACTAATGGAGAATGTACAGATGATTATCGAAAATTTTGGCAAATCACAGCACCAGATGGAAGTATATTAACTTCGACAACCTCAGGTGCATTAGATGCTAATCCTTTTGTTACTGTTGCGGGAAATATGGGCTTTGTTCCAGGTGGTATTTCAACTTCCGCAGAGTCCGCATCTTCTTGGTTTACAGGTGCCGCTACTCAAATCGATATTACGTTTTTGCAGCCCGGAAATTATGATGTCACACTCTTTACAGGTTCATCGGGACAAAGTAACCGATGCGGGATTACTCAATTCACTCAGACGGTATGTGTTACCCCGGAGGTTATTGCAGATTTTGATTTGAGCACTTACTTGGTGTGTGGTCCAGCAGCAGTTACCTCTACGAACAATTCAAGCGTTACTGATTGCGGCAATACCAATATTTACGAATGGACCGTCACCTCGGCAAATCCCGACAATTGTCCTGTATCCAACTCTCCAGATTGGGAATTTGCCAATGGAACGAGCGCATCGTCTTTTGAGCCAGATTTTCAGTTCAATACCCCTGGGGTCTACACAGTAAGTCTTACAGTGAGTCTTGATACTGATACTGCAGGTACCAGCTGCGAGCCTGATACCATGACCAAAGAAATTACTATCAAGGAAAAACCACAAACTACCTTGCCTGTGGTTGAACTTTGTGAAAACGAAAGCTACACCTTCGATTTGCTAGTTTATGATTGTTATGCCGAACAAACAGCGACTTTTTTATGGGATTTTCAAGGGGCTTCGGGGCTCACGGTGAGTAGTCTTACGGTACTCAACCCGACGGTATCGTTTACAACGGCAGGAACTTATCCCTACACTCTTACCTTAAGTAATGAATGTGGTGATAACGTATTGTCTGGTTCAATTGAGATATATCCTGCAGTAATTTTGACTGTTTCAGGACCAGGAGTGAGTTGTGTCAATGAAGATATTGCTTTGTCAGGAACTATCAGCGGTGGAACTACACAAGGGACTTGGACCTCTTCCGTAACGGGAGGATCATTTTCTCCAAGTGCTACTGATTTGATTACGGCATATACCCCTCCAACCGATTACACTGGGAACATCATTTTCACACTTACCTCGGACGATCCTGATGGACCATGTCCAGCAGTGAGTGATACAGTTACTGTGGATGTGCAACCTGAGGCTACTGCCGAAGCTGGGACTTATGATCCTTATTGTGTCAACACGGCCATTCAATTAGCAGGAACGATCGGAGGCGCAGCCTCGTCTGCAACTTGGACCGCTGATGTTACAGGTGTTTTTTCGGACGCAACGGACCTCAATGCCACATTTACCCCAGATGCTAATTTTGTTGGTACTATTACATTTACCTTGACTACCAATGATCCAGCTGGACCTTGTCTCGAAGCTACAGATCAAGCTACAGTTGAGGTGATTGCTTTGGGCCAAGTCGACACGATTTCAGATGCGGTTTACTGTAATGCTGACACCACTTTGCCCATTTCTTTTTCCACTACTCAACCAGGATCGGCATTCAGTTGGACTAATGATAAAACCAGCATAGGATTAGCAGCCAGTGGCACTGGTAATATTCCTTCTTTTACGGCTTTGAACCCCGGTCCACCATACGAACCTGTAATTGCAACGATTACGGTAACACCCACCTTGACCAGTGGAGCAACGTCTTGTTCTGGCGCTACAGAGACCTTCACGATAACAGTAAATCCATCGGCTCAGGTTGATGATCCTACTGATTTGGTA
>JAQCIQ010000006.1 GCA_027592025.1 Bacteroidota bacterium
CGGTTACTGGAGACATCGTGACGGGTACTCGAAATCTGAAAGGCAAAATTTTGATTATTAAGTTTAAAAATTGTTTGGTTACCTATAAGGATCAAGTCCTATTCCAACCAGATTGGGGGATTTATGATATGGCCGTTGGCAAGTCGGTGACTTCTGTATATTCGGGACCAGCAGACTTGAGCAGTTTTGACCTCACCCAAATCGTTTCCGAGACCAAGACCATTCATATCCCTAAAACGACAGAAGAACTCAAGCTTGACGACCTTTATGCCGCTGTGGATCAATTGCGTTCCTCATGGGATTGCGCTCTTGCAAAGCAAATCTTAGAAACCTTGAAAGTGGAGTACCCTAAAGATTGGTTGTTGTCATTTGAGTTGCTGCACGCAGCCCAACAAAACAGGGAATCCCACTTGGTCGAAGACGTTAATGCCCATTTGAGCGTCTTAAAACAGAGACGACCAGAAATTGCTCATTTGTTAGGCAGCTGATTATCTCATGAAATCAAGAGGCGACTGGCAGACAGTGCTGCACCAATTCCTTTAGGATTTTTACCACCAGCGGTAGCAAAAAAGTTTTGCCCTCCTCCACCTCCATCGATGTGAATTCCCAACTCACGTATCACTTGACTGGCATCAAATCCGTTGGAATCCACAAGTTCTTTTGAAATATAGCAAGACAGAAAAGCCTTACCAGCAAATTCGGAGGCCAAAATTATAAAAGCATTATTCTTCTCAGCGCCCAAAGCAAAAGATAGGTCTTTCAATCCCAGCGCGTCCATTTCTACCTGTTCGGCCAAGAATTGAACGCCACCTGTTGAGACGAAATTGTCAGACAAGGAAACTGCTAGCTGTCTCGCTTTTTCTCGTTTCAATTGCTCTACTTCCTTTCTCAAGGCCAAGTTTTCAGCTTGCAAGGCTTCGATAGATTTTAGAGTACTGGTTGGGGATTTCAATGCGCTAGAAATTTCCTCAATTAATTTATCATTATGGTGAAAACGGGCTTTCACCTCATCACCTGTTATGGCTTCAATCCTTCTGATACCAAAAGCCACAGCAGTTTCAGTGGTAATTTTGAAATACCACAAATCCGAAGTTTGTTGCACATGTGTACCACCGCAAAGCTCAATAGAAGAACCAAATTTAACGGTGCGCACAGTGTCGCCATATTTTTCGCCAAAAAGTGCCATGGCTCCAGTCGCGATAGCCACCTCCATAGGCACCTGTCGCTGTTCTTCCAATTTGATATTGTCTCTTATGCGGTCGTTAACGAATTGTTCAACTGCCAGAATCTCCTCTTCCGACAATTTTGCGTAATGAGAAAAATCAAATCTCAAATGTTTTGGCTGAACCGCAGATCCCTTCTGTTCTACGTGAGTTCCAAGTACCTCTCTAAGGGCTTGGTGTAGCAAATGAGTGGCGGTATGATTGCAAGTAGTCTGAACCCTCCGATGGCCATTGACAACTGCTTTGAAATTAGAATCGAGTTGCTTGGGCAATGCTTTTGTCAAGTGATACACTTGATCGTTCTCTTTTTTGGTATCAATCACTTCAATTTTTGATCCATCAGCCGACTCAATGTATCCCGAATCGCCAATCTGTCCTCCGCCTTCTGGATAAAAAGGGGTCAAATTGAACACCAATTGGAAAATGTCGCCACCTTTGGCATGAGTGACTTTTCGATATTTGGTTATTTTAACGATGGCTTCAGTATGGTCATAGCCAACAAACTTCTGTAGATCATCTTTTAACAGCACTGTCCAGTCGGCCGTGCTGCTTGCATCTGCTGATCTCGACCTGTCTTTTTGGGCCATTAAAGCCTTATCAAATCCTGTTTCATCAAGTTTCAGTCCCTTTTCATTGAGAATCAATGACGTCAAATCCACTGGAAATCCAAAGGTATCGTAAAGTTCAAAAGCTTTTTGACCATCTAAAGTTTTTGAACTCATGTCATCAATCATTTGATCTAGTCGAATTAACCCTTGATCTAAGGTCTTCAAAAAGGAAGATTCTTCCTCCTTAATTACATTCGATACCAGTTGGATTTGGTATCTAATTTCGGGAAAGGCTTCGCCCATTTGGTCGGCTAAAACTTGAGTCAATTTAAAAATAAATGGTTCTTTGATGTCTAAAAAAGTAAATCCATACCGCACAGCACGCCTGAGAATACGTCGAATCACATAACCTGCCCCGTTATTTGAAGGCAATTGTCCATCGGCAATAGCAAAAGCTACAGCTCGACAATGATCTGCAATGACTCGAATGGCAATGTCGTTTTTTTCACTCTGACCATATCGATTATTGGTTAAGTTTTCAATTTTTTTAATGAGAGGTTGGAACACATCAGTATCGTAATTCGAAGTTTTGCCTTGAAGTACCATGCAGAGTCTTTCGAATCCCATGCCTGTATCGATGTGCTGTTGAGGAAGATTTTCTAAGGACCCATTTGCCAACCGATTGAATTGCATAAAAACTAAGTTCCAAACTTCTACAACCTGAGGATGATCTTGGTTCACCAATGTCTTGCCATCAACCAGAGCTCTCTCTTCGGCCGAACGCACGTCGACATGTATTTCACTACAAGGTCCGCATGGTCCTTGCGAACCCATTTCCCAAAAATTGTCCTTCTTATTGCCGTTGAGAATTCTTTCTTCTGCAATCAACTGCTTCCACAATCGAAAAGACTCTTCGTCTTTTGGCAGTTGATCGGTTTGGTCACCCTCAAAAACAGTAACATAAATTTGTGCAGGATCAATTTTAAATTGGACAGTAAGTAATTCCCAAGCCCAGTTTATAGCATCTTTTTTAAAGTAATCTCCAAAACTCCAATTGCCCATCATTTCGAAAAGAGTGTGGTGATAAGTATCGTAACCCACATCCTCAAGGTCATTGTGTTTTCCTGATACGCGAAGGCATTTTTGAGTATTAGCAACTCTAGGATTTTTAGGCAACTTAGTCCCCAAAAAATAAGATTTGAACGGAGCCATACCCGAGTTCACAAACATCAACGATGGATCATCCTTTAGAACTAATGGTGCCGACGGAACCAGCTGATGGCCTTTCGATTCAAAAAAACTAAGAAATTGATTTCGAATATCTTGTGAGGTCATTGAGCATGGATTTTGGTTAAAAGCCAATTTAGTTCAAAACAATTTTTATATTTGCTAGGCATTTGTGCCGGCTTTGGCAAATTTAGCGCTTTTTGGATTATGTCTAAAGTAAAATACCATTATGACCCCGAATCCCTGTCCTTTAAACGTGTAGAGCGTAAAAAAGGCAAGACGGTCGGATATGGTATTATGTTTGTTTTGGCCGCTTTACTTGCTGGTCTGTTCATCAACTTTATTGCGGGAAAATATGTTGCTACCCCGAGAGAGAAAGCTTTGTCGCGTGAATTGGCGAACATGAAACTTCAGTTTGAAATCATCAATAAGAAGATGGCTCAAGCGGAGGAAGTACTCTCAGACATTGAGTCCAGAGACAACAATTTATACCGCCATTATTTTGAAACTAATCCTATTCCTGAGGAGCAAAGAAGAGCTGGTTTTGGGGGTGTCAATCGATATAAGGATCTCGAAGGATACGATAATTCCGAATTGATTATTGCTTCTCAAAAAAGGTTGGACATACTTCAAAAACAGATCGTTGTTCAGTCCAAATCGCTCGATGAAATTGTAAAACTGGCCGAAGATCAAGAGAAACTGTTGGCTTCTATTCCTGCTATTCAGCCTGTTAATAACAAAGATTTGTCTCACATGGCGTCTGGCTATGGCTACCGTGCCGACCCATATACCAAGGTCAATAAATTCCACTATGGCATGGATTTCACGGCACCAAAAAACACCCCTGTTTATGCCTCTGGCGATGGGGTTGTGGTCAGAGCAGACAGCAAGTCGTCTGGCTACGGCAATCACATTAGGATTGACCACGGTTTTGGTTATGTGAGTCTTTATGCACACCTCAACAAATACAATGTACAGGTCAATCAACGTGTTAAGCGCGGAGACTTGATAGGATATGTCGGTAGTACTGGTAGATCAAAGGCTCCGCACTTGCACTACGAAATTTTCAAGGACAATGAACGCATCAACCCTGTGAATTTTTACTATGGCAATCTAACGCCAGAAGAATACAACGAACTGCTTCTTAATGCCTCAATCCAAAATATTTCTTTAGACTAATGCAACCTAACCTACCTGAGAAAAGATATTACGGCATTGGAGAGGTATCCAAAGCATTTGGAGTGAACGCTTCCTTAATTAGATTTTGGGAGAAAGAATTTGACATTCTTCGTCCCAAAAAGAATGCTAAAGGCAATCGCAAATTCACCCCAGATGACATCAAAAATTTGCAAGAAATTTATTTGCTGGTCAAAGAACGTGGCTTCACGCTAGACGGTGCCAAACAACAGCTCAAACTCAAGAAAAAAGCTGGATTGGACAACCACGAGTTGATTTTGAAACTAGAGCGCATCAAAAGCGAATTGATTGCAATCAAAGAAAATCTTTAGACTCCCTATTTTTTTCTCATGTAAACGGTAACCGGCACGCCGTGAAAATCGTAGTGCTCTCTCAGCTTGTTTTCTAGAAACCTTTTGTAAGGCTCTTTGACATATTGCGGCAAGTTGCAGAAAAAAGCAAACTGAGGTTGCGGAGTAGGCAACTGAGTAATGTACTTGATTTTAACGTATTTACCCTTGTGAGCAGGAGGAGGTCTAAATGCTATTTCGGGTAAAAGAACGTCGTTCAAATCTTTGGTTTTGATTCTCTTGAATCGGTTATTATAGACCGCGACAGCCATTTCGATGGCCTTGTATATTCTTTGGTTGGTCAAAGCCGACATGAATATGATAGGGACATCCGTAAAAGGCTCAATTTCCTCACGAATTTTGGCCTCAAATTCTTTCATAGTCTTGTGGTCCTTATCTACCAAGTCCCATTTGTTGACCAAAATAACAATCCCTTTGCGGTTTCGTTCCGCTAGCCAGAAGATGTTCTGAACTTGACCATCGAACCCACGAGTGGCATCAAGTAATATTAGACAAACGTCGGAATGCTCTATAGCTCTTACTGATCTCATGACTGAGAAAAATTCCAAGTCTTCTTTAACCTTGCTTTTTCTCCTGATTCCAGCTGTATCAACCAAATTGAATTCAAATCCAAAACGATTGTACTTGGTGTCCATTGAATCGCGCGTCGTTCCAGCGATGTCAGTAACAATGTATCGCTCCTCTCCGATCAGCGCATTGATAAATGACGATTTGCCAGCATTAGGTCTTCCTACAACTGCGAATCTAGGAAGTTGGTTATCTTCCTTCAAGGGTTTATCGGGAAGCGCCTCTATAATGGCGTCGAGCAAATCGCCAGTGCCACTTCCACTGATGCTTGCAATAGTGAAATATTCACCTAATCCCAGCGCATAAAACTCGACGGCATCCTTTTCTCGGTTTGTATTGTCCACCTTATTCACTGCCAAAAAAACAGGTTTGTTTACCTTTCTCAACAGCATGGCCACGTCTTCGTCCATGCCAGTAACTCCTGCTTCAACATCCACCATAAAAACGATAACATCAGCCTCGTCTATAGCCAACTCAACCTGTTTATCGATTTCAGATTCGAACACATCATCACTACCGCGGACATAACCACCGGTGTCAATGACGGAAAATTCCCTTCCATTCCAGTCCGATCGACCATAGTGGCGGTCACGTGTAACACCAGACGTGGCGTCAACAATCGCTTCGCGACGCTGAATCAATCGGTTAAATAAAGTGGATTTCCCAACATTGGGTCGACCTACTATGGCTACAATACTCATCTTTCAGAAAATATTGGCAAAAGTAATACTTCCTGAGGGATTCAGAGCGGTTTGTGCGTCACCAAATAAGTCTAGAAATTATTTGACCTCGAGGGAGATTTTAGCGTTGATGCGATAACTTGTTATTTTACCATCCGAAACAGTTGCGCTTTGATTTTGAATGTTTACCGAGCGAATATTTTTTACGGTTTTTGATGCATGGGCGAGTGCGTTCTGTGCAGCATCCTCCCAGCCTTTGGGTGAATCAGCTAAAACTTCGATGACTTTAATAATTGACATAATGAGTAGATTTAGGGGTTAGGAGCAGCATTGTCGTGCCTTGATAAAGATAAAAAATATTGACGAAGAACCAATAAATTAAAGTTCAATAAATCAAAATCTTCTTTGAGGCGACAAGGGGGCTAGGTCAATATCTGGATTCACGCAGTCAATAATCTGTTGACACAGTAAGCCTGTAATTGGCCCTAAACTCCACCCCATCATGCCATGACCAGTGGCTATAACCAGATTACTGTATTGATCCACTCGACCAATGTAGGGCAATCCATCGGGCGACAGTGGACGCATTCCCGATACTGCTTCGCGTTTAGAATTGGTAGGAATTTCGACTGACGGATAATACCTTTTGGCGGCACGAGCAATGGCTTCCACCCGCTCCTTACGAATCATGGTGTTGATTCCCGACAATTCCATTGTTCCAGCAAACCGCGTAAAATCTTTCATCGGGGTTACTGCGACTTTTGCCTCCATAAGAATGGCTGGAATACTGATGCCAGTTGGTTCATTCACGTTGATACGATAGCCTTTTCCTGCTTCTAAAGACAAGCCAATGCCGATTTTCTTTAACAAAGCTTTTGTCCATACGCCTGAAGCAATGACTAATTCATCTGGACGAAACTGCTCAATTTCTGTTTCTACAGAGGTTATGACTGAGCCAGTAGTATTGATATTGAGTACCTGAGAATGATTGTTGATGGCAACACCTTGTTTTAGCAGATAAGACTTCATGGCGACCATGAACTCATGGGGCGTTGAATGGGAGTCGCAGTGGTAATGGAATGCCCCCAGAATATCCATATCCGCTTCTGGTTGCAACTTGAGCACTTCCTCTGGGCTCAAACTGGTGACCCTTAATCCCATGGCTTGGGCTGCCAACACCACCTCTTGCTCGTGATCTTTTGCCTTTTGGGTTTGATATGCCATCAAAAGACCCTTTTTTTCTAAATGGAAATTCAGATTGCGATTGCTATGTAACTCGTTATAGAGCAAGCTACTCGCTGTGTTCAGTTTTTCAATGATCGGCATGGCCTTTTTGACATGTGCCGAGTTTGAGGATTTATAAAAATTCCAAGCCCAACGGAATAGGTCGGCATTTAATCGGGGTTTAATATAAAACGGACTCGAACTGCTAAGCATGTATTTCAGTCCAAGGGATACCATTCCAGGAGCGGCAAAAGGCATGATATGACTTGGGGTAAGATATCCTGCGTTGACAAAGGAAGCCCCAGTTTGACCATCCGACTGATCAAGAATCGTAACTTGATGTCCTGCTTTGGACAAATGATAGGCTGCACACATTCCGATGATACCGCCTCCTACAATTACGCAGTGCTTCATAACTTTCTATATCACTTGAAATCCACCAACATAAGGGTCATCGTCATCCAAAATAATCTGGTTATACCCCGTTATTCTCGCCCATCCTTCGACACTTGGCACAATGGCCTTGAAATTTCCAACTGAAGCGTATTCTTCAATTCGACCTATGAATTTTGAACCAATAATGCTTTCGTGTATAAATTCATCGCCTTGTTTCAATTTGCCCTGGGCATGCCATTGAGCCATTCGAGCCGAAGTCCCTGTCCCACAAGGGGATCGGTCAATTGCCTTATCTCCGTAGAAAACGGCATTTCGGGCAGTTGCTTTTGGGTCAAGAGTTATACCAGTCCATAGGATGTGGCTCAACCCAAAAATCCTGTCATCCAAAGGATGCTTGAATTCGTATAGCACATTGAGTCTTTTTCTGAGTTCTCTACTCCATGAGATCAACTCATCGGCCGAATGATGTTCCAAGCCTCTAAAATGGTTTTGCACATCTACAATGGCATAGAAGTTCCCCCCAAAAGCAACATCAACCCTAAGAGGCCCTAAGGTTGGACATTCGACTTCAAGGGCTTCTCGATACAAAAAAGAAGGAACATTAGTCAGCCTAACCGATGTGATGCGATCTCCATCACTTTGATAGGTTACTTTGACCAGACCAGCTGGAGTTTCCAACCTCAATTGACCTTTAGTTTTTGGTACAACAAGTCCTTCCTCTAACATTACCGTGACGGTTCCAATAGTGCCATGACCACACATCGGTAAGCAACCGCTTGTTTCTATAAATAAAACTCCAATATCATTGGCTGGGTCTGAAGGAGGATAAAGAATGCTACCACTCATCATATCATGTCCTCTCGGCTCAAACATCAGTCCCTTTCTGATCCAATCGAATTCTTTGAGAAAGTGCTGTCTTTTGTCGGAAATGGTTTTACCAACCAGAATTGGTCCACCAGATCTGATGACTCGCACTGGATTGCCACAAGTGTGCGCATCGACACAGTCGAAAATATGTCTAGCCATTTTTTGCTTTGGTGTTTGAGATATAGGACTCAACGAGCTGCTCAAGAATGGTCAAGGTAACTGTTCCCTCTTTCAAAATGGTATGATGAAATTCTCGGATATCAAATTGTTCTCCCAATTCCATTTCCGCCTGTTCTCTCAACCTTCTAATGGTCAGTTCTCCTACTTTGTAAGACAATGCTTGGCCAGGCCATGAAATGTATCGGTCGATTTCAGTGTTCACTTCATGTACCGACAAGGCAGTATTGTCTTTTAAAAATGTTACTGCCTCGTCTCGGGTCCAACCGAAAGCGTGAATACCAGTATCAACGACCAATCTGCAAGCGCGCCACATTTCATAAGTCAGTTTGCCAAAGGACTCGTATGGTGTGGTATAAATCCCCATTTCATTACCCAAGTATTCGGAATATAGACCCCATCCTTCACCGTAAGCCGACAAATATAAATCTCTTCTGAATTGTGGTATTTGATCGCCCAGTTCGCTATTCCAAGTCATCTGCAAATGATGCCCTGGAACTGCCTCATGGGCGCTCAGTGATGGCAAGACATAAAGTGGTCTGCTCGGCAGATTGAAAGTATTGACCCAATAGAAACCTGGCCGAGTGCTACCAACGCTGGTTGGAATATACCTGCCTCCAGTGTACTTGGGAGCAATAGCATCTGGCACCGGCGCAACCCCATAGGGCATTCGAGGCAACTCTTTAAATAGCTTGGGCAATTCGGCATCGATACGCTTACAAATGTCCCTAGCTATCATCAACAATTCTTCTCCAGAACTGGAATAGAACTGAGGGTCAGTCCGCAAATACTCCAAGAATGAAGAAAAATCTCCCTTAAAGCCAATCTGATTAATGATATCTACCATTTCTTGGTAAATTCTTTCCACCTCCTTTAATCCCATTTGATGAACTTCCGCAGGGGTTAAATCAAGGGTAGTATAATAGGCTACTCTGTTTTGATAATAGGCTGTTCCATTCGGAATTTCCGAAATGCCAATACTTTGACGTGCTGCTGGAAAATAGTCGTTTTCAAAAAATGATTTGATTCTTTTAAACTGAGGTACAACGGTTTCATTAATCAAACTTTCTCCGAGCTTAACGATAGAATCCTTTTGAGAAACGCTATAAATCGCGGGCAAATTCAGAAACGGTCTGAAATAGAAATTATCACTCGCATTTTCAGTAATTTGGTCGTTATAGGTCGATTCATATCCTTCAAAAATAACTCTAGGCTGAGTTATGCCCTGAGCAATTCCCTTTTCAAGCAACTCCAAATGTTGATCTACAAACACTGGAAGTGCTTCGAGTTTGTTGATATAGTCTTCGACCTGCTGTTTGGTGTCTAGGGTTCGAACTTCGTAGGCCAAATCGTTGTGAAATCCAGAATCTGAGAGCAAAGGGTTGAGATATGCCTTAAACTCAAAATAGTCAATCTGTTCTTGCAATACGAACAGCTGTAATTCAACTGAAATACGGTCGGACTCCGACAGTTTGTCTAAATTCAATTTTTGAAGAGCATCAATTTGGGTTTGAGCAAATTCGGCATCCGACGCGAAACGATCTTCTGCGAAATACCCCAGGGGGTATTGACCCTCATCGTAGGACTTGCGATTTTCGATGCGTTCCAAAATGATTTCTAGCTGCGAAGAACTATCGACATCGACACAAGATGACAGCCCAAAACAAGCCATCAGTACTATCCCTCGACATAAAACGGTGTGATTCATTTTTTAATTGATTTAATGCGTTGATCTAACCCCAAAGAATTCTTCGTTTGAAGCGCCTTTGGCAACAAAGTTTGAGGAAAATTTTGAAAAGAGACTGGACGAACCCATCTCAACAGTGCGTCGTTGCCTACTGCTGTAAATCGTGAATCGGTAGAGGCAGGATAAGGTCCACCGTGTTGCATTGAAGCACAAACCTCAACCCCAGTTGGAACCTGATTGAATATCACTCGTCCAACCCTGTGCTGCAACTTTTCAATCAGTGAAACATGAGAGCTCAGGGACTCTTGGGTTGCCATAATTGTCCCCGTCAGACTTCCTTTTAAACAAGAAATCGCGAGATCCAATTCTTCCCAATCTTTACACGATACCATGATGGCAAATGGACCAAAAACCTCGTGCTGGAAATGGGGATTATTGATGAAATCAACGCCCTTCAACTGTAACAACGATTGTCCAACATGATTGGGGCCGTTGACTTCAGACATTGAACAAAGGGTTTTCAGTCCAGCATGTTTCAATTGTTCACTCTTCATCTGATTGAATGCATACTTCAAATTGGGATGTATCATGCTTTGGGTTGCCCGTTGAGAGAGTGAGGAGCCCATTTGAGCGCAAAATGACTTCCAAAGAGCACCCTCAATTCCAAAAATCAAACCAGGACTTGTACAAAACTGCCCTGTCCCCAGCATTATGGAATCGGACAATTCTTGCACAAGTTGGTCATTCTCATGTTCCAGTTTTTCAGGAAAAACCACCACAGGGTTGACACTTCCCATTTCTGCAAAGACGGGAATAGGCTCTTTGCGTTGTGCTGCCAAATCAAAAAGAGCTCGACCTCCCTTTTCACTGCCTGTAAATCCAATGGCTTTGACCATCGGGTGGGTGGCTAATTGTTGCCCAATACGGTGATCCCTACTATTCAAATGTGCAAAAATTCCCTTTGGCATCTTTGTGCGGTGCACCGCATTTACGATTGCCGATGCAACCATAAAACTGGTACCTGCATGCATAGGATGAGACTTAACAATCACAGGGCAACCTACTGCCAGAGCAGAAGCGGTGTCCCCTCCTGCTGTTGAATAGGCCAATGGGAAATTGCTCGCGCCAAAAACCGCTACTGGACCGAGCGGAAGCATCACCTTTCGAATATCCGCTTTCGGAAGTGGAGATCGATCTGGAATAGCCAAGTCGATACTTGGCATCTGCCAAGAACCGCTTCGTGCTTCATCGGCAAAAAGTTTCAATTGGCCTAAGGTTCTTCCTCGCTCCCCTCTTGCCCTGCCCTCCGGCAATCCTGTTTCATTGCAATAGGTTTGAATCAAATCGTCTCCAAGGGCTTCTATTTCATAGGCAATGGCATCTAAAAACTCTCCTCGACGATCGCCAGAGAGTCTGCTGAACTCATAAAAATCTTTAGAAGCATATTCTAAAGCTTGGCTGACCTCATCTGCAGTAGCCTCTATGAAATCTCCTGAATTGGGTTGGTCAAGTATTGGATTATAGGTGCTGAACGGCAGCGATCCTGAATGCACTTCTTTTCCATTTATCCAATTACCGAAAATTTTGTTTTGATTCATACTTGGGGACTTTTTTTTAAGGCGAAATTGATGATCTCCTCGACCTGTTGACGCTCAACTCCCTCTAAAGGCAATCGAGGAAGTCTTACGAACTCAGTACCAAGCCCAGTAGCTTGAGCAGCTAATTTAATGTTTTGAACCAGTTTTGAGTTGACGTCCAACTCCAGCAACGGCATAAACCAATCGTTGATGCTCTTTGCTTTGGCATATTCTCCCTTTTTGACCAACTCATAAATGGCCACCGTTTCTTTCGGAAAGGCGTCTACTAGACCTGCTACCCAACCATCGGCTCCAAGCATCAAAGACTCAAAAGCAATGGTATCTACGCCAGTCAAAATAGCCAATCTTTGTCCAAACGCATTGCGCAATTTGGTGATGTTTGAAGTCACTCTGGTTGACTCTTTAACCGCCTGAATCGTTTCACATTGGAGTAATTCTTCAAACATTGGAATGGTTACTTCGATGCCATAATCCACTGGATTGTTATAAATCATGATAGGCAAATCGCTGTGTTTAGCAATGGATTGGAAATAATGCACTGTTTCTCTTGAATCGGCTTTGTATCTCATCGGGGGCAAGACCATCAAACCATCAGCGCCATCCCTTAGGGCTTGAGTTACGGATTTGAGTGCTTCGGATGTTGACGCTTCGGCCACATTCATAATAACTGGAACAGAACCATTTGATATGAGCTTGGCTTCTTGAATCAATTCGGATTTCTCTTCCAACCTTAAGGTACTTGCTTCTCCAAGAGTTCCTCCAAGGACAAGTCCATGAACCCCAGCATCGAGCTGAGCTCTAGTATTTTTTTCAAAAGTCAAAAAATCAATTGAATCGTTGGATTTGAAAGGAGTAAGTAGTGCCGGCATCACTCCCTGCCATGATAATTTCATAGAGTAGGTATTTATTTTGTTTAAGCTAACTTATGAAAAATAAACCAATTTCAGGTACTCAAGAATGGTAGCCGAAACGTTTCAATTGGTTGCTGTTGTTGCGCCAATTTTTATTGACTTTGACATACAATTCGAGATGAATTTGTTTGCCAAAAAACTTTTCTAAACTTTGTCTTGCTCCGACTCCAACGCGTTTTAGGGCCACTCCTTTGTGACCTATCAAAATGCCTTTTTGAGTCTCTCTCTCCGCCATAATCACTGACCTGATGCGAATAATGTCGTCTGACTCAAAAAACTCTTCAGTGTCCACTTCTACTGCATATGGAATTTCCTTTTTGTAATACTGCAAGATGCGTTCTCGGATAGCTTCATTGACAAAAAAACGTTCTGGCTTATCCGTCAATTGATCCTTGGGATAAAAAGGAGGCGCTTCGGGCAAATGTTCCAGAATGCGACCAAATACAACTTCTACTTGAAAGTTCTCTAAGGCGGAAATTGGATATACCTCAGCATTGGGCACCAAATTTTGCCAATAGCCCACTTGTGTTTCAAGTTGTTCTTGATTGGTCGTGTCAATTTTGTTAATCAACAACAGTACTGGAATTTTGGCCGAAGTGATTCTGCTAAAAAACGATTCATCTTTGAGCGATGTCTCTCCAATTTCAACCATATAGACCAGAATATCAGCATCATCAAGGGCTGTTTTAACAAAATCCATCATGGCCGACTGCAATTCATAGGCTGGTTTGATAATTCCAGGCGTGTCGGACAATATCACCTGAAAGTCCTCACCATTGACAATTCCCAAAATTCTATGTCTGGTAGTTTGCGCCTTTGAGGTAATGATGGACAAACGCTCACCTACAAAAGCGTTCATCAAAGTAGATTTGCCAACGTTTGGATTACCAATGATATTTACAAAACCTGACTTGTGCATTCGAATTCTTTAGAGTACAAAAATAGGCTTTATTTGGCTAGTATTGTCTCCTCTCATTTTATTGGTTTTGACTTTTGGCTTTTAGGATTTAACTAAATATTGGGCAATGAAGGAGTTTGTATTGTGTAATATTCCCTATTTTTAGAAATTATAAACCAAAACGGCTGAACCTGGTCAGCTGCCAAATCTTTTTTTATGCAAGAGACGTATTACGACCCAAAAGATCTTAGGAAATTCGGTAAAATATCGGAATGGAACGAAGAACTTGGAGCCAAATTTTTCGAATACTACAATAAAGTCTTCGAGTCTGGTGCACTCAGTCCAAGAGAGAAATCCTTAATTGCACTGGCTGTTGCGCACACCATTCAGTGTCCCTATTGCATTGATGCCTATACCGGAGATGGACTCCAACGGGGAATTACCAAAGAAGAAATGATGGAGGCTCTCCATGTTGCAGGAGCCATTAGAGGTGGGGCAACTATGGTTCATGGTGTTCAGATGATGAACAAATACAACAAACTTTCGATGTAATTTATGGCTATTTCCCAATCTCTGTTGAAACAGGGCAAAGCCCTTGCCCATGCGCAAAATCAATTGACCTATCTCTCCAACGGTATTTTCAAATCAGAACTTCCAACCTTTCGGGACAGGATCAAACAATGTGGAGTGGATGTGTTGCGTCCAAAGACTTTGGAAATTCTCCAAGTTAATTTGGGTTATATGTGCAACCAAGTTTGCGCCCATTGTCACGTTGACGCTGGACCAGACCGAAAAGAAATCATGACCAAGGCAACCATGGAATCTTGCTTGAAGGTAATCGGCCAATCAGGAGCCCATACTCTCGACCTCACGGGAGGCGCACCAGAAATGAATCCCAATTTCAGATGGTTTGTGGAGGAAGCTGTAAAAGTTGGGATTCAGGACTTTATAGTTCGGTCAAATTTGACCATCATTATGGCCAATAAATCCTATAACGATTTACCTGATTTTTTTAAAAAACACAACATTCATGTGGTATCTTCCATGCCTCATTGGACCCGAGGCAAAACCGATACGCAACGAGGAGATGGTGTTTTCGACAAGTCAATCAAAGCCTTACAAATGTTAAACGCTGTAGGCTATGGCTTGACCGATAGTCCATTGCGTCTGGATTTGGTCTATAATCCTTCTGGGGCTTTTTTACCTGGAGATCAAAAGGCCTTGGAACAGGATTTTAAGCAAGCTCTGTTAGCCGATTTTTCAATTCAGTTTCACAACTTGTTCGCCATTACTAACCTACCAATCAGTCGTTTTCTAGATTATCTGATTGCTTCAGGAAATTACGAAGACTACATGTACGGTTTGGTTGAGGCATTTAATCCATCAGCCTTAGAAAATGTAATGTGCACGAACACCCTGTCAGTCAGTTGGGACGGACATCTATACGACTGCGATTTCAATCAGATGTTGCACCTCAAAGTAGGTAGTTCCTCCAATCATATCAGTAATTTTGACCTTGAAGCGCTTCAAAAAAGAGCCATTGCCGTTTCTCAACACTGTTACGGCTGTACTGCTGGAGCAGGGAGCAGTTGTCAGGGTTCGGTCACCTAATACCTAGGAATGAGGAATCACTTATTGATCACTTTTGTACGAAACCCAGAACTGGGCAAGGTAAAAACAAGGCTGGCTCAAAAAATTGGAGATTCCAATGCACTTGAGGTTTACATAGATTTACTCGAACACACTAAATCGACCATGTTGTCCACTACCTGCCAGAAAGCAGTATTTTACTCTGAACACATTCCTGAGAGCGACATGTGGTCTAAAAATGATTTTTTGCGGTTCGCTCAGCACGGCAATCATTTGGGGGAGCGCATGGCACATGCCTTCCAGATTGGTTTTGGTTTGGGTTTTTCTAACATCGTTCTAATAGGGAGTGATTTACCTACCTTGAAAGCCACACATGTGACCGAGGCGTTCGAACGTTTAAAAAACTGCGATGCTGTCATCGGTCCAGCGCAAGATGGAGGATATTATTTGATTGGAATGACTCAATACCATCAGGTATTTTTTAATAATAAGACATGGGGTACTTCGAGCGTGTTGGAGCAAACATTGAATGAGACCAAAGGTTTGAAAGTGGACTTTATCGAGACTTTGAATGATATTGATACCTTTGAAGACATGGAAGGATTGAAAAAATTTAAAAAATTATATGATGAATACAAATGAACACATTAAAGAATCTGTTGCCTATCTGAACTCAAAAGGAGTTGATCAACCTGAGGTTGGAATTATTCTTGGGACTGGTTTGGGGCAATTGATCAATGAGATTGGAGTGTTAGAAAAAATTCCTTACGAGTTCATTCCACATTTTCCGGTTTCCATAGTTGATTTTCACAAAGGCCAACTGATTTTTGCCAAAATCAATGGTAGGAAAGTCATTATTATGCAAGGGAGATTTCACATGTACGAAGGATACAAGCCTGAGACCATAACCTACCCCGTCCGAGTTTTAAAGGCCTTGGGCATATCCTCTTTATTGGTTTCAAACGCGGCAGGAGCAATAAATTTATCCTATAAGAAAGGAGAGTTGATGTTGTTCAATGATCATATTAATTTACTGGGCGGTTCCCCTTTGGCGTTTAATGGAGTTGAACATTTAGGCAATCGATTTGTCGACATGAGTTCACCCTATGACACCACAATGAATCAAAGGCTTAAACAAGTTGCGAAGAGTTTGAACATTACCTTGCACGAAGGTGTTTATGCAGCTGTTCTTGGTCCTCAACTCGAAACCCGTGCGGAGTATCGCATGCTTAAAATTTTAGGAGCCGATGCCGTAGGCATGAGCACCGTGCCCGAAGTAATCGTAGCCAATCAGTTAAAATTACCTGTTATCGCCTTATCCATATTAACGGATGTGTGCGACCCTGATCATTTAGATCCAATAGATATTCCGGACATCATGGCACAAGCTGCAAAAGCCGAACCCCATTTAATAAAACTCTTAAAATCCCTAATCTAAACCTATGAGCTATTTAAAAACCACCCATGACCTGTATAAGGAAGTTGCACTCAAACCAGACATAGGATTGTGCTGTACCACCAATCCAGTATGGGAGTTACCTGGATTGAAAATACCAAAAGTCATGCAAGAGATGAATTACGGTTGTGGTTCAACGGTTCACGCCAGAGATCTGGTCAACAATCCAAAAGTACTCTATGTGGGCGTCGGAGGAGGTATGGAACTGCTTCAATTTTCATATTTCTCCCGCCAAAAAAATGGAGTCATTGGGGTAGATGTTGTAGATGAAATGCTCGAGGCTTCTCAACGTAACTTTGTCCAAGCGGAGATTGAAAATCCATGGTTCAACAGCGATTTTGTTTTATTGAAAAAAGGGGATGCCATGGACCTACCAGTTGATGACAACACCATTGACGTAGCTGCTCAAAATTGCTTGTTCAATATTTTTAAGGCCGAAGACTTGAAGAAAGCCATTTCCGAAATGTACCGGGTACTCAAACCCCATGGACGATTGGTCATGAGCGATCCAACCTGTGAGCAAGCGATGAATGAAACTTTGAGGGAAGACGGCCGATTGAGAGCCCTTTGTCTCAGCGGCAGTTTGCCCATTAACACCTATGTTAAAATGCTCACGGATGCAGGTTTTGGAACCGTCGAAATTCGAGCGAGAAAACCCTATCGCATTCTAGATCCGAGTCACTACCCTACCGATGAAATCATTTTTATTGAATCGATCGAGGTAGCTGCAATCAAAGACCCAATGCCAGAAGATGGCCCTTGTGTTTTTACGGGAAAAACAGCCATTTATTTTGGAGCTGAAGACTATTTCAACGACCAAAAAGGCCACGTATTGCTTCAAAACCAACCCTTAGCCATCTGTGACAAAACTGCTGGAGCGCTGGCCAATTTAAATAGAAGTGATATTTTTATCAGCGAGTCAACCTTTCACTATGACGGAGGGGGATGTTGTTGATTTATATGATAGGGCATTAAATAAAATATTGATTAGATTGTAGTCCCATCCAAACCAAAACAATCATGAAAAAAATAGTTATCGTCGGCAATGGTATTTCGGGGGTAACTGCTGCCCGACATATCCGCAAATTATCGGATTACCATATTACCATAATTTCTGGCGAAAGCGATTATTTTTTTTCGAGAACGGCCTTAATGTACGTCTATATGGGTCATATGAAATTTGACGACACCCAACCCTATGAACCTTCTTTTTGGAGCAAAAACAGAATCAACTTAAAAAAGGCTTGGGTAAAAAAGATTGTATCAGAAGACAAGCAATTGCTGCTCGAAAATGGTGAATTATTGAGCTACGATAAGCTCATACTCGCCACTGGAAGTAAACCAAATAAATTCGGTTGGCCAGGAGAAAATTTGGAGGGTGTACAAGGGCTCTACACCAAACAAGATTTAGAATTGCTTGAAAAAACGGCCCCGAACAATTCGATTTGCAAACATGCTGTTGTGGTTGGAGGAGGTTTGATTGGCGTGGAATTGGCTGAAATGCTGCATTCACGTCACATCCCTGTGACCTTCCTGGTTCGAGAAACCAATTTTTGGAATGGTGTTTTACCCGATCACGACTGTTCAATCCTTAACGATCACATCAAAGCTCATGGGATCGACTTGCGTTTGGGAGTCAACCTAAAAGAAATTCACTCGGACAGAATGGGACGGGTTGAATCTGTTGAAATTGCAGAAACGGGTGAAATCATTCCTTGCAATTTTGTAGGACTTACCGCTGGAGTGTCTCCTCAGATCAGTTTAGCTCAAAATTCTGGAATCGAGACCCATCGAGGAATTTTGGTCAACCAATTTTTCGAAACTAATCTGACAGACATCTATGCCATTGGGGATTGTGCCGAACAAACAGACCAATTACCCAACGGACGCCGATCCATTGAAGCAGTGTGGTACTCGGGCCGTATGATGGGTGAAACCATTGCCCAAACCATCACAGGGAACAAAACACCCTATAAACCTGGACATTGGTTCAATTCCGCAAAGTTTTTTGACATTGAATACCAGACTTATGGATGGGTAAGCAGTCTTCGCTCCAAACCAGAACACGAACTGCAACTTCACTGGAAATACCATGACAACACCAAAGGCGTTACCCTCTCCTACAACAAAAATGATCTGACGTTCCTAGGAATCAATACTTTTGGTATTCGAATGAGGCATGAGGTTTTTAACCAATGGCTCAATGAAAAAAAATCCATTGAACAAGTCATCGAACAACTCGACAAAGCCCAATTCGATCCTGAGTTTTACAAATCATACGTGAACGAAATCCAATCGGTGCTTCTCGCCACTTTATCAAATTCCGTCTTATGAGTTCACAGCAGTTTAAAAGTTTTGCCCTAATCAATTCCGATTCATACGGCCTGAATTCTGGTCAAAAATTGGCGTTATCTTCAGGATTGTTAGGACTTTTACTTTTAGTCTTAACCGCCTTTGGAGTCCAACTTGTTAGCGCATCAATTCATCTGAGCCTTGCCATTGGTCTTTTAGGTGTCGGTATCGTCTATTTTACTCGGGCTGCCTACAGCAACAAAATTGCCGGTATTAAAAACGATGGCGTTATGTTCAGTTCCCTTACCAGCCGAGGAATATTAGGTTGGCTGTTGGGAGTTAGTTTAACTGGCTTTTACATTGTACTATATTTTTATCCAACGTGGCTCGGCCTTGGAATAAATGGAGATCCAAACAGTGGCTTGATTGCTCTTTTCGATCCGTTTAGCCTGTGGTTAAATGGCAATGCGGCCACGCAATGGTTTGTTTATGGAACGCTTTACACTTTTGCCATTATAGTTTTTGGATATAAGTTCATCCTAAAATACCGGCACAATCCTTATCAAAAACTCAGAACCATTTCAGTGATGTTTTTTCAATTCGGATTCGCCTTCTTGATCCCTGAGTTGATGTCAAGATTGAATTCCGATACATTCAAATTGCCATATTATGACCTGAAAAGTATTTGGCCATTGAATTACTATAACTTCGACAAATACCGTGTTAATAGTTTTATTGATGCAGGAGATGTTGGGCTTGCCCTGCTCATATTTGGTGTTGCATCCATTTTTGTTATTACCCCCATACTTACATATAAATATGGAAAAAGATGGTATTGTTCATGGGTTTGTGGCTGCGGTGGACTGGCAGAAACGGTCGGAGACCCCTTCAGGCAACTCAGTGACAAAAGCATCTCCGCATGGAAAATTGAGCGTTGGGTGATACATTCTGTTGTCGTCTTTGCGTTACTTATGACAACCGCAGTCGTGTATTCCTATTTGGGTCATGACCGCTCCTCTTATTGGCTAAACAAATCCGATTTTCTTCTTGGCGTTGGTGGCTTGTTGACCTTTGTTTTTGGGTTAGTCATGATATTTAAACGCAAAGAATTTGGCAAAGACGCTATTTACGGAGCAGTTGGCTACTTCGTCATCATCGTTACTTTGATAGGTCTATTTGTTTTTGATCAAAATGACCAACTGTTTATTTTCAAATCGACTGAATTGAGAAAGACATATGGTTTTTTGATTGGCAGCGTATTTTCAGGCGTCATAGGAACAGGCTTTTACCCTATTTTCGGAAGTCGAGTTTGGTGCAGATTTGGATGTCCTATGGCTGCCGTATTAGGTTTTCAACAGCGTCTATTCTCTCGATTTAGAATTACCACCAATGGAGGTCAATGCATTTCATGTGGCAACTGTTCCTCCTATTGTGAAATGGGTATTGATGTCAGGAGTTATGCCCAAAAAGGAGAAAACATCGTCCGATCGAGCTGTGTTGGATGCGGTGTTTGTAGTGCGGTATGTCCAAGAGGGGTGCTAAAATTAGAAAATGATCATCACAAAGGTCGCATCAATCCTACTCAAGTCCTATTGGGAAATGACGTAGATTTGATGGATCTGATGAATCAACGATAAGACTCTTTGAAAAATACCAAGCCCATTGTTTGTGTCATAATTCCGGCATTTAATGAAGCAGATGCTATTGCTCATGTAATTCGTGACATTCCTTTGTTGGTGGACGAAATTGTTGTTGTGAACAACGGATCGACGGACAATACCTTCCTAACTGCCACTGAGGCTGGAGCTACTGTTCTGACTGAAAACCAGCGAGGCTATGGCTACGCATGCCTGAAAGGTATAGCGCATCTCAATCAGCGAGCAATCCCTCCCGACATCGTTGTATTTTTAGACGGGGACTATAGTGATCATCCTCAAGACTTGGAACATTTAATCGATCCAATACTGAACACCAATATGGATTTGGTCATTGGGACACGAGTAAGCTATCTCAGAGAACCTGGTTCTTTAACCCCGCAACAGATATTTGGAAATTGGTTCGCCTGTTGGCTGATGAAATTATTTTATGGAGCAAAGTTCACCGATCTTGGACCTTTTCGCGCAATCAGATTAAGCCAATTGAATAGTCTCAATATGACCGACAAAACCTATGGTTGGACGGTTGAAATGCAATTAAAATCATTACGACATAAACTGAATTACACTGAAGTGCCCGTAAAATATAGAAAAAGAATAGGTGTATCAAAAGTATCGGGTACGTTAAAAGGTGCTATATTTGCAGGTATTAAAATTGTGGGTTGGATTATTAAGTATGGTATGCGCTAATGTTACTTGAAACGATTATTATTGTTGTTTACTCATCAGCCCTGCTGATGATATTCGCTTATGCGTTATCACAACTCAATCTGCTTTTTAACTACTTGTCTAGTAAAAAGACAGAGGTCTCTTGCGAGCTGTTGGACACTTCCAATCCAGAAGAGGTTCCTTTTGTGACGATTCAACTTCCTGTTTATAACGAAAAGTACGTTATGGAAGGCCTTCTGAGCAACATCGCTTTGATGGACTATCCCAAAGACAGATTTGAAATACAAGTGTTAGACGACTCTAACGATGAGTCGGTAGCAACCACGGCCCAACAAATTAAGGAGCTTCAAAAAACTGGATTAGACATTCAACACGTTTTAAGAGTTGATCGCACAGGATTTAAAGCCGGGGCACTAAAAGAAGGACTTAAATCGGCTAAGGGAGAGTTCATTGCCATTTTTGATGCGGATTTTTTACCGAAAAAAGATTGGCTGCGGTCTACAATACCACACTTTACGAATCCTAATATCGGAGTTGTTCAAACGAGATGGTCACATTTAAATAGAGATTTTTCGATTCTGACGCAGGTTCAGGCTTTTGCCCTTGATGCTCATTTTACGCTGGAGCAAGTTGGACGTAACACCAAAGGTCACTTCATTAATTTTAATGGAACTGCTGGAGTTTGGAGAAAATCATGCATCCTTGACGCGGGCAACTGGGAAGGAGATACGCTGACAGAAGATTTAGATTTGAGCTACAGAGCACAGTTAAAAGACTGGAAATTCACCTACTTGGAACATGTTCAAACTCCAGCAGAATTGCCAGTAGCCATTAGCGCTGCGCGATCTCAGCAGTTTCGTTGGAATAAGGGTGGAGCCGAAAACTTCCGCAAAATGGTTCGACAAGTACTGGCCAGTGAAAATATTTCTAACAAAACGAAATTTCACGGGGTTTTACACTTGCTTAATAGCACGATGTTCTTAAACGTTCTTATTGTGGCTATACTTAGCATTCCCATGCTATACATCAAGAATGAGTATGCGCATCTCAAAACCTATTTTATTGTAATGAGCTTCTTCGTTGCGAGTACACTGATCTTTTTTACTTGCTATTGGGTCATGTACAAAAACACCTATGGGGGAGGCGTTAATAATTTTGCCAGATTCACAGTCATGTTTTTTGCCTTTTTCTCCATCGCTATGGGATTCTCTTTTCACAATTCCATTGCTGTAATTGAAGGTCATTTAGGCAAGCGTAGTGACTTCATTAGAACTCCTAAATTCAATCTCAGCCAAATCAAAGAGAGCTGGAAGTCTAATGTCTACTTGAAAAAAGACATTTCCCCTAACGTTATTGTTGAAGGCTTGTTGATGCTCTATTTTGGCTTTGGACTTTACAGTGCTTTTACTGTAGGTGATCAAGGTGGTGATTTTGGACTTTTCCCTTTCCACTTGATGTTGTTCCTAGGATTTGGATTTGTATTCTTCAAATCAATTTCATCTAAATTGTAAATCTCGCCCTGATGGCGACGACCACCATCCTTAGAAACAAGTATATCCATTTTACTGCTATTCTTTGTTCAGCCCTCATTTATAGCTATCTGGCTTATTTTGTCGACCGAAATCAAACTGCCCTACTTTTAAGTTGCTATGGGTTCCTTTTTCTGTTGGGGCTGCTGACCCATCAATATTCAGGCTTTTCACTTAAACAATTGATTGTTGTAGGAGTGCTGTTTAGACTGCTGTTTCTGTGGTCAACGCCTTTCCTTTCTCAAGATTTTTTCAGGTTTATTTGGGATGGCAACTTGGTTCTACAAGGCGTTAATCCATACAGTTTTACACCTGACACCCTGATGCAAGACCCCCATTTTTTTATACCCGAAATGTCGATTTTACACGAGGGCATGGGTGAATTAAGCGCCAGACACTATTCCAACTACCCCCCTTTCAATCAAACGTTATTTGCCCTAAGTGCATGGATTGGCCAAGGTCATGTAATGGCCAGTGCCATGACCATGAGGCTTGTCATTTTGCTTTCGGAAATCGGCATCGCTTGGATTGGATGCATGCTATTGTCCGCTATGGGTTCAAAAAAAGAAAAAATACTGTTTTGGGTACTAAACCCTTTAGTCATTATTGAGTTGACAGGAAACCTTCATTTCGACGGTGTGATGGCCTTTGGACTGGTGTTTGCGGTTTATCTGCTCAACAAGAATCAATGGATATGGTCAGCAATTGTCTTAGCGGCATCTGTTCACACCAAACTGATTCCGTTGATGCTGCTACCTCTTTTTTGGTCATTTTTGGGTTGGAAAAAGGGACTCAAATATGTTTCAGTCGTAATGATGGTTGTTTTGATTGGTTTTTTACCCTTTTACAATCAGATGTTGATTGAGAACTTCACAGACAGCATTGGATTGTGGTTCAAAAATTTCGAATTTAACGCAAGTATTTTCAACTTGACACAAGAAATGGGTCGCTGGTATCGTGGAAAGAATCTCATCTTTCAAATCAGTAGTACTTTTTCAATCATTATAATAATTGTGGTAACATGTTTAGCAGTATTTAAACAAATAAAAAGCCTCGACAAATTATTTGCAATAGCACTTGGGGTTTGTTGTCTTTACTTGTCGTTAGCAACAACTGTACACCCTTGGTATTTGGCTTTGCCATTGTTGCTGAGTTTGTTTACAGCCTATCGATTTATGATCCTTTGGAGTCTGACAATTGTGCTGAGTTACACGGCCTACTCACAACCTATAGTTCACGAAATACCGTGGGTCTTGGCCTTGGAATACCTTCCTGTTTTTGGATTATTGGTTTGGGAACTGAGAAGATCTCAAATTACATCATCATAATGCTGTTGATCTCCAATTGAGTCAAATTTCTCCATCGACTTCTTGGAAGATCCTTTTTGGTCAATCCCCCAATCATCACACAGTCCACTTTGATTAAATCGTATTTGAAGTGATCAAACAACTTGCGCAGCACGCCATTGCCGGTATTTTTAATCTTTAAACCAACCTCATTTTTTGGAGCTCCTTTGATGTAGGAAATGTCACTCACTTGAATGAACTCACCGTCAATTTTGACGCCATCTCTGATTGCTTTCAGGTGTTCAAACGTGAGGTTCTTATCCAAATGGACTTGAAATAATCTATCGACACCGTGCTTAGAATTGGTAAACTTTTGCATGACCACGTCGTCATTCGTAAAAAGCAATAGGCCAGTTGAATTCCGTCCTAAACGACCAACAGGACGGAGACCAATGCCCGCATTGGCCACCAATTCCAATACTGTTTTTCCCTTGGCATCACTACTGGTTGTTGCAAATCCTTTTGGTTTATTTAAAAGGATGTACAGTTTTTTTTCTGGCTGAACTCTCGCGCCATCAAAGCGTACCTCATCATCTGGCTTCACTTTGTAACCCATTTCGACCACCACTTTGCCGTTAACAGTAATGCTTCCAATAGAAATATGCATGTCTGCCTCCCGACGGGAACACATTCCAGAGTTTGAAATGTACTTATTCAGTCTTATTGTGCCGTCGTCTGCCGCTTTGGGTTGATTTGCGACTTTTTTCTTCGGAGTACGTTGAATTGGTTTTCTAGCGTTAGGCATGATACTCATTTGGCGGCAAAGGTAATCATTCCCCAGTTGTAAAATCAAATTGAATTTGGACTAACCAATTGTAGCATCATATAAGGCCAAACTGCACACACCAATGACGATCCACATTTTAAAAGCATTGTCAATCAACCAATATTGTCTGCTGGACTTTGCTCTGAACATAAAAATACCCAAGATCAAAGCGATTAAAATACTGAGGATGAAAAAATAAATCATTTTTCCAATGGGATAACGCAATACAACAAACAGTGCAACTGACATGGCCAATAAAAGCAATGTGTAGAACAAATTCTTACTGTGCTGCACACCATATCTTACAGGAATGGTCTTTAAATTAGCAGTTAAGTCGCCTTGAATACTTTTCAAATCCTTTGCAATTTTTTTTGCTGAAAGTATCAGCAGAAGAAATATTGCTTGAACGAAGATCACTGTATCAAAGCTTCGGTAGTAAATGGTTATCGCCAAAAAAGGGGTTACAACCAAGAAAGAAGACACCATGTTACTCAAAATGGTAAACCTTCTCAAAAACGCAGAATACAAACACATGGCAACAATATAGGCTCCAAAAAATAGCAATGCGCGATAGGATACCAAAGAGGCCATTCCTAGCGCCAAAGTAGCCGTAATGGCTACGACCAACAATTTGGTTCGATCACTCACCATACTGTCAATCATAGCCTTTTGGGGACGATTGATAAAGTCCTTTTTTCGGTCGTAAAAATTATTGATGATGTATCCAGCAGCTATAGCGGTCGCCGATGAGAGTACGATGAACATTAATTTGTAATCAAAAAACACCGCACTAAGACTTCTTGACCCATCGAGCATGTAAATTGCTGCCAAGTACTGAGCTACTGCCAAAAGCAAAATGTTATACCCTCTTACAACAGAAAAAAGACTGAAAAATTTAAGCAGCACATGAGGTCTTTTCTGTGGCATGCCGCAGGAATTTAGAATTGGTACACGACCTCTATCCTATAGTCTTTGAGTCGAAGTTTCGCACGATCAATGTCTTCGGTGAACCCTAAAAAATAGCCTCCTCCTCCAGAGCCGCAAAGTTTGAGATAATAGTCATTGGTTTGGATGCCTTGTTTCCAAAGCTGTTGGAACTGAGCAGGAATCATTGGTTTAAAATGTCCTAAAACAACCTTAGATAGTGACTTGGTATTTTTGAATAGGCCTTTGATGTTTCCAGACAGAAAATCATCGACGCAAGCATCTGTTAATTTGATGAATTTGTTTTGGAGCATATTTTGAAAAGCCGTCTCCTTCATGTTTTCTAAGAAAATTTTGACCATAGGTGCCGTTTCACCAGCCATACCGCTATCCAATAAAAAAACGGCTCGCTTTCCAAGACCTTGGTTTGGAATGCCTGTTGGGGTAATGTGGGTCTTCGAATGAATCAAAATGGGTAAGCTCAAATAACTGTTCAGAGGATCCAATCCCGACGAATTGCCGTGGAAATAGGACTCCATGGCGGCAAAAACTCCCTTGAGAGTCAAGAGCTTTTCCCTAGTTAAATTTTCCAGAATTGTAATTTTATCCTTCGCGTACCTCTCATAAACGGCAGCTACTAATGCGCCGCTACTTCCAACCCCATAGCCTTGAGGAATCGAAGAATCGAAATGAAGGCCGTTTTTCAAGTCCATCTCTAATCTTTCGAAATCGAATTGCACTAAACTCGCCTCAAGCGTTTTTAAATAATTGGAAAATTTTAAGATCTCATTATTTGACACCTCGGCTTCTGTTGAGGCACTCGGAAAATTCTTTAAACCTCCTTTAAAATGATTGTACGGAATGGACAGTCCCTTGGAATCTTTAATGATTCCATATTCTCCGAAGAGCAAAATCTTGGCGTAAAATAAGGGACCTCTCATGAATTGGGATAAACATTTAACTGAATTGAACCCTCGCCCAACTCATCACAAATATAACGCCCGTTTTGACAATATGCTACCAATTCTTGCTCAATAAAGGACAAAACTTCTGATTTAACACTTTTTGGGTAAAGCAGATGCACATTTGCTCCAGCATCTAAGGTGAAACAGATAGGAATTTGTGTTGATTTTCTAAAGTTCCATACGGCCGTAATGATTGACAGGGTGGCAGGCTGCATCAGTACATACGCCGGATTGCTCGTCATCATCATTGCATGCAAGGTCAAGGCTTCCGATTCCACAATACCAATAAATTCATCCAAGTCTCCTTGAGTCATTGCTGTGATGAGGTCCGATAAATTGGTTTCGGCTTGTTCGAATCTTTGCTGGGCAAAAGGATGGTTATGCATCAAATCATGGCCTGCAGTACTACTGACCTGCTTTTGACCTTCTTCAACAATCAAGATGGTGTCCTGATAATTTAGGAAAAACTCATGCCAAGGCTGACGTAGAGGTACACCAAACAAATCAGAACTGTTCGAAACCGCAGGGTGACTTCCCCATGCTACCATAGAACCCTTGATGCTTCGGCAGGCACTACCCGAGCCCAACCGTGCCAAAAAGGACGCCTTAGCAAGGAAAAAATCTTCAGACATAGTTGGGTCAAGACTCTTCTCAATAGACATAAGACAAAGCGCGAGGGCGGCCATACCACTGGCACTTGACGCAATGCCAGAGCTGTGAGGAAAAGTGTTTGTGGTGCGAATTTGAAAATGACCTGATGAAAGAAATGGCAGATATTCTTGCGCCTTTGTAAAGAAAGATTCGATTTTAGGACGGAATGATTCATTGGAAACATCATCAACCAAAACATCGAATGAATGCTTGTCGTCTTTCAATTTTTTCGCGAAAAAAGTCACTTCTGTTATCGTTTTACAATTGGATAGAGTAAAACTAACGGAAGCGTTTGCTGGCAACTGAACAGGTTTCTTGCCCCAATATTTTACCAAAGCAATATTACTTGGAGCTGACCAAATTACTGTTTGACTTGAAGGAACTTTCGGCTCATATTTCGGCAAAAAGAATTGTTCTGACATCATACCGCAAAGATAGTATTTCCAAACCCCGCAAAGCAAGAATTATTCCTTAACAATAGTGCTATTTCAGTAAAGTTTTACAACCTGTTAGGCAAGGAAGTTTTAAAGTATGAACATATTGAATCAGGACAAGTCATGGATATCAAGAGCCTTAGCAATGGAGTGTATTTGATCAAAATTCAAACCGATCAAGGAATTAGTTCGAGAAAATTGCTAAAGCAATAAAAAAAGCGCCAAAAGGCGCTTATTTTGTGTGCGGCTGAAGGGAATCGAACCCCCACGCCTTGCGGCACCAGATCCTAAGTCTGGCGTGTCTACCAGTTCCACCACAGCCGCGTGGAACGACTGCAAATATAATTATTTGTTTGAATTGGTTCAGTATTTGTGCGGAAAATGTGGTTTCCTCCTATTTCAGATTCAACATGAATAAATCGGCAGAAATGCCATCAGATAAAAACCGACCCTTTCGAGAAATTTTTAATGTGGACTTGTCAATAAATAACAAATGTTGATCTAGATATTTTTGAGACTGCAAAAGCAAATAGGTTTCAAATGTTTCGCCAAATTTAGATTTCACTTCGTTCAAATCAATACCCCATTTTGTCCTTAGGCCTGTCATGACGTACTCGTTGTAACGGTCGACCGAGGTCAGGATTTCTTCTTCTGAAAAAGGCAATTCAGTCCCAATGTTTTTGATGTACTGAAGGTTATTTCGAATGTTCCAACTTCTTTTGTTGCCGTCGAAGGAATGGGCCGAAGGCCCTACTCCAATATAAGATTTGCCCTGCCAATAGGCCGAGTTGTTCTTGCTGTACCAACCTTCTTTCGCAAAATTAGACAGCTCATAGTGTTCATACCCATTGGCCTCCAAGGTGTCAACCAAGTATTCGAACTGAACCTTGGTCTGACCGTCATCCACGTCCGAGATCAATCCCTTTTTGATAAAACTGGACAAGGCTGTTTTCGGTTCAACGGTTAAGGCATAAGCCGAAATGTGTTTGAGGTTATAATCCAATGCCCGTTCTACATTCTGTTGCCATTGAGACATACTAGCACCTGGAATACCATAGATCAAATCGATTGAAATATTGTCAAAAACTTTTGAAGCCAGCTCTAGTCCTCTATGCGCTTCTTCTTCCGTATGAGCACGATTCATTAGTTTCAAGTCGGCTTCAAAAAAAGATTGAATTCCGATACTCAGCCTATTGATACCGATCGCCCAAAGCTCGTCAATTTTGGATTTGCTCAAGTCATCAGGATTAGCTTCCAAAGTAATCTCTGGAGAAGAAGTTACTATGTAATTTTTGTCAATAGTATTGAGAATTGTCGCAATCTCTGAGGAACTTAGAATGCTTGGTGTACCACCGCCGAAATAAATGGTACTAATTGGCTCAGAGAATCCTTTAACCCTCAAGACCAGCTCGGTTTGAAGGGCTGCGACCATTTCTCCTCGGTACTTCAGCGAAGTGGAAAAATGGAAGTCGCAATAATGACAAGCCTGCTTACAAAAAGGAATATGGAGATAGATACCAGCGATGAGAGTAGAATTACTTAGTTATTTTGTCTTGATTTTGGTTCACAAAACTACTCCATCCCGTATATGTCTTGTCTGCCCCTGGTTTATCTTGATTGTAAAAATGACAAACTGCGGCTGCAAGACCGTCAGTGGCGTCCAAATTTTTGGGCAACGTTTTAAGACCTAACATGTTTTGTAGCATTTTGGCAACCTGCTCCTTGCTGGCATTACCGTTGCCAGTTATCGCCATTTTAATCTTTTTGGGCAGATATTCGGTGATGGGCACTTCCCGGCTCAACCCAGCCGCCATAGCCACCCCTTGAGCTCGCCCGAGTTTGAGCATGCTCTGAACGTTTTTACCAAAAAAAGGAGCTTCAATGGCAATAGCGTCAGGGTGATAAGTATCTATCAATTCGATGGTTCGTTCAAATATCAGCTTCAATTTGAGGTAGTGATCAGAGTATTTAGTAAGGTTCAATTCATTAAGTTGAACAAACTCCATGGACTTGCCCTTGATCCGAATGACGCCGAATCCCATAATGGTCGTTCCAGGGTCAATCCCTAAAATGATTTGTTCTTTCATCAATCGTCTTATTGAACTTCTAAAGTTCGAAATATCAACGGCAAGCGAAGCTCGCAATTAACAGGTTGGCCACGCTTGAGCGCTGGAATCATTTTTGGCAAGCTTGACGCACACTCTTCGAGCACAGACACCAATAAACTATCAGCTTCTTGCGCAAAAGTCATTGCCATTGCTCCATTATTCGAGACATTCAGCTTGACCCAAAGGGTGTCATTTTGCCGTAAATCATTTTGCTTAAACCGTTCTTCACAATGCAGCTGAATGGTGCTAGTGATGCAGTCAATGCGCGATTGTATGTTCTCATTGCCTTCACAAGATTCGAAGGTAGGCCAGTTGTCCACTGAATTCCAATCAATGGCCATCTTTTCATTTTCCAAAAGTTGAACCTGATCGGTTTTTTTAAAATTAAAATCCGAACAGCTAACCACTAGTGCAAATAGCGCAAAGTATTGGAACAGCCTGAACATTATATTTTTTTTAAAATTACGATTTTTATTTTAGCCTACTCCAAGTAAAATAAGCTTAATTTTATCTAAACAAAAATATAAAACCATGGATTTATTGCTCATTTTTATCGGGTCGATTTTTATGCTTTTAGGCTTAATCGGTAGCTTCTTACCAGTTCTGCCTGGACCTCCACTCAGTTGGCTCGGCTTGTTTGGGCTAAGTTTAACCGAGGCCATTCCTTCCAATTGGACCTTTTTGGGCATTACATTGACCATCGCTGTGGCTATAACCATTTTGGATTATTGGATACCTGCGGTAGGAGCCAAACGATATGGAGGAAGCAGGAAATCCATGATTGGTAGTGTTATTGGAATGATAGTTGGGCTACTGTCTCCTATTCCCTTCGGTATAATTATAGGTACATTTTTGGGCGCCTATGTAGGAGAATTGCTCAACGACTCTGATGAGCACACTGCAGCAAAATCTGCGTCTGGGGCTCTCCTAGGATTTCTAGTTTCTTCACTGATGAAGTTTGTACTGGGTCTAATTTACTTTGGTCTATTTATCGCTCAAATATGGGAATATCGGAGTGAATTGTTTTAAAATTCTAATAGCTCAATCCCGATCCAAAATCGAATAAGACTAGCTTACTGGAGTTGTCCAAACCTAATTCTCTATACCAAGTAAAACTAAGTCTTGCTGTTGGATTGAAATCGCCATAAATCACATCCGCCACGCCTTCGCCAGCCATACCAGGCCAAAATGCCCCAACTACAGCAGCGGCTTTTTCGAAATGGGAATCCATATTTAAGGGACGACCAGATACCATTACCACAATAACTCTATTGCCAGAGGCAAAAGCACGTTCAAGCACCTGAGTGTCATAAGCATTAAGTTGAAGCGCAGGATCATCCCCGTAGCCTTCAGCATAAGGGTATTCGCCAACTACTGCTATAATGGTTTGTCCCTGAGCTATATCTTTGGCATTGGGCTTATAAGAGATATTTTCAGCTGACCCCAAACCTTCCAATCCGTGCAGAATTGAAGTGCCACTAGGTTGATAAGGTAATGTTTTGGCTAGTAAGGCATATTCCTCAGCCGAAAGATTTTTATCTGCGTTGGTGTCCAATCCACCAAAACGACCCGACCACATGGCCGCATCAAATTTTGATCCATAAACCAAAGATATTTGAGTCAAATATTCTGAATCGGAAATTCGTCCATCGGCATTGTCGTCGAGAAAGTTAAAATCAGGCATAAAATGACCCTGCCATTCAACGGTCCATCCGCCGTTTTGCATGCCAAGATT
Source organism: Bacteroidota bacterium (assembly GCA_027592025.1). GTDB lineage: Bacteria > Bacteroidota > Bacteroidia > Flavobacteriales > Flavobacteriaceae > JALRKI01. Next base: position 31,671 of record JAQCIQ010000006.1, read on the forward strand.
GTTAGCCGCAGAACCAACGACTGTAATTTGATCTGCTTTAGACAAAGGCAAAATATTGTTACTGTTCTTCAGCACAACAGTACTTTTTTGAACAGCTTCGCGAGCCAATTCACGATGCTCTTTGGAACCTACTTCAGCAGTGAACTGGTCGGACATATAAGGCTCGTCGAACAATCCAATTTGATACTTTACGGTCAAAATACGCCTTACGGCATCATCCAAGCGTTCTTGTTTAATTGACCCTTCAGCTACAGCCTCTTTAAATAAGGTTATAAAGGTTTTATAATGCTCTTGACCAAATAGATTTCCTGGTACCATGACCATATCAATTCCAGCATTGACACCGTTGATGATATCGGATTTGTAATCGCCAGGGATTTCATCAATCCCAGCCCAATCGGATATGATAAATCCTTCGAAACCTAATTCACCTTTCAACAGATCTTGAATCAGGTAGCTACTTCCATGACATTTTTCGCCATTGAAGCTGTTGAAGCTCATCATGACTGTTTTGACGCCAGATGCGATAGCAGTGATGTAAGGAGGTAAATATTTTTCGCGCATTTCAGCCTCAGTCATTGCAGCGTCACCGCGGTCGAGGTAGTAGGTGTGAATGCCTTCTACCCTAGTTCCTGAACCAAAAGTCGTTGCGCCATCACCAATAAAATGTTTGGCACAACCAGCAATCTGACGGTTCTCAATTTTGGATAAAGGGTTTTCAAACCCTTCAATAGCTGCGGCTGTCAAACCATTGACCAAAGCGGTATTGTCTCCAAATCCTTCATAAAACCTCCCCCAGCGCGGGTCTTGAGGCACAGCGATGCATGGCGCAAACGTCCAATGAATACCCGTTGCAGCGACTTCGGTGGCTGTTGCTTGATTGACACGATAGACCAAGTTGGTGTCGTTGGCGCACCCCAAGGCAAGATTGTGAGGAAAAATTGTTGCTCCAACTACATTGTTATGACCGTGAACAGCATCTATACCGTAAATCAAAGGTATTTTGAGGCGTGTGCTAAGCGCTTGTTTTTGAAATTCGTTGACCATATTGACCCATCCTTTCGGCGAGCTATCAGAAGGAACTGACCCTCCTCCACTTAATATGGAGCCAATATACAAATCGCCAATGTCGCTAATATCATCGATCATACGCATGTCGATTTGAGTCATTTGACCAATCTTTTCGTCAATAGTCATTTGAGCCACCAGACTGTCTACTGATGCCGAGATGCGCTTTTTTTCCAGTTCTGCCGTTTGAGGAGGCTGATGACAAGCCGAAAGAGATAATAGAAATAAAGACCAAACGGCCAATTGAAGTTTAGAAGTCATAAGTCAATTTTATTGGTAAACTCTGATGTAATCAATTTCCATGCTCGATTCTACAAAATTGGGATCAATGGTATCCCAAAAACTACCCATCGCCACGTTGAGGATAAAGAAAAAATCTTGGTCAAAAGGCCAAGTGGCACCGTCCTTTATTGCTGGATTATAAGTGTAAAATATTGCTCCATCTACTGTGAATTCAAGTTTTTCTGAACTCCAATTGAGGCCATATAAATGAAAGTTATCGGATACGCCAGGCACATTAACTTCTCCTTTGTTAACCGTGTTTCCAGAGCTCGAAGGTGTGTGCGTAGCTCCAGAGATTACATTTTGATTGGAACCCCAGTGTTCCATGATATCCATTTCACCACAAGAAGGCCAACCTACCGAAGTATAATTAGCTCCTAGCATCCAAAGTGCAGGCCATGTGCCTCCCCCCGTTGGCAGCTTGGCGCGTATTTCAACGCGACCATATTGAAATTCAAACAAATCTCTTGAAATCAAACGGGCTGAAGTGTACTCCTTGCCCATATAGTTCTCCTTTTTTGCGGTGATCTTGAGAAAACCGTCTTGAACAATTACGTTTTCGGGTCGAGAGGTGTAGTATTGATACTCCCCATTGCCCCACCCGCTGCCACCGATGTCATAAGTCCATTTAGTACTATTGGGTGTTCCAGCAGTTTCAAATTCATCCGACCAAATCAATTGCTCTCCAGTAACTTCTTGAACGTAAATTGTGAACTCTTGAATAAGGCTAGCTGTATGTCCTGTTGAAGAGTAAGCGACAACTTCAATGCTGTGTTCGGATTCTCCAGGAATAGTGAACATTTGTATCCAAGTACCAGAAGAACTGGCTATTAGCTGACCCGAATTCAAACGAAAGGCATAAGATACGGCATCAGTAGCCGAAGCTCCAAAACTGACAATCCCGGATCCATCGCCGTTAGGCATTGAAGAATTGGACCCAGCTTTATTGACATTAATGATCAGATTACTGGGGGTAATTTCCTGTGGCGGACCAGATTGGTTATTGTCGTCACTTGAGCAATACATTAATGTGAGGCACATTACTCCCAGTAATCTTTTAATCATTTTGTTGTCAGTTTAGAAAATACTACTCAAATGTTAAAATAAAAAACCAGCCATTACCATCAGCACCGACAGTTCTCAATGACATAGAGCTATCATCTCGTGATAGGATATCATATTCTTGCGAACCTCCTACAAAAAAGCCTAGAAAGGTATTATTGGTCACAGTCAGTTTTTCATTACCTCCTGGCGCAGTCAGCATCCACTGACCTGAAAAGTCTGCCAAAGGATAGAATTCATGCTCGTTATTGGAGTTTGGTGTCAAACCTAAGTCCCCAAAAGTTTGATTAAGAGGATTGGCTTGACCAAAAACTGAAGCATCTGTTCCAGAGTCAAAAGTAAAAGTTCCGTCAATGTTAAAAATATAACGGTCGTCGTAAAGTGCTGTAAAATCCTTTTCGAAAGGACCTGCACCCCACCATTCGGGCCACAATTGCCATGATGGACCAACGCCCATATGACCCAAAATCTCTGCCTTCACTCGCAAGGTTCTGGTGCTTCCATTGGTCAATAAATCCAGCAAGTCTTGAGGTGGTGAATAATCAGCACGTACTTCAACAGTAATCACTTCTGAAGTGGTCGTACCTCCTGGCCCGAAAGCTAACACAACTACATCATATGTGTTAACCCCAAGGGTGCTAAATATATGAGAGTAGGTGCCAGACGGCGCTACCTTTTCAAAATTGCCTACTACAAATTTGTAAGACAAAGCACCATAGGCTTGGGCGGAGAATACAACTTCTCCACTACCATCGCCGTAAGGATTGTCAGCGTCTGCCCCAACAATAGTTGCCGTTACTTCAAGAGCTTTTGGCGCCATAATGGTTCCAAATTGTTGATCTTCTTCTTGGCAACTCATCGCAATTCCTGCGATAAGAACCATACTAGCTAAATTTTTAAATAGTTTCATCATGCTTAAGTCTTAGTTGTGAAAATATAAATTATCGATAAATACAGTTCCATCCGGACCAGCAGCACTATCCCAAATAAACTGGGATATCGCAGTAAGGTCAACAGCGTAATTGGCTAATGGAATTTCTACACTAACCCAAGTTCCTTGGCTCAAAGCTGGTGCAAACTCAATATCCTCTTGCGTAATATTAGTGTTAACCAATTTCATCCCTAGGATTGTCATGTCAGGTGTCCAGTAATCAAAATGTAAATGCGTCATGCTGGACAAATTGGTTGGATTGCCATAGTCACTAACGATACCTGAGAAATTGAGTGCCTCGTACTTCCATGTGTTATTCCCAGCAATTTGTACCTGAGTCAAACCTGTTGATTGACCCCAGTTTGGATTAACTTCAGATAGTCCAATATTGGTGTAAGCATCACTGTACAAGGAAATGACGTTAGCCGCAGCAACGGTTGGTGTTGGTGCTGCTGTTGTAGGCTCAGTAGCCGCTAGAGCATAGAAATACAGGTTATCAATAAACACTGTGCCATCAAATCCTGCTGCAGTATCCCAAATAAATTGACTGACAGCAGATAAATTAGTCGAGTAATCCGCTAGAGGAATGTCCACGCTCATCCATGTACCTTGGCTCACATTTGGTGCAAATTCAAGATCTTCTGATCCTATATTAGTATTGACTAATTTCATACCTAACACAGTGACAGGGTCAGCTGTTTGAGGAGTCCAAAAGTCAAAGTGCAAATGAGTCATTGATGTCAAGTCTGTTGGATTACCATAATCACTCACTATTCCAGAAAAATTCAAGTTTTCATACTTCCAAGTATTGTTACCCGCAATTTGAACCTCAGTCAAAACTGTTGTTTGACCCCAACCTGGATTAATTTCAGCAAGGCTAATGTTGGTATAAGCATCACTGTAGAGTGATATAACTGTACCTGGAGCGTGTGTCGGTGTTGGGGCAGCAGTTGGAGGGCTAGAAGGCGAGTCTTGATAAAAATATAGGTTATCTATAAAGACAGTTCCGTCAAATCCTGTTCCAGTGTCAAAGAGCAACTGAGAAATTTGGCTAAGATTAACTGCCTCATAAGCAGTCAAAGGAATGTCAACGCCAACCCACTCTCCTGGAGTCATGTTATTTACGAATTCAAGGTCTTCTCCTCCGATAGTGGTATTCACCAATTTCAGACCCAGCGCTGTTGTTGCTACAGCTGACTCAGGCGTCCAATAATCAAAATGAACGTGAGACATCGCCGACAAATCAGTAGGACTTGTATAGCTGGTTACTATTCCCGTATAGTTCAGGTTTTCATACAACCAAGTATTATTGCCCTCAATGGCGACCTCTGTAAGTGTTGTAGTTTGTCCCCATCCAGGATTTACTTCTGACAATGGAACTCCAGTATAGGCATCACTGTAAATCGAAATTACACTTGCAGGAGCAGCAGTTGGAGTCGGAGCAGCAGTAAGAGGCATGAGCACTTCTGTCACTTCGAAATCAACCGTATATGTAGTGGTCTCAACCGCAGCACTCATGGCTACAACCGTAATGGTATATGTTCCTGGAGCAACGTAGGTGTATTCTACAGAATCACCCATGTTCGCAGACAGTGGATCTGGAAAACCTGGTTCTCCAAAGTAAACGTCAAAGTTAATTCCAAAATCCGCTGTAGCAGTTACAGTAACTAATCGTGAAATTGAAGTACTGTTTTCTATCGTCACCATCAAATTTTGAGGAGCAATAAAAGACACTACCAATTCTAAAGTTTTCTCAGCAGTTTTACCGTCATAACCATGTGCCGTAAGTTTTACTTGATAGACTCCTTCAGGATAAGTAAAGGAGGTAGTTTCACCGGCAGCAAGCGACTCTTCTGAATTAGCCGAATCGCCAAAAGAAATGGTAAAGGAATCAGCCCCTTGGGCAGTTGGAATCATTTTAACTGTACCAGAGTTATCCTGATAAACATCGAACAACAAGGCCAATTCGCTAGGACCTTCGCCATATTGTGCGTAAGAAAAATCACGCTCATCTTCTTTACAGCCTAGGACCGCAAGGAATGCCAATCCAGCAATTAAATATTTATTAATTATATTCTTCATGATAATATGTTTTTAATAATTTGGGTTTTGTGCCCAACGATTTCCTGTTAGTTCGATTTCAATTTGTGGAATTGGAAACAATTCGTGTTTTCCAGATACAAAACCATCAATCTTGCTAGCGGCTTGAGAAGTTCTAACCAAGTCAAAGAAACGATGACCTTCGCCCACTAGTTCTAATCTTCTTTCCTCCCAAATAGCAGCCGTTAAAGCCGAACCCGAGGCAGTAATATCGTGAGCAGTGTCTCCAAAGGCACGACGACGAACACGGTTCAACAATGCCAAAGCATCAGTATCTGAACCAGTACCGCGATTTAGCGCTTCAGCAGCCATCAATAAGACGTCCGCAAAACGAATCGAGCGGTAATTATTTGGATTTGTTAAGTTTTGATCTCCAATGTTTGAGTCTCCCTTTCTTGGAATGTATTTGCGATTGAAGAAGCCAGTGTGCTCATAGCCTTCACCATAACTAACTGTTGGATCGGAAGCAGCCAAGGCTTCAATATTTAAAACAGCAACATCACGACGGTTATCATCAGTATCATAAGCATCATAAGTTTCCTGAGTTGGCACGTTAAAACTGTATCCAGACTCAAAGTATGGCCCAACATAGGATCTTGGACCGTTGAATCCAACAGCCACATTACCTTCGCTACACTGAAAACATCCGAATCCAGCTCCTTCAAGGTCAGTATATTGTACCTCAAAAACGGATTCGATGTTGTTTTCGTTATCATTCTCAAACATGGTCGAGTAATCGGTCAAAAGGTTGTAAGGTCCATTGTTAACCAGATTGGTTAGCACAGCTGCAGCCTCATCAAACTTATCTTGATAGAGATAGGCTTTTCCAAGAAGCGCTTGGGCAGCACCTTTGGTGATGCGTCCTTCTTGCGACTGGGTGTATGGCAAATTCTCCGCTGCATAGATCAAATCCAACTCAATTTGGTAATAAACATCGGCCACTGGTGTGCGGTCAATATTAAATTGATCTCCAAATTGAATGCGCTTGTCAACAGACAAAGGCACTGGGCCAAACCACTTGACCAACTCAAAGTAGTAATAGGCTCTTAGGAAACGTGCCTGAGCTAGAACACTTGGTTTGTTTGGAAAATCAATTTTGTCTTGAAATTCCATGATGTAGTTGGCTCGATTCACTCCGGCGAACATCAATCCCCAAATATCACGCAACTGTTGATTGTTCGGCGTGTGAATCATGTCATCCACTTGTTGAATACCCGGTACATCAGTGGCATTCTCTCCACCAGCCAGAGTGTTGTCGGAAGCAATCTCTCCCAACATCACATTAAAGTAAGTCGATTGCAACAAGTCATAAGCTCCAATTAATGCAGCTTGATAATCGGCTTCTGTATTGAAATAATTCTCAGAGTTGACGTCTTGAGAATCGACATACACAAAATCGTCAGAGCAGCTGGTCGCAAGGACAACAGCGGTTAAGGTTGTTAAAATGAATTTAAATTTTGTCATCATGTCTAATTGATTAAAAAGTTAGGTTTAGACCTAATAAATAGGTTCTTGGATTTGGATAAAATCCAAAATCAAATCCAGATGCTAAAGGGCTACCATTAGTCACTGTTGGATCATAGCCTCTGTACTTAGTTAATGTGAAGGCGTTATTGACAGCACCATATATTCTTAAGTGTTGGAAGCCAAAAGTTCCTGATTTAAAGGTGTACCCCATTTGCATGTTCTGAGCACGAACGAACGAAGCGTCTTCAACATAGTAATCTGAGAATACTGAGTTTGAAGTAGCTGCTGTAGTGACACGTGGAACAGAGTTGGACGTATTTGCACCATGCCATCTGTCTAATTCGTAAGTAGTACGATTAACTAGAGGTGTATTGCGCTCGTAGTTACGCACCATGTCGTTACCCACAGAAGCAAAGAAATAGGATTGGAAATCAAACTTCTTGTAATTTAGGGTCACATTGAGTCCAATTGTGAAGTCTGGTAAAGGGTCTCCAATATAAGTACGGTCATCTTCATCCAATACGCCATCTTGGTTGACATCGACGAATCTCAAATCACCTGGAGCAGCAACTGTTCCCAATTGTACCTGCGACGGGTGACTGTCTACTTCTGCTTGGTTTTGAAAAATACCATCGGTTTTAAAGCCGTAGAAATATCCTATTGGCATACCTACTTCCATTCTTGAAGGACCAGCAAGGTTACCAATACCAAATCCAACTCCCGATTGTTCGTAACCAAGACTATTGTTTACCTCTGTTACAACGTTGTCAATCGTTGTGAAATTGGCGTTCAAGCCAAAGTCAAAATTATCAGAAAGGCTGGCATTGTAGCCCAGAGCGACTTCTAAACCTTTATTTTCTACAGAACCAGCATTGGCGAAAGGAGGTCCAGAACCTGGAGCATTAGGTCCGTTTATTCCTGAGGTAACCACCTGAAGCAAAAGATCTTCGGTACGTCTCTTGAAATAATCAACTGTCAAAGACAATTTGTTGTCGAACCACTTTGAATCGAATCCAGCATTGAACGAAATTTGTTGCTCCCACTTCAAGGTGGGGTTGGCAATTCCGCCTTGAGCAGCACCAAATTGCAATTGATTGTCAAACACATAAACACCCTCTCCATTAAGAAGAGAAGTAAATCTGAACGCCCCGATTCGATCGTTTCCTAAAACCCCATAGCTACCGCGTAGTTTAAACAAGTCTGCTGTAACTAGATTGTTAAAAAAGTCCTCGTCAGACAAAACCCACCCTCCAGAGAAAGTTGAAAAGTATCCGAACTTATTTGATGGACCAAAATTCGTTGAGCCGTCTCTTCGCACTGTGGCAGTGAATAAATATTTTTCCTTAAAATTATAGTCTAAACGTCCAAAGTAAGATAACAGTCTAGAATCAAAAATTCTATTGCTTCGGGTTTGGAAATTATTATTGACCATACCTGCATTATCCAGATTGGCGTTTTCAAGATTTGTTCCTTCAGCGAAATCTGTCCCAACGAAAGCAAACTGATCGGCAGTAGATTTAAATACTGATGTGCCAACCATAGCCTTAATACTGTGATTTTCATTCAAAGTGGTTTCGTATTTTAGAAACGCATCGAAAGTATAGTCGCGGTAAAACGAATCTTCGACATAGTAAGCAGCGATATCTGTATCAAAAACTTTATCTGCTACCCCTTCCACTCCAAAATCTTGAATTCCTGAAAAGCTGCGGTTGCGCACCTCAGTATAATTCCACTGGTAGTTCACGTCTGCGCTAAAGTCAGACCAAAACTTGTAGTTCAATCCAAACACTCCACTCACTCGGTCGGCGACGACCTTATTTTGAGTGGCATCAATTTGCCACAACGGATTAATGACCTCAATGGGCATGTTTTCAGCTCTTGTGAAAGCACCACTGCCATCTCTCAATGTGTAGGTTGGCGCCATGTTCACTGCATTAAACAAAACTGAACCAATACCGCCCTCTGGTAGGGTTTTGCGATTGGTTTTCGAATAAAGCATGTTCATTTTAAATGTCATGTTGGTAGGTGTACCATCGGGCAATCTCAAATCAACTGTATAGTTGAATCTCGCATTATACCGCTGAAATCCAGATTTATCCTTACCTACAATACCATCTTGGGTGAAGGCTGACAAACCACCAGAGTAAGTGGCGTTTTCTGATCCTCCAGACAATCCAACACTTTGGTTAGACATAAAGGCTTGAGAAAAAACAGCTTTTTGCCAATCTGTTCCACGACCTAAGGAGCCTACGTTAGAATAGTAAGCCATAGCTCCGTTAGAAACATAAGCCTCGTTAGTCAATGCAGCATAATCTGTAGCGTTGAGCAATGGTAAGCTGCGTGTAGTTTCCTGCACACCTCCATAAGCGTCGTACTGCACTTTTAACGGTGCTGCTTTGCTTCCAGACTTGGTTGTGATGATGATTACCCCGTTCGCGGCCCGAACTCCGTAGATTCCAGCAGAGGCATCTTTAAGTACAGAAATACTTTCGATGTCAGATGGGTTTATTACACTCAATTCTGATATAACATTGCCGTCGACAAGAACCAATGGACTTGAATCGCCATTTGTGCTTATTCCTCGGATGCGGATGTCCAATCCAGCTCCAGGCGCTCCAGAAGAAGACGTTACCTGTACCCCAGCAACCTGCCCTTGGATGGCCTGTTCTATTCTTGTAGGCTTTAATTTTTCTATTGTAGCACTGGAGACCACGCTCACTGCTCCCGATACTTCTTTGGCACTTCTAGAACCATACCCTACAACCACAACTTCATCGAGTTGTGCCGCATCGGCAACCAAGGTAATTGTCATTGGGCTTGAAGATACCCCTTTGACCGTTACGGTCTGATAGCCGATATAGGAAACTACCAAAGTGGCTTCGGTCTGAACCCCAGAGACGGAAAATTTCCCATCGAAGTCAGTTACAGCTCCTTGGTTGGCGCCTTTCACAGTGACATTTGCTCCAGGAACTGGCATCCCTGTTTCAGATTCCACAACAGTACCACTAACAGTAACTGTCTGGGCTTGAACAGCAAATACTCCTGCCATAAAAGCAATACAAGTAATTATTCTTTTCATTTTAAAATGGTTTTAACGAAAACGATTGAGTTAGCGAAAGTAATATAGTATTTTACATTCCCAAAACTAAAAAGGAATATTTTAAAAAAAAAAAAAATTAACGGTATAGATTTCTCATCTTTTAGAAACTAAAATTGAGAATTATTTAAGTAATTTATCGAATAATTTGAATAAAATTAATCTGTTTAAGAAATTAAACCCAAAGCATCTGAATAATTAAACAAATCAATCTGTTTTATCAAAAAATGGAAAAGTGCATTCTTGTGAAAAAAGGTCATGAAATAAAAAAAGCCCTCCGTATTTCAGGAAAGCTCTTCAATGGTTTTCTACAAACCTTCGGTTATCTTTCGATAACCGCAACACAACATGATAAACTTTTGCGGTCTGGACGGGACTCGAACCCGCGACCCCCTGCGTGACAGGCAGGTATTCTAACCAACTGAACTACCAAACCGTTGCATAGTTGCGGGTGCAAATATACATCGCATTTCCAATTTCACAAACACTTTTTTGCTTATTGCTGAGAATTACTTCAGTTTTTGCCGAGCGAGCAGGAATGAGGTGAGAACAGCGTTGAAATTGCCTGCAATATCAACAGGCACATAAGTGATATGATATTGTCTGCATTTCAATCTTATACCGTCGAAATAGTCTTGCATCGCTTTTTTGTACTTGGTCTGAATTTGAGAGGCATAGGTCCTCACTGACGCTCCCGTTTCGACATCCACAAAAGTTCTAGGCTTATCGCCAAAACTAAAATCCAACTCTTGCTTTTGATCATAGGTATGGAACAGCACCACTTCATGTTTGTTGAATTTCAAATGCCTCAAGGCATCGAACAAATTTTCCAGTTTCCCATTGGGTTCCATCATATCCGTAAAAACAAATATCATTGAGCGGCGATGACACTTTTCGGCTACATCGTGCAAGGCGTGGTAGGTGTCAGTTTGGCGTGATTTATTTTCGGATTCCAGCGCTTTGACGAGCTGATCCAAGAGCAAATGATGATGTTTGGTTGCACTTTTCTCAGGGGCATAGAACTCCAAATTTTGGCTGTACACACTTAGTCCCACTGCATCTCTTTGCTTTTTTAGAATTCTCAACAAAGCTGCAATGGCCAAAACACTGAATCCAACCTTATTCATTTGATTGAAATCAAATTTTTCGATTTTTGGAAAATGCATGGAGCTGCTATTATCGAGGACAAAATGACAACGCAAATTGGTTTCGTCTTCAAAACGCTTGGTATAAAATCGATCTGTTTTGGCATAGAGCCTCCAGTCGATATGTCTGTTCGATTCTCCAGGGTTATAGGTGCGGTGCTCGGCAAATTCAGATGAAAACCCATGAAAAGGACTGCGATGAAAGCCCGACATAAACCCTTCAACAATGTCAGCAGCCAACAGTTCGAGCCTGCCTACATCAACAGATTCCCCTAAAATGTTTTGAAGTGCCATGGCGCAAGTTAACAAAAAAGGGATTGCTGTGGCAATCCCTTAAAATCTCTTAAAGAGTCTAGTTAAAGAAGCGCATCAACCGCTTCTGCGTATACCGCTTTAGGAGCAACTCCCACTTGACGTGTAACAACTTCTCCGTTTTTAAAAACCAAAACGGTAGGAATATTGCGAACGCCATACTTGGCAGCAAATTCTTGATTAGAGTCCACGTCAACCTTGCCAACAACGGCACGGCCATCATAATCTTTGCTCAATTCCTCAATTACTGGACCAACCATTCTGCAAGGACCGCACCAGGCTGCCCAAAAATCTACTACTACTGGTTTGTCGCTATTCAAAACGACGCTTTCAAAAGTTGCGTCTGTTATTTCTAATGCCATGATAAATATGTTTTAAGTAAAATTTGATGGTGTAAAATTAAATAAAAAAATTGGGGACCCTTAGAAAATTGGGCTTTAAATAACGCTTGGTCTGCCAAAACAAGCTTTTCAAAAAACTAATTGAGTTTGTAATGAATTTGTTGTTCCTCGAGCTCTTTGAGCAACTCCTGCGAAATGTTGACCTTATAATTTCTGCTGGGCAGACTCAATTTGATGGATTCCTCCATGTCATAAACCTCTATTCGCAAATTGTGCTTCCCATTATGTTCATCAATAATAGAGCTTATGGCATTGATTAATTCTTCGTCTATGTCTTTCAAATTCAATTGAATAGACAATTTTTCGGCCATGGCGTCCATAACGTCTTGAAGTAGTTGCATGTTTGAAAAGGTGATTCTTGGATCACCCGCTTTACCCGTTTCTTTATTGTCCCATCCGGGCTTAACATGAACTCTGACGTAAAGAAAGCTGTTGGCCGCCAAAAGATGTCTAAACCTCAAGTAGTCCTCCCCAAAAATTCTAAACGTATAACTGTCCGCATAATCTTCAAGAACAAAAGAGGCCCAACCAGACCCTTTGGCATTGATGCGGTGTTGCACGTCAGTCACTACACCGCCAAAACTCAAATCTTTGTTGACAAGACCTGACAAATCCTGTAATAATTCTAGAGTTGAATTACAAAAGGTGTTGAGCTCAACCCGATAATCATCCAAAGGATGGCCAGAGATGTAAATTCCCACTACTTCCTTTTCGCGAGCCAATTTTTCCATAGCACCCCACTCAGGACAATCAGGTATTTCTGGTTCAGGCATCTGCACTTCACTGGAGTCACCAAATAAACTGACCTGTGCAGCGTTCTCGTTATCCTGATAACGGTTTCCATAGCGCAAGGCTTTTTCTAAAAAGTTTTGACCATCGCCCGAATTAAAAAAATACTGTGCTCGATGGGTCCCTTCGAAACAATCAAAAGCGCCAGCGTTGGCCATACTTTCAAATGATTTTTTGTTTACCGACCTCAAGTCAATTCGTCTGGTTAAGTCAAAAACACTTAAAAAAGGCCCGTTTTGCTTTCGCTCAGAAACAACGGAATCCACCGCTGAACCACCAACACCTTTGATGGCACCCAAGCCAAATCTGATAGCGCTATCCTTGTTAACCGAAAATATATAATAAGATTCATTGACGTCTGGCCCCAAAACAGGAACTTTCATCCGCTTACATTCTTCCATGAAAAAGGTAACTTTCTTGATGTCGCTCATGTTATTGGACAGCACAGCCGCCATATATTCGGCAGGATAATTTGCTTTTAAATAGGCCGTTTGATAGGCTATCCATGCATAACAAGTGGAGTGCGATTTATTGAACGCATAACTGGCAAATGACTCCCAGTCCTTCCATATTTTTTCCAATTTAGTCGCGTCGTGGCCCTTGGCAGAAGCTTGTTTGACGAACTTGGGTTTCATTTTGTCGAGAACCTCCTTTTGTTTTTTACCCATGGCCTTTCTCAAAATATCGGCTTCGCCTTTCGTAAAATCAGCCAATTTTTGAGACAGCAACATCACCTGTTCTTGATAAACAGTAATTCCATAGGTTTCTTCCAGAAAAGACGCCATTTCGGGCAAATCGTATTCAATTTCTTCTTCGCCGTGTTTTCTTTTGATAAATTGAGGAATGTACTCAATTGGCCCAGGACGGTAAAGGGCATTCATGGCAATCAAATCGTCAAACTTTGTAGGTTTGAGTTCTTTGAGATACTTTTGCATACCAACAGATTCGTACTGAAAAATTCCTACCGTTTCGCCCTGTTGGAACAATTCGAAAGTAGCGGTGTCATCCAACGGAAATTGATCTGGATCTAATGCAATTCCATGTTTGGCTTTAACGATCTTGACGGTATCCTTAATAATGGTTAAGGTGCGTAAGCCCAAAAAATCCATCTTCAGCAAACCAGCCTCCTCAACCACGGCATTGTCAAACTGGGTGACGAACATGTCCGAATCTTTAGCGGTTGCAATCGGGACAAATTCACTAATGTCTCCTGGAGTGATGATTACGCCACATGCATGGGTACCAGTATTCCTCAAAGAGCCTTCTAAAATCCTAGCCTGATTGATGGTTTCAGACTCCAAGCCCTCTCCTTCAGCAATATTGAGCAGTTGATTGGTGCGTTCCATGTCTTCTTTTCTCAACTTATTGCTCAGTTCCTTTTCGTCGGTGCTGAACAATTGATCGAGCTTCCACATGTCAGGAACCAGTTTGGCCAATCGATCGGCTTCGTTTAAAGGCAAATCTAAAACTCTTGCAGTGTCACGAATCGCCGATTTGGCAGCCATAGTCCCATAGGTAATGATCTGAGCCACCTGATTGCTCCCATATTTTTCAATGACGTAATCAATAACTTTAGATCGACCCTCATCATCAAAATCAATATCAATATCAGGCATGCTGATTCGATCAGGATTGAGAAAACGCTCGAAAAGTAAATTGTACTGGATAGGGTCAATATTAGTAATTTTCAGACAATAGGCTACGGCAGAACCAGCAGCAGAGCCTCTTCCTGGGCCCACGGAAACGCCCATTTCCCGTGCCGCCCGAATAAAGTCCGCAACAATCAAAAAGTATCCTGGGTATCCCGTGTTGGCAATGGTTGCAAGTTCAAAATTGAGCCGCTCTTCTATTTCTGGACTCAGATCTCCATACCTCAATTGAGCGCCTTGAAAGGTCAAATGTTTCAGATAAGCATTCTCCCTATCATCTGGATTCTCCGAAACAAATTCTGCCGGTATTTCGAATTTTGGAAGAAGTACGTTTCGCGCCAAGTCAAAAGGCTCAATCTTGTCTAACAGTTCTGCAATGTTCGTAATTGCCTCAGGAATATCAATGAACAATTGTTTCATCTCATCCGAGGACTTGAAATAATATTCTTGATTGTCTAGGCCATATCGATAACCACGGCCACGACCAATTGGAGTTTGTTGCTTTTCCCCATCCTTGACGCAAAGCAGAATGTCATGCGCATTGGCATTATCCTTTTTGGTATAATAAGTATTGTTCGTAGCTATTAATTTGATGTCATGGGTCTTTGAAAGTTGAATCAATGAAGGATTGATCCTGTCTTCGTCTTCTTGTCCGTGCCTCATCAACTCTATATAAAGATCATCGCCAAATTGACTTTTCCACCACAGCAATGCCTCTTCCGCCTGATTTTCTCCTAAATTTAAAAGTTTCGAAGGAACTTCACCGTATAAATTACCCGTGAGGACAATGATCCCTTCCTTATATCGTTCAATGATATCCTTATCGATTCTGGGCACATAATAGAATCCTTGGGTAAACCCAATAGAGGACATTTTTGACAAGTTTTTGTACCCTATTTTATTTTTGGCTAAAAACACAACTTGATATCCATTGTCTTTAAAAGTCTTGTCCAAATGGTTTTCGCAGACCTGAAATTCGCAACCTAAAATACCTTTGAGTTGATTTTCAGAAGATTGGTTATGTTTTTGTATGGCCTTTACAAAATGAAAAGCGCCCATCATGTTGGCATGATCGGTCAAGGCCACGGCGGGCATTGCCATTGTTGCTGCAGTTTTTACCAAGTCGTCTATACTGGTTGTAGACTGTAGGATTGAAAATTGCGTGTGGTTGTGAAGATGGGCGAAAGGAGCCTCAGTCAAAACTGTGGATAAGGCGGCTTTTTTAGAGGGTGCAATTGGTTCGTTTTGCACTTTGACTATATCGGCGGAAGCCTTTTGAAGATTGACATGTTTTAATCCAATATTATCTACAGCAGCAAGGTGTACTGACTTGAATCGCTCCAAATAGTCCTTATCGACTTTCAACTGTTTATCAGAAAACTGACCTGTTCTAATCAATTCAAAAAAACATCTTGCAGTGGCCTCTACATCGGCCGTGGCATTATGAGCTTCATTAAAAGGGACTCCGAATAGAAAATGGTGAAGCTCAGTCAGAGTAGGCAATTTGAATTTTCCTCCGCGCCCTCCAGGAATTTTACACATCGAGGCTGTATCTTCTGTACAAGTGTCCAGAATGGCTTTCCCCTCCAAAGGGTTGCTGCCTTGAATTCTCAAATACTCTGCTCCCATGATGTTGAGGTCGAACCCAACGTTTTGGCCTACTACGAATTTGGCCTTCGACAAAGCCTCTGAAAAAGCATCCAGTACATCAACCAGAGGTGTGCCCTTGGTTTGAGCCAATTCAGTTGAAATACCGTGAATTTTTTCAGCATCAAAAGGAATATTGAAACCTTCAGGAACGATTAAGTAGTCCTGATGATCGACACAAGCACCCATCTCGTCGTGCAATTGCCATGCAATCTGAACGCACCTCGGCCAATTGTCGAGATCCGAGACAGGAGCACCCCATCTTTTGGGCAAACCAGTAGTTTCTGTGTCAAAAATTAAATACAATTTGGATAAAAATTTAGAAGCTAAAAATATAACAAAACTCTGCTCTAGTCACTCAAAGGGCAAAGCAGTTATAAACATTTGTCAAAAGCACTACGGGGCAGAAGGGACAATAGGCACGCGAAAAATGCGTCCAATGTTAAAATTGACAGAGCTAGTACCATCAACGGAATACCCAGTAAACCAAAACTCACCAGCAATGTACTTTTCCTCAGTGTTGTATTCTTTTAAATCTATATTTCCATCGCTCTTTTCACCCAAACCATTGGAACCATTATTCAATGTGCTGTAGGTCATACCGTCTTGAACAAATCCTATCGAAGCGATTGAATTGCTATTGAGGCCATAATCCCCGATGGCGGTTGCTGGAATTTTGATCAATAAGACATTGTTGCCTCTGTAGCCAATTACTGTAATAGTGTCAGAAACCACCGTGGCCGAAAAGCTAGTGGCTCGCCATACATATTCGTCGTTAAGACGTCCTTGTAGCGAAGGATCACTAAAGAGCAAATTGTCTTTACATCCCGCAAAAACCAATAAAATACCTAAAGAAATAAGGAGCCTTTTCATTTGTAAACTAATGATGCCACTAAAGTAATCAAAAAAGAGAAATATAATGACCAACTGTTCAAAATAATACTATATTTGCGCTCCATTAATAATCGAGGTCGTGACCTCATAAATTAATTCTATGCCAGTAAAAATTAGATTACAGCGCCATGGTAAAAAAGGCAAACCGTTCTATTGGATTGTCGCTGCGGACGCCCGTTCAAAAAGAGATGGAAGATATCTCGAAAAACTAGGAACTTACAATCCCAATACAAATCCCGCGACAATCGACTTGGATGTTGATGGCGCTGTGAAATGGTTGGAATTTGGTGCACAACCGAGTGATACAGCAAAACAATTGTTGTCTTACAAAGGTGCCCTAATGAAAAAACACCTCAAAGGAGGCGTGAATAAAGGCGCTTTTACAGAAGAGGAAGCAGAAGCCAAATTTCAAGCTTGGTTGAGCCAAAAAGAACAAGCAATTGCTGATAAAACTTCTGCCCTTGCTAGCGCTAAAGCCAAAAAGGCAGCAGAGGCTCACGCCGCTGAAAAAGCATCTAATGAAGCACGTGCTAAAGCTCAATCGGATGCAGCTGCTGCTGCACTTGTTGCAGAAGAAGCTGTTGTTGCAGAAGAAGCTGTTGTTGTGGAAGAGGCTGTTGCGGTTGAAGAAACCGTTGCTGTTGAAGAAGCTGTTGCTGAGGAAGCAGTTAATGAAGCTTCTTCGCAAGAAACTGAAACCAAAGAAGAGGAATAATCCTTTCCTTTTAGGTTGTATCTTTGAACCCGTTACTTTGTAGCGGGTTTTTTTTACAAATTATGGAAAAGAAGGATTGCTTTTATTTTGGCACCATTGTTCGAAAGTTTAGCTTCAAAGGGGAGCTCCTTGTCAAAATGGATACAGACCAACCAGAAATTATACATCGACTCGATGCTGTATTGATTGAGAAAAACAACCGATTGATGCCCTTTTTTGTCATGGGGGCACAATTGCATAAGTCTGCCTTGTTGAGGCTAAAACTCGAAGATATTGATGACGAAAAAGCTGCTGATGCGCTCATGCATTGTGACATCTACCTTCCAATGAGTGTTCTGCCTAAGTTAGACGGCAATAAATTTTACTACCACGAGGTCATAGGATACAAAGTAACCGATGAGCATTTTGGGCCAGTAGGCGAAATTACTGGAGTCAACGATCAAACATCTCAAGCCATTTTTGAAATAGATCATCACAGCAATAGTGTACTCATTCCTATTAATGACGATTTTATTGTAAAAGTCGATCGTAGCAACAAGACCATTTTTGTCAATGTTCCAGAAGGTTTGATTGAACTTTATTTACCTGAATGACCTTATTATTTCATACAATACTTAACTTTGCCGACTAAATAGAACATATGAAGCCAGACCTTTTTGAATCTCCTGATTATTACGGTATTGACGACTTGCTGTCGGAAGAACACAAATTAGTAAGAGCTGCTGCTAGAGAGTGGGTCAAGCGGGAAGTTTCTCCCATCATTGAGGAAGCTGCTCAGAAGGCAGAATTCCCAAAAAGCATAGTTTCTGGATTGGCAGAAATTGGGGCTTTTGGTCCATATATTCCTGAGGCATACGGAGGAGCTGGTTTGGATCAAATTTCTTATGGTTTAATCATGCAAGAAATCGAACGCGGTGATTCAGGCGTTCGTAGCACAGCATCTGTGCAATCGTCCCTAGTGATGTATCCTATCTATGCCTATGGTACAGAAGAACAAAGACAAAAGTATCTTCCAAAACTTGCTTCAGGAGAATTTATGGGATGTTTTGGATTGACCGAGCCCGATCATGGCTCCAATCCAGGAGGCATGACGACCAATTACAAAGATATGGGGGACCATTTTCTGTTAAACGGTGCCAAAATGTGGATCTCAAACGCCCCTTTTGCCGATATTGCTGTAGTTTGGGCCAAAAACGAAGAAGGAAGGATTCACGGACTCATTGTAGAGCGTGGCATGGAAGGATTCAGCACACCTGAAACGCACAACAAGTGGTCGCTCAGAGCAAGTGCTACTGGCGAGTTGATTTTTGACAACGTCAAGGTGCCAAAAGAAAATTTATTACCCAACAAATCTGGTTTGGGAGCTCCCCTAGGTTGTTTAGATTCTGCCCGATATGGCATCGCATGGGGCGCCATTGGCGCAGCCATGGACTGCTATGACACCGCATTGCGCTACAGCCAGGAGCGCATGCAGTTTGACAGACCAATTGGACAATTTCAGCTTCAACAAAAAAAACTGGCTGAGATGATAACAGAAATCACCAAGGCACAACTATTGGCATGGCGACTGGGCGTGTTGAAAAATGAAGGTCGTGCAACAACTGCTCAAATTTCTATGGCCAAAAGAAACAATGTCGACATGGCCATTAATATTGCTAGAGAAGCCCGACAGATGTTAGGAGGAATGGGTATTACTGGCGAATATCCCATCATGAGGCATATGATGAACCTCGAAAGTGTTATCACATACGAGGGCACGCACGACATCCATTTGTTGATTACTGGTATGGACGTGACTGGACTGAACGCTTTCAAATAAAAGTGTTTTAACAGCATTGACCGACTGAAAAATTGATTGATTATGAGATTTATATTTTGGCAAAAACTACTTAGCTTAGCTCTTTCGCTTGTATTCTTGACATGCCAAGAAAAAAAAGAAAATCCAAATTACGTGAATAACTCAATCGATCAATATACTAGTTATAGATTCCTAGCTCTTGGAGACAGCTACACTATTGGCGAAAGTGTTTGCGACACTTGTCGCTGGCCCGCACAGTTAAAGACTGCCTTGGAGAATGAGATCGATGGATCGAATATCAGCGTGAGCATCATTGCGCAGACAGGCTGGACAACAACAAATTTACTTCAAGCTATTTCTGAAGCTTCAACATCAAACAATTACAACTTGGTTTCCTTGCTCATTGGTGTCAACAATCAGTATCAAGGAAAGCCCTTTTCACTCTATGAAACAGAGTTTGTCCAACTATTAGATATTGCCATTGCAAAGGCAGGTGGAGATAAAACCAAAGTTATTGTAGTGTCAATACCAGATTACGCCTTTACCCCTTTTGGTCAGTCGATGTCAAATCCAAGTCAAATAACGACTGATTTGATCAACTACAACGCCTATGCAGCGTCTGTTTGCAATGAAAGAGGTGTTTCATTTGTCAATATAACCGACATCACCCAAGAAGGACTTAATGATTCAAGCTTAGTGGCTACGGATGGTCTGCATCCTTCTGAAGCAGCCTATGCCCTGTTTGTGGAAAGACTGCTTCCAGTTGCAAAATCCATACTGATCGATTAATTACTCCTCAGGAGCCAAGGTCAATTTGAGGCCATCTAATTCTTCCGAAATTAAGATTTGACAACCCAAACGGCTATTTGGCTTGACAAAAAAAGCTTCGGACAACATGGCCAATTCATCTTCTGATTGTTGAGGCAATTGGTGATCCGATTCGATGTAGCACTGACAAGAAGCACACATCGCCATACCCCCGCAAATTCCAATCGTGCCTTCAGGAGCCAACTCAAAACCTTTGACCACTTCCATTAAATTCATTGCCATGTCTGTTGGAGCTTGAACCTCGTGCACAACTCCTTCTCGATCCGTGATATGAATGGTGATATCGAGCATCAATCAATTGATTTAACCACGGATTTGGGAGCCTCTTTTCGAGTACCATCAAACCCATCTACTCCGCTAACAGTGGTGTATTTAAAAATTGATTTTTTATTGGGATGAATAATTTTATACGCAGATTGACACATCAATGTAGCTTCATGAAAACCACATAAAATAAGTTTCATTTTGCCTGGATAGGTATTGACATCTCCAATGGCAAAGATGGCAGGAATGTTGGTTTGATAGTCTAACGCATTGTCAACCTTAATGGCATTCTTTTCAATTTCAAGACCCCAATCCGCGATTGGACCAAGTTTTGGAGTCAATCCAAAAAGAGGAATGAAGGCATCGGTTAACAATAACCTTGCGCCTTCTCCTTCCTTCTGCACCATAACGGCTTCCAATTGATCCTTACCCTCCAACCCAATGACTTCCGCTGGAGTGATCAAATTGATTAAACCATCTTGTTTCAAGCGCTGTACTTTTTCCACGGAGTCCAAAGCCCCTCTGAATTCGTTTCTACGATGGATTAAGGTGACTTCGGAGGCCACATTGGCCAAAAAAATAGACCAGTCTAGTGCCGAATCACCTCCTCCAGAAATCACCACTTTCTTGTTGCGATAGATTTCAGGGTCTTTGATGGCATAGGACACACCTTTGGATTCGTAGAATTCAATCCGATCAATCAAAGGTTTTCTAGGCTCAAAACTTCCAAGTCCTCCAGCAATAGCCACTACTTTGGCATGATGAGCTGTCCCAAGATTGGTAGTCACCACAAACGAACCGTCTGCTTGTTTCTCAATCGACTCGGCACGTTCACCCAAGGTAAATCCAGGCTCAAATTGTTTGCACTGTTCCATTAAATTATTGACAAGTTCGCCGGCCAAAATTTCGGGAAACCCAGGAATGTCATAAATTGGTTTTTTGGGGTAAATCTCAGTACACTGACCCCCTGGCTGCACCAAGGCATCGATCAAATGACAACGCAACTTGAGTAATCCTGCTTCGAAAACTGCAAACAATCCAGTTGGACCAGCGCCAATTATTAGAATGTCAGTTTTTATCATAACCGTTAAATGTTGATTACCGTTTCAATTTGGGGGGCGTACTTCTTGATAGTCATCTCGACACCTGATTTCAAGGTCATTTGATTGACACTGCAATTTGTACAGGCTCCTTCGAGTCTAACCGTAACCGTAGACATGTTTTCAATACCGACTAGAGATATGTCTCCACCATCATTTTGCAAAAAAGGTCGGATTTCTTCTAAGGCCTTTTCAACGTTTGCTTTTAGAGCTTCTGAGGTCATAATCGGTTATTTAGGAGCAGAGCAACCTGCCATAGTTGTTATTTTAATCGCCTCTGTAGGAGGTAAGCTTTTATTGCGTTTCACCATTTCTGCCACCATATTTTTGGTGATGCTTTCGAAAACCTCAGGCAATGGACCATGATCTTGAAGAGCTGCAGGTCTCCCTACATCTCCAGCTTCTCGAATACTTTGAACTATTGGGACTTCCCCCAAGAAAGGAACGCCTAAATCTTCTGAAAGTAAAGTTGCTCCCCCATTCCCAAAAATGTAGTACTTATTATCTGGCAATTCTTGAGGAGTGAAATAGGCCATGTTCTGAACAATGCCCAAAACTGGAACTTGAATGCTCTCTTGCTGAAACATGGCTACGCCCTTTCGAGCATCAGCCAGGGCAACGGCTTGCGGAGTGCTCACTACCACAGCACCTGTAACGGGCATGGCCTGCATAATGCTCAAATGAATGTCTCCTGTTCCGGGAGGTAAGTCGACAATAAGAAAATCTAAAAATCCCCAGTCGGCATCAAAAATCATTTGGTTTAAGGCTTTTGAAGCCATTGGACCTCTCCAAATTACAGCTTGATCGGGCTTGGTAAAAAACCCTATGGACAAGATTTTAACTCCGTAGCTCTCGACGGGTTTCATCTTAGCCTTGCCATCCACCTCTACTGAAAGCGGTCGTTGGTCAAAGACGTCAAACATCATTGGAATGGAAGGGCCGTAAATGTCGGCATCTAATACCCCAACCTTAAATCCCATTTTTGACAAAGTCACCGCCAAATTGGCGGTAACAGTACTTTTTCCTACACCTCCCTTTCCTGAAGCGACTGCAATAATATTTTGAATGCCTTTAATAGGTTGTCCCTTAATGGTCGCAGCTGTCGCAGCTGCAGGAGAGTTGACGGTAACGCGAACCTGAACCTTTGCCTTTTCAAAAACCAAGTCGTGGATGGTTTTCATGATGTCGACCTCAATTCTTTTTTTGGCTTGTAGGGTAGGGTTCGAGATGGTTACGTCTACGATCACTTCGTCTCCAAAGATGACTACATTTTTAACCACTCCACTGTCCACCATATTTTCGGCTTCCCCTGGAGCGGTAATTGTTTTCAAAGCATTGAGTACTGCCTGTTTGTCAAAAGTCATGGACACCTGTTATGAATTGATCTAGATTGCAAATATACTGGTAATGTTAGAATTTATTACCCAAGAGGCTGAAGGAATTGGGAGGGGTCCCAAAAACGATTCTTAAAATCAACCACCTGATCCTTTTCAACCTTCACCCCTTCCGATTCCAAGAGTTGCTGCATCACATCGGGTCCGCCAAAATGGTGTTTGCCCGACAACAAGCCATTGCGGTTAACCACCCTATGGGCAGGAATTTCTCCCTTTTTTGATACCGTTAAGGCATACCCAACGGTTCGAGAGCTTCCTTTGGCTCCCAAAAAACTGGCAATAGCTCCGTAGCTGGTCACGCGCCCTTCAGGAATTTGCAGAACGACTTCATAAATCAAATGATAAAAATCCTTTGGGGCTAATTTTGTCATGACGTGAAACTGCTGTAAAAGGTAATCAATGCTATGAGGCCTGATACCAGTCCGATGATGTAATTCATATTCTGGGGCGAGAGCATCCTCAGGTGCTTGAGGGAATCGAAAAAGAAAATATAAACATACAAAGTGCTAAAAGTTCCCATGGTGGCACCCGCAATGTAAAGACCATTCTCATAGGCATCAAAATGAAACCAGTCCCAAGAGGAGAAGGTCAAAGCCATATAGGCTTGATATGGTATGGGAAGAAAATTAATTGCCGAAAGAAACATGCCTTGGAATAAGTAACTTTTCTTACTGCTCATATCCACTGTGCTCAACTCCGTCGACTTAGGCCGAGCAATAAAACCATAATAGATGCCTACTAACACAAAAATTACCACGGCGACTAGTTTGAGAACAGACACAACCTCGGGATGTTCAGAAATATAGCGCGAAAAAAGCAATGCGACCAAAGTTTGCACTAATACTACCAAACACACACCAATAGAGAAACTCACCGATCGCTGATAACCAACCGTAACGCTAATTTTTGCGGCCGATATGTTGAGCAATCCAGGAGGAATTACTCCAACTGCAGCGACTGAAAATCCCAATAAAAATAGAAAAGTAGCCTCCACTAGCCTTTAAATTTGAATTGGAGATAAGTTATGGGCTTATTTTTAGCCAAATATTGCGACTCATAGAAGGTTTGAACCGTACGCACCAGTTCTGGGGTATGATCAGATTTATAAACATTGTGGTTGCTGTACAGAATTTCATGCCCCAGACCTTGCAGCAAACCGAGAGTATAACCGTGCATGAACTCACTGTCAGTTTTCAAATGAACAATTCCCTCGGGTTTTAAAATATTTTGATAAAGATTGAGAAATTCGGGATTGGTCATACGGTGTTTGGTCCGCTTGTATTTGATTTGTGGATCGGGAAATGTTATCCAAATTTCATCGATTTCTTCCTGATCAAAAGCAAAAGCAATGAGCTCGATTTGCATTCTTAAAAAAGCCACATTGTCTAAACCAGTTTCTAAGGCTGTTTTTGCGCCTCTCCAAAACCTCGCTCCCTTAATGTCAATACCTATATGGTTGATTTCCGGTCTCAGTTTACCCAAGGCTAAGGTATATTCTCCTTTGCCACAGCCCAATTCCAAGATGATAGGTCTGTCATTTTTAAATACCAGTTCACGCCAACGACCCTTATATTGAAAACTATTAGAGATCAACTCCTCACGAGAAGGCTGGATGACATTCTCAAAGGTTTCATTTTCCTTAAATCGTCGGAGTTTGTTCTTACTGCCCAAGTTAAAATCTTTTGGTAAAGATAAACTTTTGAGTCAAAACATTATTGTGGTGGTGCTGAAGCTTTGGTCAGCGTAAAAGAGAACTCGCTACCGGTATCTACTGCACTCTCGACAAATAATTTTTCGTCGTGTGCTTCCAAAATGTGTTTGACAATAGCCAATCCAAGGCCTGAACCGCCTTCTTTTCTAGACCCATTGTTATTCACTCTATAAAAACGTTCAAAAATTCTGGGAATATGAAATTTGTCAATTCCTTCTCCGTTGTCCGTTATTCGAACAATTACTTTGTTCTTGGTCAAATTCTCAACGGCAACCTCAGTTGTTCCGTTTTGACTGCCGTATTTAATGGAATTAACAATCAAATTGGAAACTACTTGTTGTAAACGCTGTTGGTCACCTCTGACCCTTATAGGATCCTTGTAATTTTGAACAAAAATGAGACTGATGTTTTTTCGATTTGCCTTCATCTCACAAAGTTCAAATACATTTTTAACTACCTCCAAAATATCAAATTCAGTCTTGTCCAAGGTCATAATTCCTGCCTCCAATTGGGTTATCATGTCCAAATCTTTGACAATAAAGGTCAATCTTTCGACGCCCTTTTCGGCCCCTTTTAAATACTTTGACAACAACTCAGGGTCGTTTTTCGCACCATCGATCAAGGTGGAAATATACCCCTGAACCGTAAAAAGAGGGGTTTTCAATTCATGCGACACGTTGCCAATAAATTCCTTTCGATAAGTCTCTCTGATTTTTAAAGTCTCTATTTCTAACTTTTTATTTCGAGCATACTTGTCAATTTCTTGAGTCAAAGAAGTCATGTCAGTAGTGATCTGGTCTTTTACCAAAGACGTGGATTCAAGAAGGGTAAGATCATCATAAATTTGTTTTACTTTCTTGTAAATAAAATATTCTATGCGGTATTGGACCAAGCCAAAAACCAAAAGAAAGGAAACGGCAGCGGTTGCCAAGAGCCAAAGCCACTGGAGATTTTCAAAAAAAATCATCGCTAAAAAGATGCAAACGGACTGAATAAAACTGTACAGAGCAGCTGTTCCAACGGCGAATTTGTAAGATTTTTTCATATCTGCGAGGACTATCTATTCCGAAAACTTATACCCAACGCCCTTGACCGTTTCAACTCGATTGTCTCCAATTTTTTCTCTCAACTTTCGGATATGAACGTCTATTGTTCTTCCGCCAACTACAACGTCATTACCCCAAACCTTATCTAAAATCTCATCTCGTTTAAAAACCTTCCCTGGTTTTGATATCAATAAAGACAGCAGTTCAAATTCTTTACGCGGCAGGGCATGTTCAAAACCGTCTTGAATGACCGTGTAAGCATCACGGTCTAAAGTCAATGAACCAATAACAACTCTCAAATCTGCCTCCTTAGATCCCAAGCGACGCAACAAAGAAGCCACTTTTCCAATTAAAAGTTTTGGCTTGATGGGTTTAGTAATGTAATCGTCTGCTCCTGCTTCGAATCCAGCCAATTGAGAATAATCTTCTCCTCTTGCAGTGAGAAAAGTAATTAAAACATGGTCCAACTCGGGAATTGATCTAATTTGTTCGCAGGCCTGTATGCCGTCCATTTCTGGCATCATCACATCCAAGATAATGAGGTCAGGCTTTTCCTTTTTGGCTTTTTTAACCGCTTTAACACCATTTTCGGCCGTAACCACCTGATAGCCCTCTTTTGTGAGGTTATAAGTTAAAATTTCTAAAATGTCTGGATCATCATCAACCAGTAAAATCTTAACATCACTCGGATTCATTGTGCAATCTCTTAATTAGTGGAGGTAAATTTAAGAAATATTATCGGGCTATTACTAAATGCTATATTACCAGAAAGTTATCAATTATGTCACTTGATAGTCTCCGTTATAAGGTATGAAGTACTTTGCCGTTTATTCTATCTGGGGCTTGGTTTTTCGTACTTTTGTTTTTTAAGGCATTGGTGATAACTCAACAGGACATTTTTTCGATTGCTTCGACTGCCGAATTTGAACGCGCAACTTGGGAGATTTTCCAATATCAGTTCGAAAATAACCCCATATACCGCTCTTATTGCGACTTGCTTTGTAAGCACCCCTCAGACATCCATTCCATCGAAAGCATTCCCTTTTTGCCTATTGAATTTTTCAAAACTAAAAAAGTAATTTCAGGGAATCCTCAAATCCAAAAAACCTTCAGAAGTAGCGGAACAACAGGCATTATTCGCAGCCAACATCATGTTGCGGACCTGCAATTATATCAAAAGAGCGGTCGTAAAGGTTTTGAAACGTTCTATGGCCCTATTAGTAACTACGCTGTTTTAGCCTTGTTGCCCTCCTACTCCGAAAGAAACGATGCGTCTCTGGTCTCCATGGTGGAAGATTGGATGACCCTATCGCCGCATCAAGCCAACGGATTTTACTTGAACAATCTCAATGCATTGACTGAGGTAATCGCTCAACTTGAAGCAGCTCAACAACCTACTATTCTAATCGGTGTGACCTTTGCTCTACTCGATTTGGCCGAACAATTTCCACAACCCCTTAAGCACACTATTCTGATGGAAACTGGAGGCATGAAGGGCAGGCGGAAAGAATTAATAAGAAGCGAGGTTCATGGCATTTTGGCTAACGCTTTTAACCTTGATCAAATCCACAGTGAATACGGCATGACAGAGTTATTGAGTCAGGCCTATTCCAAAGGTAACGGCTCGTTCCATTGCCCTCCATGGATGAAAGCCTTAGTTAGAGAGCAAGAAGACCCTTTCCAAATCGCAAAACTTGGCGCTACTGGCGGTCTTAACATTATCGATTTGGCCAATCTGCATTCCTGCTCCTTTCTAGCCACTCAAGATCTAGGCCGATTGCATTCTGATCAAAGCTTTGAAGTGTTAGGCCGTTTTGACGACTCTGACGTCAGAGGATGTAATCTAATGGTAATTTGATTTTTAAAAGCAATTGTTTAAAACATCTTGCTAAAAATTAGTCATTACGGTATAATTTCAAATAAATATAACTGACTTTTGCAATGATAAAAATTGATGAAAGTAGTTATAATTGGATCAGGCATTGCAGGAATGGCCGCGTCGGTGCGATTGGCCGTTGCTGGACATCAGGTCTCCATTTATGAAACCAATGGTTTCGTAGGAGGTAAACTTTCATCCTTCAAAATAGGTGATTACCGTTTTGATGCGGGGCCTTCGCTCTTTACTATGCCTCATTTTATTACTGAACTATTTGAGCTGGCTGGGGAACAAGCGGAAGACCATTTTCAATACACCAAGAAGAATATTGGGTGCAAACACTTTTGGAAAGACGGGACTATTTTAAATGCCTATGCCGACCAATCAGCCTACCTGAAAGAAGTGGAGGATCAACTTGGAGTTCCTGCAGCGAGACTGAAGACTTATCTCGATCGCGCTCAACTGAAGTACGAACTGACTGCTCCCCTTTTTCTGGAGCAATCACTCCACAAATGGCGGGGCCTATTGCGCAAAGAAACTTGGGAATGCATCAAGCATTTATCCCTATTCGAAATTGGACAGAGCTTGCATCAGGTCAATCAAAAACAGCTTGAG
The DNA here is from genome assembly GCA_027592025.1 of Bacteroidota bacterium. Lineage (GTDB taxonomy): Bacteria > Bacteroidota > Bacteroidia > Flavobacteriales > Flavobacteriaceae > JALRKI01. The sequence goes on from JAQCIQ010000006.1 coordinate 59,862, forward strand.
GAATCTCATTTGGTGCAACTCTATGACCGATTTGCCACTTACAATGGGTCTAACCCATTCCAAACTCCAGGTATTATGACTCTGGTTCAACACTTGGAACAGCACTATGGCACTTTTGTGCCCAAAAAAGGCATGGTATCCATTAGTGAATCCATTGCAGAACTGGCCAAAAGATGCGGTGTCTCCATACACCTCAACAAAAAGGTAGATGAAATTTTAGTTAGACAAAACAAAGCCATTGGTATTCAGACTGGGACTGAAACCGTAGATGCCGATTTGGTGGTTTCCAACATGGATGTAGTTCCCACCTATCGCCACTTGCTTCCCCGTCAAAAGGCCCCTGAACGCATTTTGAAAGAAGACAGATCGAGTTCTGCCATCATTTTTTACTGGGGCGTCAAATCCACTTTTCCAAATCTTGAATTGCACAACATCTTTTTCTCGGAGGACTATAAAGCAGAATTTGAAGCTATTTTTAAGAACCAAACAGTCCCACTAGATCCGACCATTTACGTCAACATCACTTCTAGGGATGTGGCTGGTGATGCACCAAAAGGATGTGAAAATTGGTTTGTCATGATCAACACACCTTGTGACTCTGGGCAGGACTGGGAAAGCATGGTTAATCAATTGCGCGAAGCGGTTTTACAACATCTGCAATTCACTCTGAAGAAAGACCTCGGCTCGCTCATTGAAGAGGAATATATCATGACACCACCAATGATTGCCGAGCGAACAGGCTCGCATCAAGGCGCACTCTATGGCTCATCGAGTAACGGCGCAATGTCGGCCTTTTTGAGGCATGCCAATTTTTCCCGTCATATCAAGAATCTATTTTTTTGTGGCGGTAGCGTTCACCCAGGGGGTGGCATTCCTTTATGCCTGTTGTCAGCAAAAATTGTAACTGATTTGATACAAAATGATTAAAAAGCTATTTCTTCCCGTAAACAAGGTCATGTGGATTTCGACTGGAGTCATTTGGCTGGTATTTTGCTGTGGCATTCTTGGCATTCTATTCGGCAATCGAGAGTTATTTTTGCAACTCACACCTCTGAATTTGCTATTGTGCTTTGTTTTGATGTTGATCAATCTCAACGATTTTAACAAAAGAGTCATCACCACTGTTGTCTTAGTTTATGTGTTTGGTTTGATCGTAGAAATAGTGGGCGTTCAAACAGGATTGATATTTGGATCTTATGAGTATGGCGACAATCTGGGTTCGAAATTTGTGGGAGTTCCAATATTGATTGGCGCCAATTGGGTCAGTTTGACCTTTATGACTGGTGCAGTGTCTGCCCTAATTTTCCCAAAGCGCATGATACTAGCCGCACTTTTAGGCAGTGTTTTAATGGTGTTGATTGACCTCTGTATAGAGCCCGTAGCTCCCTTGTTCGACTATTGGACTTTTGAATCAGGTACAGCTCCCTTGTCCAATTATCTCGGCTGGCTCATCGCAGCAATACCTTTACAATTGCTGTATCACAGCTTGGTTGTCGATCGCCCTCAAGCCTTCGCCAATCACCTACTGCTACTGCACGTCTTATTCTTTGGAACTTTTACTGTACTGTTGACTTAAATTTTAAACGAACTTAATAATAAAAGTCTGCCTTTTGCCTTTGTTGATCACCACGTAAGCGTTGTGAATTAAGTCTGAAGAGGAGAGCGTATAATCGAGCCCAACCTTTTCTTTGTTGACTGAAATAGATTGCTCTTGTAAGGCACGTCGCGCTTCACCGTTAGAGGGAAGAAATTGCGTTTTGGCAGACAAGGCGCCAATCATATCCATACCATTGGTGAGTTCTGACTTCGGCAAATTAACCTTCGGCACACCCTCAAACACTTCGTTAAATGTAGATTCGTCTAGTCCTTGGATGTCCGTTTTAAAATTTTTACTGAAGAGAATGTCTGATGCTTGTTCGGCTTGCCTGGTGCTGTCTTCTCCGTGGACAAAACTGGTCACCTCTAAAGCCAAACGTTTTTGCAATCCTCTCAAATGAGGTGCTTCTTGATGAGCACCTATGAGTTGATCGACGGTCATTTTATCCAAAAAGGTGAAAATTTTAATGTATTTCTCGGCATCCTCGTCAGACACATTGAGCCAAAATTGGTAGAATTTAAATACTGAGGTTCGTTCTGGAGTCAACCAAACATTTCCCGACTCCGATTTGCCAAATTTAGAACCATCCGACTTGGTGATTAAAGGGCAAGTCAAGGCAAAAGCGTTAGTGTCCTGATCTGGATTCATTCGTCGGACCAGTTCCATGCCCGTAGTAATATTGCCCCATTGGTCGCTGCCACCCATCTGCAGCTCACAACCGTAATGCTTGTGCAAATGGTAAAAGTCGTAGCCTTGTATCAACTGGTAAGTGAATTCGGTAAATGACATACCCGCTCCAGAATCACCTTGAAGTCGTTTTTTTACAGAATCCTTCGACATCATATAATTGACGGTGATGCGCTTTCCAACTTCTCTTGCAAACTCAATAAAAGTGAACGATTTCATCCAGTCGTAGTTATTCACCAACAAAGGTGCATTGGATGCGGAACTGTTGAAATCTAAATATTTTTCCAAAATGGTTTTGATGCCATTGACATTGTGCTGTAGAGTAGCCTCGTCAAGCAAATTGCGTTCGTCGCTTTTTCCAGAGGGATCTCCAATCATACCAGTTGCACCACCCAAAAGGGCCACTGGCTTATGGCCAGCTCGAAACAAATGAACCAACAACAGCACAGGAACCAAGCTACCTACATGCAACGCATCCGCAGTTGGGTCAAAGCCAATGTAGGCCGTAGTCATTTCTTTCTGAAGTTTTTCTTCGGTCCCAGGGGTCATATCGTGAAGCAAACCACGCCATCTTAATTCTTCGACTAAATTCTGAGCCATTTGATTGCAAATTTTCACAAAGATATAGCATTCAATTTATGAGAAAAGAAAAAGCCCTAAATTCGTCCTATGATATTAGTTACAGGAGGTACAGGACTGGTGGGTGGTCATCTACTCTTCCAATTGACAACGCAAGGAAAAAAAGTCAGGGCCATTTTTCGCAATCCTAAGCGTTTAGACAAAGTCAAGCGCATATTTTCATATTACAGCCCAGATGCTGAGGCTTTGTTTCAAAAGATAGAATGGGTTGAAGGCGATATTTTGGACGTTCCAAGTTTAGAAACCGCCTTTAGTGGAGTCACTAAAGTTTATCATTGCGCCGCATTGATATCTTTTCAGCCTTACGATTATTTTAAAATGAGGCAAGTCAACATTGCTGGAACAGCCAATGTGGTCAACTTATGTCTTCAGTTTAAGATCGAAAAATTATGTTATGTCAGTTCTATAGCGGCTCTAGGATCTACGAACAATGCGGAGGAACCTATTAATGAAGAACAGGATTGGCAAGCCGACAAACAGCCATCAGCCTATTCATTGACCAAGTATGGTGGAGAAATGGAAGTTTGGAGAGGAACTCAAGAAGGTCTCAAGGCGGTGATAGTCAACCCAGGTGTTATCTTTGGACCTGGTTTTTGGCGTTCTGGAAGCGGTGCCATTTTTACCATGGTTCAAAGAGGATTGAAATATTATCCAACTGGTCGGACTGGATTTGTCCATGTAGACGATGTGGTTACTGCCATGACTGATTTAATGAACAGTGAAGTCTCTAATGAACGGTTTATACTCGTGAGTGAAAATTGGGAGTGGAAGAATGTTTTGCAGCAAATTGCCCAAGGGCTTTCAACAAAAGCACCAAAAAGGGTGGCGAGCAAATCCATGCTGACCATAGCATTGTGGCCAGACGCTTTAAGAAGTAAAATGACAGGGAAACAAAGGAGAATAACCAGAGCCAGTATCCGTTCTATGGCCAACAGAACCCTGTATGATGGGAGTAAAATAACTAATACTCTAGGCCTAAAGTATCAATCTCTTTCGGACTCAATCTCTTCTTGCTGCGCATTTCTCCAGAAGGAATCTTAAACGGCATGGTATTTAAGGCCCGTTCCTTAAGGTTTTTGATAGAATCCCGGTATTTGAAAGTCAATTTGTTCAGAGAATCCTCCTTGGCCTGTTCCTTAGCATAAATTGCCTCAAAGAAGGCCTTGTCTTTCTCAAGTCTTCCCAATACGCTGTCATAAATTCTTTGAATGACCTCGCTTTTGTAAGTATAATAAGCACTGCTTTCTGCAAATTGAGCGCTGTCAATACCATATTTATGGTACACAAAATCCACAGGAGCGATACCCTTTTTTTCCAAAACCATTTTATTTATGTTTTTGGCAGAATTCAACACCGACATGTCATACAACACCTCAATCATCTTTTCTTCTGATAACAATTTTTTTGGTTTTTTAGGTCCATCAACGCTGCCCATTTCACATGCTGTCACGAGCAAGATCACTAGAGTCAAAATAAAAAATCGATTCGTCATACCTATCTGTTGAAAGTTAGTCTTTGGCCAGCTCGTAGGTCATTGACCTGTCCGTTAGTGTAAACCAATTGTCCGTTCAGAATGGTGTACTTGACTTGAGAATGCAATGTCAAACCTTCGACTGGAGACCACCCACATTTGTAGAGCAACTGCTCTTTCTTTACTTGAATGGGATCATGGGAATTAACCAATACCAAGTCGGCAAAATAACCTTCTCTCACAAAACCTCGATCCTTAATGTCGAAAAGGATGGCTGGATTGTGACACATTTTCTGTACAACTTTTGGTAAGTCAATTTTTCCCATTCTTACGCATTCGAGCATCAGTGGGAGAGCGTGTTGAACCATTGGACCTCCCGAGGGCGCCTTAGTGTAAGTCTGGTTTTTTTCTTCCCAAGTATGAGGTGCGTGGTCTGTAGCGATGACATCAATTCGATCATCGAGCAAAGCTTCCCAAAGGGCTTCACGATCTTTAGCCGACTTGACCGCTGGATTCCATTTGATCGAACTCCCCTTATCTTGATAATCTTCATCCGAAAACCAAAGATGATGAATACAAACTTCCGCTGTAATTTTCTTTTGCTCTAAGGGAATGTCGTTTCTAAACAAAGCCATTTCCTTGGCAGTAGACAAGTGAAATACGTGCAATCGGGCTCCCGTTTTTTTGGCGAGAGCTATGGCACGAGACGAGGATATATAACAAGCTTCCGCAGACCTAATTTCCGGGTGACAACGCATAGGAATGTCCTCTCCATAGGTCTTAAGATGTGCGTCTAAATTGTCTTTGATGGTGGTTTCATCTTCACAATGTGCTGATATGACTAGATCAGTGTTCGAAAAAATCTTTTCGAGAACTTCCAAATCATCTACAAGCATATTTCCAGTCGATGAACCTAGAAACAATTTCAAACCAGCCACTTTTTTTGGGTCGAGCCTCATTACCTCATCCAAATTATCATTGGTTCCTCCGAACATGAAAGAGTAATTGGCCCATGAAGTGGCAGTAGCCACGTCGAACTTCTGCTCTAACTTTTCAATGGTTGTAGTCTGAGGATTGGTATTGGGCATTTCGATAAAGGTAGTTATCCCTCCAGCAACAGCGGCCTTCGACTCTGTTTCGATGGTCGCCTTGTGTGTCAACCCTGGTTCTCTGAAATGGACTTGATCGTCTATAATGCCAGGGAGTACAACAAGTCCTGTGGCATCAATGATTTTGGTATCTTGTTTTGGCGATATATTTGAGGCAATTTGATGAATGCGGTCATTGACAATGAGAATGTCAGCACAAAAGGACTTTCCCTCGTTGACAATCTGACCATTTTTAATCAATAAATGACTATTAGTTTTCATTAAATTTTCCAAATAAGCTATTGAACTTCATTTTGATTACGCCAAAGATAGCCTCTTTAATTATACCTTTACTCAGTTTTGAAACGCCTCGTTCTCTGTCAAAAAAGACAATGGGCACCTCCACCATTCGAAAACCAATTTGATAGGCTCTAAATTTCATTTCAATTTGGAATGCGTAGCCGATAAATTTGATTTCATCCAGTTTTATGTAAGAGAGAACTCTTCTTCGGTAACAAATAAACCCTGCAGTAGGATCGCTGACTGGCATTCCCGTAATCAACCGCACGTACCAAGAGGCTCCTAAGGACAAAATTATTCTCCCAAATGGCCAATTGACCACCCTAATTCCCTTTTTGTAACGAGACCCTATAGCCACATCAAATTCGTCTACATGACAAGCATTATACAGCTTCACTAGTTCTTCGGGTCGATGAGAAAAATCGGCATCCATTTCGAAGATGTATGAATAATGTCTTGAAAGAGCCCACTTAAATCCAGCAATATAGGCAGTGCCTAAACCTAATTTTTCAGGTCGTTGTATCAAAGTAATCCGATCTTCAAACTCAACAATTAAAGCTCTGACTGCTTGGACTGTTCCATCCGATGAAGCATCATCAACTACTAAAACGTCAAGGGGAAACTCTACATTCATAACTTCTCTCAACAGTCGACCAATATTATCGACTTCGTTAAAAGTAGGAATGATGATTAAAGAATCATTGAATTGGATTTCTTGCATCCTGATGTTGAATTTCTACAAAAATACAGTTTTTGATGGAGTCCCGTAATGTTGGTTTTTCTTTCTACTTTTGACGATAATTTAAAGCCGTGACAACATTAGACCAGTACAATTTATTATTCTTAATCTCGGCCTTCTTGCTGATGCTTTGTAAGCTTATTCAACCCAAGAGATTCACCGACTTTCTGCGATTGACAGGCTATGGTACCTACAACCAAATTCACAAGCGGTCAGGTCTGTTTGTGATTCAAAAATTCGATTTATTGCTTTTTTTTCAGTTCATCTTGGCTGGATCTACTTTTTTGAGTCTATATCAAAAAGAACAAGGCACTGTTTCTGAAATTCCTTTGTCCGTCATCTATTTTTATATTTTAATCTTATTGGTTTATTTTCCACTAAAGCGTCTTCTGGAGCTTGGAACTGGTCGTTGGTTAAAGATAGAGCATCAAATGAGTGCATTTGTTTTTCAAAAAATGAATTCCTTACATTTTTTTGGATTGTGGTTGTTGTTGATAAATATGCTTACTGTTTACAGTTTCGGGCCAAGGATATGGATGGTCTATTTTACGCTATTCTTAGGGGTCATCATTCTTTTTCTTGGCTTTGTCACAACTTTTTTTCGCTTCAGATTTTTGATAAGAAGACAATGGCTCTTATTTATTTTGTACATTTGCGCCTTTGAAATAGCTCCATTGGCGGTCCTTTGGAAATTTGTCAATAACGTCTTGTAATCAATTTACTCCCTATGAAAGTGAAAACCATGTTGGTTTCTCAACCACAGCCCAAAGCCGAGAATTCACCTTATTTCAATTTGATAGACAAACTAAAAGTTAAAATTGATTTCAGACCATTTATACATGTGGAAGGCCTCGATGCCAAAGACATTAGAAAGGAGAAAATTGACTTGAAAGACTTTTCTGCTGTGATTCTTACCAGCCGAAACGCCGTGGATCACTATTTTAGAATTGCAGAAGAAATGCGATTCAAGGTGCCCGATGACATGAAATACTTTTGCTTATCAGAAGCCATTGCCTTTTATCTTCAGAAATATGTGGTTTACCGCAAACGGCGCATTTACGTCGGCAAAAGAACAGTGGCTGAATTGGCTCCAATGGTGAAAAAGCATAAGGAAGAAAGGTTTCTTTTCCCAACAACAGACAAGGTTGCGCCTGAAATTACAGAGGTATTAGACAAGCTCAATATTCAATATAGACCAGCGATATTTTACAAAACAGTCATCAGTGACTTATCCGATCTTAGCGATGTTTACTATGATGTTCTGGTGTTTTTCAGCCCTTCTGGAATAGACTCCTTGTTTCACAATTTTCCTGACTTCGAACAAAATAACACCTTAATTGCCGTTTTTGGCAACAGCACCCTTAAAGCAGTTCAAGATAGAGGTCTTGTTGCGCAAATCATCGCCCCCTCAGCCGAAAATCCGTCGATGACCATGGCACTGGAGAAATATATCGCCGAGGTTAATAAGAAGTAAGCTCTGATTTATCTGGGCCCTCCAGATAGAATTTCTTGACTAGCAAAGGATTCAAATTGTTGGAAATTTTCTTTAAAAATTTTCGCCAAATAGTGGGCTTTTGCATCATAGGCTTCCGAATCGTCCCAAGTATTTTTTGGGTTTAAAATTTCGGAAGGAACGCCTGGACAGTTGAGAGGCATTTCCAAATTAAAAATCGGATGCGTCTGATAGGCTTCATGGTCTAATTGATGCTCCAAGGCCGCATTTATCATGGCTCTTGTATATTTTAGTTTCATTCGAGAACCAGTGCCATATGGCCCGCCTGTCCATCCTGTATTGATCAGCCAGACACTAACCTTAGAATCATGCATTTTTTGACTTAACATCTCAGCATACTTAGTCGGGTGCAAAGGCATGAATGGCGCTCCAAAACATGCAGAAAAATTAGGAACAGGTTCATCGACTCCCAACTCAGTACCAGCAACCTTCGCCGTATACCCAGAAATAAAATGATAGGCAGCCTGATTAGGATTGAGTCTTGAAATTGGGGGGAGAACTCCAAATGCATCGGCTGTCAGGAAAAAAATGTGTTTAGGGTTATAGCCTATAGAGGGTACTTGTATGTTATTGATAAAATCAATTGGATAACTGACTCTTGTGTTTTGAGTTATACTAGAATCCGTAAAATCGACTTCACCTTTGGCATTCATCGTAACGTTTTCGAGAAGTGCTCCAGGACGAATCGCTCTAAAAATATCAGGTTCATTTTCTTCAGTGAGGTTTATCACCTTGGCATAACATCCTCCTTCCATGCTGAAAACGCTGTCTTTGGCCGTCCAGCCATGCTCGTCATCGCCTATCAATTTGCGCTCTGGAACCGCGGACAGTGTAGTTTTTCCAGTACCTGACAAGCCAAAGAAAATTGCAGTCTGACCATCGGTGCCAACATTAGCGCTACAGTGCATTGGAAGTGTATTGTGGTATACTGGCAATAAAAAATTCAAGGTAGAAAACATGCCCTTTTTAATTTCGCCCGTATAGCCAGTTCCGCCGACGAGAATCATTTTTTTGGTAAAATTCAAAATGGCAAAATTAGATTGTCGAGTACCATCAATTTCGGGATCCGCTAAAAACCCTGGTGCATTCAGTACGGTCCATTCAGGGATAAAAGAAAAAAGTTCCTCCTCCGTTGGACGGATAAACATATTGTAAACGAACATTGAACTCCAAGGTAATTCAGCGACAACACGAAGCGGTTTCTGGTATTCCTTCTCAGCACATGCAAAACAATCTCTTACATACAAAGTTTTTCCAGACAGATAGCTGGTCATTTTTTGTCTCAGACTCTCGAATTTATCCGGATCAAAGGGGAGATTGACCTTGCCCCACCAAACGCGATCCTTAGTGATTTCGTCCATTACAATGAACCGATCCTTTGGCGATCTTCCTGTAAATTCACCTGTATTGATTGCTAAAGCTCCAGAACTTGATGTTTGCCCAAGCTTCTCAGCAACTGTAATTTTATGCAATTCGGCAGGATCAGATTGGTAGTTTATTTTGGCATTTTCGATACCAAGCAATTCCAGCGAAATCGTTTTCGCAACTTTATGGGCATTTTCCATGGCGTCTGGTTTAGGGGGTAAAATTAGAAAAATTCAAATAACTTGAAGTACAATATAGACCCAAGTTTTTTTTGTTTATTTACATTTTGAAAACGCTATTGTTGATCGTTTAATAGAAAAATTAAACCAAATTTTATTTTAATGCGACATGTATTAATTTTTGGCGCTGGTAAGTCGGCATCTCATTTAATTAGATTTTTACTAAAGGAAGCTCAATCGCAGGAATTGCATCTGACAATAGCCGATTTGCAAGTGTCTCATCTCAAACGATTTAATGACTATTCTAACTATTTTACGGCCATTCCTTTGAACGTGGCCGATCTCGAAAAGAGACAAATTTTAGTCAAACAATCCGATTTGGTCATTTCGATGCTACCAGCTGCTCTTCACATTGAGGTCGCTAGAGAATGCTTGTTGTTTAAAAAACACCTGGTTACGGCATCTTATGTCAGTCCAGAGCTCAAAGCCATGAATCAAGAAGTAATCGATGCGGGTTTGATCTTTTTGAATGAAATTGGATGTGACCCTGGCATTGACCATATGAGCGCAATGGAAACCATTGACAAAATAAAAGCCGTGGGAGGAAAAATGCTGTTGTTTGAATCCTTCACTGGAGGTTTGATCGCTCCTGAATCGGACAACAACCTTTGGAATTATAAATTCACTTGGAATCCTAGAAATGTTGTTTTAGCCGGACAAGGAGGTGCTGCCAAATTCATACAAGAAGGCAGCTACAAATACATCCCGTATCAACATCTGTTTAGAAGAACAGAATTTCTAGACATTGAGGGTTATGGCAAATTTGAAGCCTACGCCAACAGAGACTCACTAAGTTATAGAGAGGTCTATGGATTGAGTGACGTTAACACCATGTATAGAGGAACCATAAGAAAAATAGGGTTCAGCAGGGCTTGGCACGTTTTTGTTCAGCTCGGCATGACCGATGATTCCTACAAAATTGAACACAGCGAGGATCTCACCTACAGGGAATTTGTCAACCTATTTTTACCCTACCACCCAACAGACTCCGTCGAACTGAAATTCAGACATGCTCTAAAAATTGATCAAGACGACATCATTTGGGATAAATATCTGTCTCTGGATTTGTTCAGTCGAACTAAAAAGATAAACCTCAAGAATGCCTCGCCGGCCCAAGCGCTTCAAAAAATATTAATGGACAATTGGACTCTGTCTTCCGAGGATAAAGACATGATTGTCATGTGTCACAAGTTTGGCTATGAATTGAATGGTCAAAAAAAGCAAATTGAATCGACTATGGTCGTCATTGGGGAAGATGACGTCTTTACCGCCATGTCAAAAACGGTTGGTCTACCAGTTGCCATTGCAGCATTAGTCATTCTGAATGGTAAAATCACATCACCAGGGGTGACCATTCCTGTGAAGTCGGAAGTATACATTCCAGTGATGAAAGCCCTTGAAGACCAGATGATTTCGTTTAACGAAAAAGAGGTTCCTTATACATCCTACAATACTTTACACCTGTAAACGATTAAAATTAAAAATAATTCGTACCTTTATCTATCAAAACCCAAATTTATTAACCTATGAAAATTATCAACGAAAATTTCGTCTTAGACCGTATCGACCGCACCATTTTGCGTGCCCTCATGAAAGATGCCCGAACACCAGTGCTAGAAATTGGCCGTCAGGTTGGCGTCTCAGGTGCTGCGATTCATCAGCGACTTAAAAAACTAGAACAACATCAGTTGCTCACTGGTTCTCGTTACTTAGTGAACACAGACATGTTAGGCTACAGAACCACTGCATTTGTGGGACTCGTTCTTGAAAAAGCCGCCAACAACTGCGACATCATCAAAGAAATTTCTAAAATTCCTGAAGTTTTAGAATGTCATTATACAACAGGAAACTGGGGTATTTTGGTAAAGGTGATGTGCCATGACAACGACGAACTGATGAAAGTGCTTTACGAGAGAATTCAGACCATAAGCGGTGTATCTCGTACAGAGACTTTCATCTCACTAGATCAACAAATCGAGCGTCAGGTAGCCGTTTAATCTCGACTGCCAAGGATGCGAAATCCCCAATAGAGTAACATTGCTAGTGCGCCAATTGCTGCGACGAGGTAGGTTCTTGCAGCCCACTTTAATGCGTCTTTGGCGCCGGCATACTCTTCCCGAGTTACCATATTTTTATTTTCTAGCCATGCCAAAGCGCGATTACTAGCGTCGTATTCTACGGGTAAAGTGATGAAACTAAATGTTGTGGCGACAGCCATAAGCAACAATCCAATTACAGCCAAATAAAACCCAAGTCCTGCAGCAGAGGCGGCACCTAGAATCAAGCCACCTATGATCAGCCACTGAGACATTTGAGAAGCCACATTGACCATAGGCACCAAATTGGATCTCAATTGCAGCCAACTGTATGCCTTAGCATGTTGAACAGCATGACCGCATTCGTGGGCGGCAACTGCAGCAGCGGCAGCATTTCTTTCGCTGAATACTACCTCACTTAAATTGACTGTTTTATCTTTTGGATTGTAGTGATCGGTCAATTGACCAGCGGTACAAATAACTTTTACATCGTAGATGCCGTGATCTGAAAGCATTTTTTCAGCAATTTCAGCCCCAGACATGCCATTCCGCAACTGAACTTCTGAATATTTTTTGAATTTTGACTTTAGGGTATTACTCACTAAATAGCTGACTAAGGCAATGCCACCAATAAGAAGATAATAATATAACATAACAAAAGAGATTAATATTCAATCACAAAATTAAACGGATAAATGGAATTATTGAACTATGTTGATAATTTTACCTGGCACTATTATCACCTTTTTTGGTACACTTCCAGCCAACTGAGCAACGGTCTTGTCGTACTTAAGAACCGCCTGTTCAATAGCAGTTGCATCTAAATCCAGAGGCAGTTCAAGAGTAAATCTCATTTTTCCGTTGAATGAAACTGGATAAACCTTGGTTTGTTCTACCAATAGACCCTCGTCAAACTTGGGGAACAATTGGGCAGTAACCGAACTGTTGTGACCCAACCGGTGCCACAATTCCTCGGAGATATGAGGCGCATAGGGAGATATCAAAATCAAAAGTGGCTCTAGTACTTCCTTGCTATTGCAAGACTGGGCAGAAAACTCGTTGACAGCAATCATGAAAGTGGAGACTGAAGTATTAAACGAAAATCCTTCTATGTCTTCTTTGACTTTTTTAATCGATTTATGAAGTGTTTTTAGACTCGCAGCAGAAGCTTTGGCATCTGTGACTTTGAGGTTATTTTCATCGTCAATATAAAGACGCCACAATTTGTTTAAGAAATTATAAACCCCGCTAATTCCGGCGGTGTTCCATGGCTTAGCCTGTTCCAAGGGTCCTAAAAACATCTCGTACATTCTGAGACTATCGGCTCCATATTGGTCGCATATCTCATCTGGGTTAACCACATTGTATTTGGACTTGGACATCTTTTCAACTTCCCTTTCGACGACAAATTGACCCTGAGCGTTGGTAACAAAAGTCGCGTCAGAAAAATCCTTTCGCCAGTTTTTAAACTGTTCTATATTCAGTTGATTGCTCGCGTCGACCATGTTCACATCGACATGGATGAGTTGAGTTTTTTCGCCTTTTACTTGATCTTTTGACAAGAAAGTCGCTGTCCCTTCGACACGATGGACAAAAGCGCTTGTGCCCAGAATCATTCCCTGATTGATCAGTTTTTTAAATGGTTCGTCGACGGGAACAATGCCGAGATCATATAAAAATTTGGTCCAAAATCTTGAATAGAGCAAATGTCCCGTGGCGTGTTCACTTCCACCGATGTACAAATCCACCTGTTTCCAATAGGCCATAGCTGCTGGACTGGCAAATTCTTTATCATTTTGCACATCCATATATCTGAAAAAATACCAAGCACTACCCGCCCATCCTGGCATAGTGTTTAGTTCTAAAGGAAATACAGTAATATGGTCAATGTGCGAATTATCTACCACACTTTTTTTCGCAGTATCCCAGGCCCATTGGGTTGCTCTTCCAAGCGGAGGAGCACCATCCTCGGTGGGTAAATATTGATCGACCTGAGGTAATTTTATGGGTAAATATTTTGGATCGATCGGCTCTGGACGACCGTTGACATAGTAAATCGGGAAAGGCTCTCCCCAATAACGCTGCCGAGAAAATACCGCATCGCGAAGTCTAAAATTGGTTTGACCTTGACCAACCTCAGCAGATTCCAGGTGCTCAATAACGACTTTCATGGCCGAAGCATAGTCCAAGTCGTTCAAAAAATCTGAATTTTGAATTTGAAATCCAGCTTTTTCCACGAAAGCTTCTTGTTCAACATCAATGCCTTTAAAAATATTCGGAATTGGCAATTCGAAAAATTTAGCGAAATCGTGATCCCTTTGATCACCGCAAGGTACCGCCATCACTGCGCCTGTACCATAGCCCGCCAAGACATAATCTCCTATCCAAATGGGAAGTGGTTTTTTGGTAAAAGGATGCAACACATAGGATCCTGTAAAAACTCCGCTAATGCTTTTCACATCGGCCATGCGGTCGCGCTCGCTTCTTCGTGCGGTAGTTTGGATATAATCTAAAACCGCATTTCTTTGTTCTGCCGTTGTCAATTCTAAAACTAGGGCGTGTTCGGGCGCAAGAGTAACAAAACTGACTCCAAAAATAGTGTCAGGTCTGGTGGTAAATACGGATACTTTATGAACCGAATCCTTGACTTCGAAATGAACTAGTGCCCCAACAGACTTGCCAATCCAATTACGTTGAGATTCCTTGAGAGCAAAGGTCCAATCGATATCATCCAATCCCGCCAACAATCTTGGTGCGTAAGCCGAGATTCTCATGATCCATTGAGTCATTTTCTTTCTAACGACTGGGTGTCCTCCCCTTTCGGACAAACCGTTGACAATTTCGTCATTGGCCAAAACAGTTCCTAAATATGGACACCAGTTTACTTCTGTTTCGGCCAGGTAGGTCAATCTGTATTTCAAAAGGATGTCGGCCTGTTGATCTTTGTCCATTGCTTGCCACTCTTGAGCTGAAAAAACAGGAGTATTTTCATCACAAGAGGCCAAAAGGTTAGAATTACCCTCTTTAAGAAAAATCTCTAGGAGTTCGGAAACAGGTCGAGCTTTATCCGAGGTTTTATCGTACCAAGCGTCATACAATTTTAAAAATATCCATTGAGTCCATCTGAAATAATCGGGATCACTTGTCCTCACTTCACAGGACCAATCAAAAGAAAACCCTAGGCGATCTAGCTGTTCTCTGTACCTCTGAATGTTTTGCTCTGTCGTGGTGGCCGGATGTTGTCCTGTTTCGATGGCGTACTGCTCCGCTGGCAATCCAAAGCTGTCATAGCCCTGAGGATGCAACACATTGTAACCGCAAAGTCTCTTATAGCGGGCGTAAATGTCGGAAGCGATATAGCCTAGCGGATGACCCACATGAAGTCCTGCTCCACTAGGATAGGGGAACATATCCAAAACATAATACTTTGGTTTATCAGAAGGCCCTTCGGCTTTGTAAGTTTGAGCCTGGGCCCAATATCCTTGCCATTTGGCCTCGATGGCCTTAAAATCATATCGCATAAAACTCGAGTTAACGCCCCACAAAAGTAAGATATATTGGCACACTTGAAAAGTACTAGTGCATTGACTGAACTTTTATATCTTTATATTTTTATTTTACTATGCAAACCCCCTTCGAGAGATTTCAAAATAGACGCTTAATCAGCTCGTATTTTTCAGTTGTTGTAAGCATATCTCTAGTGCTTTTTTTGTTGGGAGCTTTAGGCCTGCTCGTCCTTAACACCAAAGCCATTTCTGACCGATTCAAGGAACAAGTCGTGCTCAGCGTTTATTTCAACGACACCGCAAAAGACGCTGATATTGCTCAATTGGAGAAAGCCTTTAAACTGAGCCCAGAAGTTAAATCGGTCAAATTCATCTCCAAAGAGGATGCGGCAAGTATGATGCAGCAAGAGTACGGAGCAGATTTTCTCGATGATGTTGGCTACAATCCTTTAGAGGATGTCGTGGACATCAACCTCAAAGCGGATTTTGTAACGGAACAATTTTTGGACAGTTTGTCTCAATTACAACTTCAAAAACCTTTTATTTCTGAAGTTCGTTATGATCAAGACTTAGTCCACTTGATGACCAGTAATGTCAAACGCATCAGCTTCTGGATTTTGGTCGTTTGTGCAGTGTTTTCCGTAATCGCTGTTTTGTTAATCAACAGCTCCATTCGTTTGGCTATATACTCCAAACGATTCATCATTAAAACGATGCAAATGGTTGGAGCAACAAAAAGCTTTATTAGAAAACCCTTTATTTTTCAAAGTCTAAAATTGGGCCTTTTGGGTTCTACTTTGGCTGTCGTTGGATTAGCCACGGCCTTGTATAATTTGGAAAAATATTTGCCAGAATTGAATTTATTCGAAGAACCCATTCATTTGCTTCTTGTCGGGGTAGGTATCGTTTTGTTTGGTGTAGGCATTAGTTGGGTGAGTACATTTTTTGCAACGCAAAGGTTTTTGAAGTTGCGCAGTGATCAATTGTATTAAACCAATAGTAACAAATAATATAGTGATGTCAAAGAACAACAAATCTGAATTTATCTTTGGGAAGCACAACTTTAAGTGGATGCTCATAGGGCTTGGCTTTATTGCATTGGGATTTATTCTAATGTCAGGAGGAGGCAGTGACGACCCTAATGTTTTCAATCCTGAGATTTTCAATTGGCGTAGGATTCGATTAGCCCCTACTTTGGTGATCATTGGGTTTGGAATTCAATTTTACGCCATCTTATCTCACAAGAATAAAAATTCCTGATTTTGGAAATTATTGATGCCCTTATCTTAGGAGCAGTTCAAGGACTGACCGAATTTCTCCCTGTTTCATCCAGTGGTCATTTGGAATTGGGAAAAGCCATTTTGGGTGATAACGCCTTACCCTCCGACAGCCTGCTTTTTACAGTGGTACTTCATGCCGCCACGGCATTAAGCACCGTGGTTGTTTTTAGAAAAGATATTTGGAGTATTGTTCAGAGTCTTTTTCGATTCAAATCTTCTTCTGAGACAAATTTGGCCTTAAACCTTGCACTTTCAACCTTGCCAGCAGCTTTTGTCGGACTTTTTTTTGAAGCAGAAATATCTGCGCTTTTTGACGGTAAAATACTCTTTGTTGGGGCCATGCTGATCATCACTGGACTTCTGCTGTTTTTTGCCGATCGCGCCAAAAAAACAGAAAAACCTGTTAATGCTAAAAATGCTATTCTCATTGGTTGCGCCCAGGCAATTGCAATTTTACCGGGCATTTCGAGATCCGGAGCAACCATTGCTTCGGGAGTACTTCTCGGAGTTGACAAGAGCAAGGTAGCCCGATTTTCGTTTTTGATGGTATTACCATTGATTTTTGGCAAAATCCTCAAAGACCTATACGATGGAGCCCTGACTCAAAGTTCGATTGATCCATGGACTCTTTTCGCAGGTTTTGTTGCTGCCTTTTTGGTTGGCATCTTGGCTTGTAGTTGGATGATTCAATTGGTCAAAAAAAGTCAGTTGTCCTTTTTCGCTTACTACTGTGGAGCGATTGGCCTGTCGGCAATATTATTTTCTTTATTTTTTTAAAAATGACCAAAGATCAAATCCTTGAAGGCATGGTGATTTGTATCGACAAGCCACTGCATTGGACATCTTTTCAGGTGGTTAATAAAGTTAGATTTGAATTGAGAAATGCTTTTAATCTTAAAAAATTAAAAGTTGGTCATGCCGGAACATTGGACCCATTGGCAAGTGGTTTACTCATATTGTGTACTGGTAAAAAAACCAAAAGTATTTCTGACATTCAAGGCCAGGAAAAGACCTATACTGGAACCATCAGTTTGGGCGCAACCACGCCTTCTTACGACCTTGAAACGGAGATTGATGCCATCTACGATACCAGTCAAATTTCCGATGAATCGATATACGCAACGACTGGCCAATTTATCGGTGAGATTCAACAAAGACCTCCCCTATTTTCGGCCATAAAAAAAGAGGGCAAGCGACTTTACGAGCATGCAAGAGCAGGTGAATCAGTAGAAATTAGCAACAGATCGGTGCGTATTGAGAAATTTGAAATAACAAAAATTGATATGCCGAACATTGAGTTCGAAGTCATTTGCAGCAAAGGCACCTACATCAGATCATTGGCTTATGACTTTGGGCGAGCACTGGACAATGGCGCACACCTCAGCACGCTCTGTAGAACTCAGATTGGCGACTTTACCATAGAAAAGGCCTGGCAACTCGATGGTTTAATTCAGGAAATTCAATCTCCAAAAAAAATAACGACATGACGAGATGCGACTGGTGTAAAGGTGATCCGATTTATGAGACCTACCACGATGAAGAATGGGGCGTCCCCGTTAAGGACGACCAACGACTCTTCGAATTTTTGACCCTTGAAACGTTTCAGGCTGGACTCAGTTGGATTACAGTTTTAAAAAAACGAGAGCATTTTAGAATGGCCTTTGATCAATTCAATTTTGAAAAAGTGGCCAAATACGGCCCAAGCAAAATTTTAGAATTGGAAAATAACGTAGGAATTATTAGAAATAAATTAAAAATTAAAGCCGCTGTTGGGAATGCTCAAGCCTTTATTAAGATTAGGGAAGAGCTTGGAAGTTTCAGCGACTATATTTGGGCCTTTGTGAATCACCAACCCATTCAGAATAAATTCTCCAAACTTTCAGATTTACGAGCCAATACGCCTCTTAGTGATGCCATTAGTTCTGATTTAAAAACCCGCGGATTTAAATTCGTTGGGTCAACTGTAATCTACGCTCACATGCAAGCCACAGGCATGGTTAACGACCATTTACAAACTTGTTTCAGGTTTCGGGAGCTCTCCTAATCCTTTTGGATTAAATTAAAAGTAGGCCTAAACCAAAAATAACCACCCCCACGAGCATCATTACAAGGGTGTAAGGCAATAAATCTTTCGCTTTGATCTGCGTAATTCCCAACAATGGCAGTGCCCAAAAAGGTTGCAACATGTTCGTGATCTGGTCTCCGTAGGCCAAGGCTAAAACCATTTTGGGCAAAGGTACTCCTAGTTGCTGCGCAGATTCAATTATAATGGGCCCCTGAATGGCCCATTGTCCCCCACCACTTGGAACAAAAATGTTCACCAAACCAGCGCTGAAAAAAGTAAAAATCGGAAGGGTAACCGCAGTAGAAATGCCTACGAAAAAATTGGACAGTAAAACAACCAAACCCGCCCCCTTCATGATTCCCATAATACCGAAATACAGTGGAAATTGAATTAGAATGCCCGAAGCTCCGCTTATCGCTTTGCCAACAGCCTGTCCAAAAGCTGCAAAATTGCGATGTAGAATTAAGGCTAGCCCAAACATGAAAAAATTGAGCATATTGGGAGTGATTTGTAAACTTGAAAACGAATTGGAATATTGGATAAAAAACACCATCAGCACCAAGAAACCAAATGACATGGATAAGATTCGGGAATGATCGAGTCGCTCGCCACTGCCATGAAAGGACTCCTCGTAATTTTCATTAGAACCCTTGAAAGATACCGTTGTTGATGGCGCAAACTTGGCCAAGCGATTTAAGGTCAAGGGAATAAATACGAGTGCAGCAAGAAAAATTAAGAGATTTCCCGAACTGAAAATAGTTTGATCAAAATTGATGCTTTGGGGCAGAAGTGCAATACTTTCAGGTGACCCAACACCATTCATCAAACTTGTAAGATGTCCCGTCTCCGCCACTTTGATAGGCGCGGAACCGCTGATGCCTCCATGCCAAATCATTAATCCAGAATAGCCAGCCGCACCGATCAAAGGATAATTAAACGATCTCCCAGCGCGCTGCATGTGTTCTCCAATCTGACGAGCAAGTATAGCACCATAAATCAACCCAAGACCCCAGTTGAAAAAAGCAACAAGCATGGTTGTTACACTGACCAAAACCACAGCGTTCTGAGTGGTTGTGGCGTATTGGGTCAACTTACCAATGAGATTTTGCATGGGCGAACTCAAGACCAATACATGACCCAACACTAAAATGAGCATCATTTGGTAAGCGAACACCAACAGATCATTGTTCCAAATACCCTGTTCCCAGTAAGAAAAAACAGAAACTAGGCCAGACCATCCTTTGTTATCTCCAACAAGAAATGCCAAGAGCATGGTCACTAAAGTGAGCATGATAGCAATAGTAAATGGTGAAGGAAAATACCGTTGATAAAAGGCGGTTATTGACCTGGTAATAGTCATAATTTTAGAATGGCAAGTCGTCTTGCTCCTCGTCATTCATTTCCTCTAGTGGCTGAAAAGCAGCGGCTGGTGGAACTGGTGAGCCTGCCTGCGCTGAGGCATCAACAGCATCGATACGCCATCCTTGAATGGAGTTAAAATACTTGGTTTCTCCTTGAGGACTAACCCACTCGCGGCCTCTGAGGTTAATGCTTACTTTTACACTTTGCCCTTCGCGAAAGTTGTTCAACAATTCTGTTTTGTCCTGAACAAACTCAATGGCGAGATGTTGGGGATATTGTTCTTCGGTAGTGACTACCACTTCACGTTTTCTAAATCCACCGCTACCCAGGGTTTGAGTTTCACTAATGCGTTTAATTTTTCCTTGAACTTCCATATGTTATATTAAGATAATAGCAAATACCATGCACTTTCTACATCCTCATGATCTAGAAAAGACTTGGCCTGTTGTTGTTTTTGTGTTTGACTCATATTGAGCACATCAAGGCCTTTTTGGCGTTGTTCTTCTACAAAGAGTTTAACCTTTTCTGTGGACGGCAAATTAGTGATATTGGCCAATTTACCCAAATCGTTTCCCGAAAAAATTGAACTTTCAATAACTGCCTTAGGAAGGGCATCGACGCCAATACCCATGGTCGAAATTGGCTTTGGAATTTCGAAAAATCCATTTTTTGCTCTGGAGTAAAAATTCCCTCCAGCGCGAGCCACCAAATCCATTTTATAGGGATCGATTCGGCCATTTTCATCCAAAACATGGGCCGAGATATGTGTTTTGAGTACTTCGCAGATGACCAAATTTCCAGCACCTCCATTTTCTCCCAAAGAAACCACATCAACCACTTTGCACTCAAATTGAGCAGGAGATTGCTTCAATCGAAAGGGTCTCACTTCGTCTGATTCAACCATATCAAAGCCCGCTTTGATAAATTCATTGACGCCTTTGGGATACTCGGTGCTGCTCAAAGAAACTTGATGAATCATATCATAGTTCACCACATTAATCACCACCTCTGGCCATTCGAGGACATTGTCTAAACTGTGTTTGGTAGTATTGTCTCTAACCCTTCTTGCCGGGGAAAAAACTAAAATTGGCGGATTAGCACTAAACACATTAAAAAAACTAAAGGGAGATAAATTGGGATGACCGTCAGCGTCTATAGTACTGGCCATAGCAATCGGGCGAGGTCCAATGCTGTTTTGCAAGAGCTCTTGCAATTGAACTGTACTGAGGTCTTTGGTCAAAAAAGAAGGCATCTGGCGTGTAGTGTTAGTCCTAGTTCTGTTCACAAATTTAGTAAAATAGAATGGTCTGCAGCGATAAATGAAATTCTAAAAGCAAGTAATTTGCCGTATATTGTTCCAATAATTGACACGATGTTGATCGCTTATAACAGAATTTGGCGCTGGGTTATTACCTCAATATCATTGGGTATTGTGGTTTTAATTTTATGGAACACCAACGTGTTTTTTAAGAATTTCAAAGCCGAAGAACGGGCCAAAATGACCATCTGGGCCAATGCCTATCAAGAGCTTTTGGCTTCGGACATCAACGACAATCGCAACTTAGATATCGTGCTCTCCATCATGACCAGTAATAAAACAACGCCAATGATATTGGCTGATGTCGATGGCACCTTGAGCTCCAACAACCTCCCTGGTGATTGGTCTGAAAACCAAACAGAACTCAAGAAGCTCATTCCAAAATTCAAGAAGGAAAACCAGCCTATTGAAGTGGTTATCGACGGAAAGGTGATTCAAACCATTTACTACGGCAACGCGCCCATATTGACCAAGCTTCAGTATTATCCTTTGGCGCTTCTTCTCATTGTTTTGTTGTTTTTGGCTCTTGTGTTCTTCTTTAACCGCAGCGCACAAATTGCACAGCAGAACAAGCTGTGGACGGGTATGGCCAAAGAAACAGCACATCAAATTGGAACGCCTCTTTCGGCTTTGATGGGTTGGGTCGAGTTACTCAAAGCACGTGAAGACAAAACTTTGCCGTTGGCAGAGATGACTCAGGACATCGATCGACTGCACACCATCACCGAACGATTTAGTCAAATTGGAGCTAAGCCAAAACTCAGCCCAATGAATATTGTCAGCATCACTCAAGAGACCGTTGCCTATCACCAAAAAAGACAATCCTCCTTAGTTAGTTTAAAATTTAAAAGTGATGCTCAAAAGCTCATGGTCATGATCAACCCGCAGCTTTACGGTTGGACTATTGAGAATTTAATTAAAAATGGTATTGACGCCATGAAAGGCAATGGATCGATTCACATTGAAATGCGAAGGAATGCTAATACTGTTGAAATTCTCGTAAAAGATCAAGGCGCTGGAATTGCCAAAAATAAATTCAAAAAGATTTTTGAAGCGGGATATACCAGCAAGGCAAGAGGTTGGGGTTTGGGGTTGTCTTTGGCCAAAAGAATTATTGAAGATTACCACGGGGGTAATATTAAAGTGTTGCACTCGGAACTGGGCGTTGGAACTACCTTTTCGATCAAATTGAATCTGGTATAAAACTGGCAATTCTGTCCGCCGTAGTTTGAAATTCCTCTACTGAAGGGGTTGGGATTTTTTTAGAGAAATCTGTAGCCACCATATCGACCAAAGGCAACAAATGGACATGAGTATGCGGTACTTCAAGGCCTATAATTGTCAGCCCTACTCGTTTGCACGGCACGGCCTTTTCAACAGCCATAGCCACTATTTTGGCAAACCTCATCAATTCTAAATATTCCTTGCCACTCATTTGATAGAACTTATCGACTTCCACTTTCGGTACGCACAGGGTATGACCAGTCGTATTGGGGTTGATGTCTAAAAAAGCAATGCAATGGGCATTTTCGGCTACCTTATAGCAAGGTATTTCGCCAGAAATAATTTTAGAAAAAACTGATGCCATTAGGGTCTGTTGATTTCAAGAATTTCAAAATTGACCACACCATTGGGCACCTGCACTTGAGCAATTTCTCCTACCGACTTGCCGAGCAAGCCTTTTCCAATGGGAGAATTGACCGAAATTTTACCTGCAGCCAAATTGGCCTCACTTTCGGCCACTAGCGTATAGCGCATTTCCATGCCATTGGCTTGGTTCTTGATTTTAACCTGAGAAAGCACCAAAACTTTAGAGTTATCTAGTTGGGACTCATCAATCAAACGGGCGCCTGAAAGGGCTTCCTCCAGTCTAGCGATACGCAACTCTAGCATGCCTTGTGCCTCTTTGGCCGCATCGTATTCTGCATTTTCACTCAAATCGCCTTTGTCTCTGGCCTCGGCAATAGCCAAGGAGGCTTTAGGACGTTCGACATCCTTCAGTTGTGCTAATTCGGCCCGAAGCTTTTTCAAACCTTCTTCTGTATAATACGATACTTGACTCATATATCAATTTGTTTGACCATTGAACCCACGATTTTACCGATTACAAAACATCACAAAATGTCATCTCTGGAATCGGTTAAGCTGGGGCTTTTCCGTGTGGCTGTGGTTTTCCTTGCTTAAATAGAAAAATCCCGTTATCACGAGATCATTGGCAAAGTTATAAAAAAATATGATTCTAAGGTTTTTAGTGTAATTTTAGACCGATAAGTTAGTTTCATGAAGTCCGCCACCCTGCCCTTAGTGTTGTTGTTATTGCTTACCCAAGCCTGTCGCAAAAAAGACAATTTGGATCCCAGTTGCAATTTTCTACTCGATATTGGCGTCAATGAGGTGGTCAATATGAATTTGCCTCAATACAACAATTTGCTCTTTACAAGTAATTCCGTATTTGTTTCCAGTGCGGCCAATTCGGGACTCATCGTGGTTAACGTGGGCACGGGCTATTTGGCTTGGGACGCCGCTGATCCTAATCACGTGCCCAACAGTTGCGGCACCCTTGCTATTGACGGTGTATTGGGTGTTTGCGGTTGCGATGACGGCAACACCTACAGCTTGTTTACTGGTCAACCCATGGAGAATCCAGATCTCAGGTGCGCACTTAAAAGTTACCCTGTCACCCGATCGGGCAATACACTTTATATTTCCAACTAAAATCTCAGAGTCACCCCAGCCAATACATTCCTTCCAGCTTGAGGATAATACCCCACCCCTTCAATGGTTTGGACAACCCCTGGATTTGAAAAATCATCGTCATAGGAGTAATAATATCCATTTGATATGTACTTGATATTCAAAATATTATTGACTAACAAATCGAAGCGAACACGCGTCACAATCCTCGAAGGCGTTAGAGCATAACTGACCCCAAAATCATTCAGAAAGTAGCCCTCCAGCTTGGAAATGGGTGCATTGATATCGCTCATGAATTGATCACTGACCAGTTTTGAAAACCAATTGACTTCTAAGTTTTGATTGACTTTAAAGCTAATTCTATTACTTCCTACCCACTCTGGAGAAAAGGTCAAATCGCGTCGGCCGAAGTTGGTTAATGCACCATTGAATGCAAAGACTGTTTCTTGTGTTTGGTTGGAACTCCACGTCAAATTAGTTGTCATTTGGAGCTTTTGGCTCAGTGGCGTCTTGGCCGACAGTTCTATTCCTGCGCGATAGCTCTTTCCACTGTTGTCTCTGATTGGCGTGCCGTTGTTGTCAATGTTTCCAGTAAGAACTAATTGTTCTTCATAAGCCATGTAGAAGGCATTTAACTCCAACGATGAACGCTTTTGAGCAAAACGCCACCCTAGCTCAAAGTCGGTCAAGCTTTCGGATTTCACTTTTGGATTATTTTCAAAATCCGAACGTGCTGGTTCCCGATTGGCTCGAGATACTGAGGCGTAGAAATTGTTGTTTGGATTGAGTTGATAGGTTGTACCCAGTTTGGGATTGAAAAAATGATAGGACACCGCCACTTCCAAAGGCAATCGATCTGAATTCAAACCCGATGTGTTATAGTCCACGAATCGCCATTGTGCATCTGCAAATACCTGCCAAGTTTTTCCAAAGTCTTGAGTCAATTTGGCGAATCCGCTCCACTCATTTTTCAAACCTTGACCAAAATAATACTGATGCCCAGGAGCTGCATTGACCGCTTCTGACGCCCAAACCACTTGTCCAAAGTGATCGCCCTGATAATAACTGTAAAACAAACCAAAGTGCCATTCCGAATCCATTGTCAATCGACTTGCAGATAGGCTAGCTACATAAAAATCGTTGTCCAACCAACGACGACGCACCACATCGCTGGTTGCCACCAAACTATTTTGAAGATCATAATTCGCTAGGTCATCATCTTCTTTAAATTCCTCATAATAGCCACGTCCTTTGGTATAATTGAGGCTCAATTGAGTGGACCAAGTGGAATTCCATCGCTCTTGCCAGTGCAATTGGTGGTGGTCTTGTTGGTAGTCATCCACCTGATCTTTGTAGAATTGTAGATTTCCATTGGCATCGGTGTAAATTCCCGCGTAATTGAACCTTGGATTACTGGCATAGGTGTCTGGGTCTACGCCATACCACGCTTGATAGGTGCGCTCATGACCTCCAAAAGCGATGGCTTTGAGTGCCATGCGGTCGGTTTGATAGTCACCTTGGATGAAATAGGACTTGAGATCCGCATTGGCCCGATCGATATACCCATCTGAGCTGATTTTTGAGGCACGACCTGAAAACGACAAACGGTCATTGATGACCCCAGTGGCAAATTTCAGGGTGTGTTTGAACGTATTAAAACTACCCACACTATGTGACATTTCTGCGAAGGCTTGCTCGGATTGATTTTCAGTTTGAATGGCGATGCTAGCGCCAAAGGCGCCTGTGCCCATAGTAGAAGCTCCCACGCCTCTTTGCAATTGCAGTTGCTCCACAGAGGAAGCAAAATCAGGCAAATCGACCCAATAGGTCCCAAGGGATTCGGCATCATTGTAAGGAATTCCATTAATCGTGATGTTTGTAGACTGGGCACTAACGCCACGAATCCTCAAACCGGTGTACCCAATCCCTGCACCAGCATCGCTAGTTATCACCACTGAGGGCAGATCATTGAGCAAATAGGGCAAATCTTGACCTAGATTTCGCGTCACCAAATCAGCCTTAGTCACATTGGAATGTGTCATAGGTGCATTGGGTTTCACTTTGATTGACCGCAACAAAACGGGTTCTAAATTTTGAGTCACTAAGGAATCTAGAGGCTGCTGAGCCGAAGATAGCGATGGCCATACTAGACCTGCAATTACCAACAATTGATGTGTCTTCATGTTTTGATCAAACAGAATAATAAAGGGGAATTACTCCAAAAAAAGTGATGTCTTAAAACATCTGGTTAAACAAAATTTCCTAAACAGCATTACCTGTTCTAGGTTCAATGGGTATGATCTCAGCCGCTATAGGCACCCCTTTCGAGAACGAGGCAAAGATATGGTTTTTTAGGATGGACCAAAGGAGCTTTAGTCGGAAATCTAATCAACAATTTAGGATTTTCCCATCAAAACCTCAATTGCTTTAACCGCTGTTTCGAATCGCACTTCCTTGGTGCCTGTTAGCAGGATGTAAGGCTTTTGGTAGCGGTCTAGGGTAGCTTTAAAGGCTTCGAACATGGAGTGTCTCAACAGCGGCCGATCGCGCAGGTCATCGGCTTCCCAAGGCACGTCGATGTCGGTCAAAAAATACAAATCGTATTGGTGAGACAGGGCTGCTTTGGCAATGGGCTCGGGACAAAATCCATCGTAATAGGTTTCGGAGTAAACCTTAGTTTCGAGCAAATCGGTATCGCAAATCAAGATTTTGTGAGCCTGTTGCGCCAGTTCGTTTTCGAGAGCCATCTGCCCTACTGCAATGGGCATCAGATCCTTTGGCTCGCAGGACTTTTGTTCCCGATCCCATTTCGCCTGCAAATAGTCTCGCGCAAATTCAGGAACCCATTGGGTTTGGTAATGAGCCGCTAACTGCTGAGACAGGGTAGTTTTCCCGGTCGATTCTGGGCCGAATAAGACCACCTTCAGGCAGTCTGAAGGCTGTTGTTCAATTGTTTCTTCCATGCACGGTAGCCTTGAATGGCCAATACAGTAAAAATTAAATATTGCAATGACAAAAAGCCCCATCCTCTGTAGAGGTATAAGGGCACGGTAATGATATCCGCAATAATCCAAAGGGTCCAGTTCTCTAGTTTTTTGGTCGCCATGTAACACATGGCGGTAAAAAATAATCCAGAAGTAAAAATGTCGATATAGTTGGATGGGCCAATGGTCACATGGCTACCCACGTAGACGCCATAAGTGATCACAACGGTGGCAATAAACATGCCTATTCCTATCCATTTCTCCTTAGTGTTGGTTCTCGAAACCCTAACCGCCAGTTGATTGTTTTGACGTCTCGACCAGTTCCACCAGCCGTAGACACTCATTACCGAATAGTAAAAATTCATCATCATATCGCCCATCAGCTCGGCTAAAAACAACAAATAGACCGTAATAATTGTTGCAACTAGGCCTGTAGGATAAACCAAAATATTGGATTGCTTGGCGTAGACCACGCTGATAATGCCAAAGACAAACGCTACCACTTCGAGCAGAATTAGGCTGACTGATCGTCCCAAATAGGGTTCAATAAAAAAATCGATGACCTCGGTCATTGCGCTGGATTATTTTAAAGTCGGTCAAAGATACACTTTATAGGATAGCACTAGCCGATGGTATAAGAACAATGGTAATCTCCTAGAGACAACTGAGCCAGCTCATGTTGTTGCAGAATGGCATCGAAATGGCATTCCCCAAAATATGTTATGTCAAGAGGATGGAAATCTGGTATGTGGAGATCATTCTTAAAACTCAAACCTGGAGTAGCAAACATCTTATACAAGGACTCCTTGGCGCACCAAATAGCGGTCAAATGACGGATAAAATGTTCCCCTTGTTGGTCCAAATAGTCCCATTCTGATCCGATAAATTTTGATGCAATCTTAACAATTTTAGGTCTCACTTTTTCAATATCAATGCCAACGGGCATGTCACTGACGATAATTGCGGCATAGTCGAAAGAATGGGAAATTGAAACATGACGGCCATCACCCAAATGAGGTTTGCCCCATTGGTCATAGAACAAATCGGCATCAGCATAATTTTCGAGTGCCAACAAATGCCTTACACTGAGAAATCCACAACGGCGGATCAGGCTTTTCATACCTGCCGCCCGAGCTTTGCTCGCTGGGGTCAAAAATAGACCTCCCGCAAGTTGTGCTGCATCTTCTGTAATCTTCCAAATGTGTACAGAAGTTTTCGAATTTACCTTAATGGATTTGAATAATGGCAAGGTCGTTTTGTTAGGAATGCGTATTTTTGCTGTGCGATTTAAAAGACAAATATAATCCTATGAGCACTAAAACAGTATCCTTTGTACCATATAAAGTAGAAGACATGTCTCTGGCCGAATGGGGTCGTAAAGAAATTACTTTAGCAGAAGCCGAAATGCCTGGCCTAATGCAGTTGCGTCAAGAATATGGTCCGTCCCAACCACTAGCTGGTGCGCGCATCGCAGGATGTCTTCACATGACCATTCAAACTGCCGTCTTGATTGAAACTTTGATCGAATTGGGTGCCGAGGTCACCTGGAGTTCTTGTAATATATTCTCAACCCAAGATCATGCCGCCGCCGCGATTGCTGCCGCAGGAATACCTGTTTATGCCTGGAAAGGCATGAACGAAGAAGAATTTGAATGGTGCATTGAGCAAACCTTGTTTTTTGGTGAAAACAGAGCGCCGCTCAATTTGATTTTAGATGACGGTGGAGACTTGACCAATATGGTTTTTGACCATTATCCGGAGTTGGTCAATGGCATCAATGGCTTGTCTGAAGAAACGACTACTGGTGTACATCGTTTGTATGAGCGCATGGCTAACGGTTCATTGCTGATGCCGGCCATTAACGTCAACGACTCTGTTACCAAAAGTAAATTTGACAACAAATACGGGTGTAAAGAAAGTGCAGTTGATGCTATACGCCGTGCAACGGATTTGATGCTGGCAGGAAAACGAGTCGTAGTTTGCGGCTATGGCGATGTTGGCAAAGGAACTGCAGCTTCATTTAGAGGTGCAGGAAGTATTGTTACCGTGACAGAAATTGACCCAATCTGCGCGCTTCAAGCTGCCATGGATGGTTATGAAGTGAAGAGACTGGACTCTGTTGTTGGCAATGCAGACATTATTGTTACCGCGACTGGCAATAAAGGCATTGTATTACAAAGACACTTCGAAGCCATGAAAGACAAAACAGTCGTATGCAATATTGGCCATTTTGACAATGAAATAGATATGGCTTGGCTCAACGCCAACCACCATGAATCAAAAACAGTAATTAAGCCGCAGGTCGATCAGTACACCATCAACGGAAAGGATATTGTGATTCTAGCCGAGGGTCGATTGGTCAACCTTGGTTGTGCCACAGGGCATCCTAGTTTTGTAATGAGCAATTCTTTTACCAATCAAGTATTGGCTCAAATAGAATTATGGAAAAATGCAGACAACTACGGCAACGAGGTTTATACCCTTCCAAAACATTTGGATGAAAAAGTAGCTAAACTGCATCTCGAAAAACTGAGCGTAGAGTTAGAAACTTTGAGCTCCGAACAGGCTGCCTATATTGGAGTTAGTGTCGAAGGGCCGTTTAAACCTGACTACTACAGGTACTAGTACCAGCGTTTTTTTGGTTTGCGATCCTTGGGTTTTGCGACAGCAGTTTCTTTTGATGTAGTTTTTCCTTTATACCCTCTACTTGATGAACTCGAGCCAGATGAAGTAGATTTTCGGACGGATTTGCCTTCACCTCTAGCGATTCCTTTTTTCGATGGTTTCTTAGGTGTATAGAAGCCTTCCAATTCTTCTAATGGAATGGAAAAATCAATCAATCTCTCAATACTTCTGAGGTAGTTTTTTTCGTCAGGACTAACAAAAGAAATGGCTACTCCATCAGCTCCAGCTCTTCCTGTTCTACCAATTCTGTGAACATAATCTTCAGGAATATTAGGCAAATCAAAGTTAACCACATGAGGCAACAAAGGAATGTCAAGGCCACGTGCAGCAATGTCAGTAGCAACTAAAATTCTAACCTTGTTCCGTTTGAAATCGGCCAAGGCCTTTGTTCTAGCTCCTTGACTTTTATTGCCATGAATGGCTACCGAGGTGATGCCAAGGCTATCAATTTTTTCGCTGAGGTTGTTAGCACCGTGTTTCGTACGACAAAAGACCAGTGCCTGATTCCAGTTTTGATCATTGATCAAATGCACCAACAGATCTTTCTTTTTAGACTTATCTACCCGATAACCCATCTGAGAAATCGATTCCACAGTGGAGTTAGGTGGAGAGACATCCACCGTGGCAGGATTATTCAAAATATCCTTGGTTAACTTTTTTATCTCTCCTGAGAAAGTTGCAGAGAACATGAGGTTTTGTCTTTGAGCCGGCATCAATGAAATAATCTTTTGGATGTCTCCTAAAAATCCCATGTCTAGCATTCTGTCGGCCTCATCGAGAACAAACATAGAAATTGATTTCAATGACAAGTGTCTTTGATTGTATAGATCAAGCAATCTTCCTGGTGTAGCAATCACAATGTCTTGACCTTGCTGAAGTGCTTTCACTTGAGGATTTTGATTGACCCCACCGTAAATGACGGTTGATCTCAGGTTAGTAAACTGTGCATAAGACCTCAAGTTATTGGAGACCTGTGCAGCCAACTCCCTTGTGGGCGTCAAAATTAAAGCCCTCGGTTGACGACGACCTTTAATTTCTGTTTTACTCAAAATGTGCAATATGGGTAAGGTAAAACTTGCTGTCTTTCCAGTACCTGTTTGAGCCGAAGCAAGCATGTCAGAACCTGCAAGTACTAAAGGAATGGCTTGTTCTTGAATTGGAGTTGGTATTGTGTATCCTTGTTTAGCAACTGCTTTTAGAAGCTCAGGAGATAATCCGAGTTTGTCAAATGACATTTAGAGTGGTTTTTTGAGAGCGATCAGATGCAATTAAAAGACCTCCCCTGATTAAAGCGGCAAAGGTACATTTTAATATCCAACGAAAAACATGAGACTTACCTCAACATTTTTAAATAAAAAAAGCCCCACAAGTGGGGCTTTCAAGATGAATGCAGTTCAATTATGCCTCAAAAGGCACAATCGAAACATAAGACTTGTTGTCTTTCTTTTTTTGAAATTTGACGATTCCGTCAACTCTCGCATGAAGTGTATGATCTTTTCCTACGTACACATTCTCACCAGGATGATGAGCTGTGCCGCGTTGGCGAATGAGAATGTTACCTGCAACAGCAGCTTGACCTCCAAAAATCTTTACACCTAAGCGTTTCGACTCTGATTCTCTACCGTTTTTGGAACTACCGACTCCTTTTTTATGTGCCATGGTTGTTGTCTTTTAAATGGTTTAGGTTTAGCTTAATGCTGCGATTAATTCGGCCTTTTTCATAGCCGAGATTCCAGCGATGCCTCTTTCTTTTGCCAAGGACTTTAATTCAGCCACTGACATGCTTGCTAAATCGGCAGTTGGTGCTTTTACTTCAGCCTTTTCTGCTGAAGCCTTTACAGTTGCCTTTTCAGTTTTAGCTGCCGATGGCTTAGCGCCAGACGCAGTTATGCTGTCAATCTGAATTTCTGTAAGAGACTGTCTGTGACCGTTTTTAACACGGTATCCTTTACGTCGTTTCTTTTTAAACACGATGACTTTGTCACCGCGTAAGTGTTTCAAGACTTTAGCACTCACTTGAGCACCTTCTATAACTGGGGCGCCTAAAGTTACTTTGCCACTGTCATCCAAAAGAAGCACATTGTCAAAAGTGACTTTGTTGCCTTCTTCAGAATCCAAACGGTGAACAAAGACTTTTTGGTCTTTAACAACTTTGAATTGTTGCCCTGCTATCTCTACAATTGCGTACATCGCGCTGGGTTTAAGGGTTTATCATTATTAAAATGCCTGCAAATATAGTGTAATTTGAAAAACCAACAAACCTTTCAACATATATTACTAAATCAGGCTCGAATCACTTGTTTCTATTGGCTAAATAAACCCCAAACAATATGAGTACAGCGGCAAAACCTTGCTCGAAATACAGTTTCTCGCCGTCAAGTAACGCCCAAAAAACTGCAACTATCGGCATCAAATAGGTTACTGAAGAGGCAAACACTGGAGTTGACATTTGCACAAGACGATTGAACAAAACTTTGGCGATTGCTGTGCCAAAAAGAGATAAAACTAGCACATAGCCCAATGAGCTTATGACTTCGGGTGATCGATAAACGCCATTTTGAAAAAATCCATTGAGGGTAAGAATAAGCAAAGCGGGTATCATCAGTACTGCAAAATTTCCAGCGGCTATGGTAAGTGCAGTCATTTCTTGCAAATATTTCTTGATGATGTTGATGTTGATCGCATACATCAAAGTAGAAAGTATGACGAAGCCTGCGTAATAATAATTTTGGTCAGGATGAAACTCCGCACCATAACCAATGAGAATGGCCGTTCCAATAAATCCAACAACCACGCCGACAAACTGCCTGTTCGTTGTTCCGATTTTAAAGAGCGCTAGTCCAAACAAAATAGTATTGAGAGGGACCAATCCATTCAATATTGAAGCAACAGAACTGTCGATTTCCGTTTCGGCGATGGCAAATAGAAACGCAGGGAAAAAAGTGCCTAGTATTGCAGAACCTATCACCCAAGGCCATTGAGTTTTGGTGATATTTTTTATCAATCGAAAGCCTACCAGCAAAATCATACTGCCAGAAAACAATAATCTGAGAGACCCCAATTGTATTGGAGTTAGTCCAATTAAACTCTTTTTAATAAGAATAAAAGAACTCCCCCAAATCAGCGAAAGAGCGGCAAGAAAAAACCACTTCTTGTAAGTCACAAAAATCAATGGCATTTTCATACACCTTTTTTAATAGATGCAAAGGAATGTATAATTTTCATTAATTTTGCTTGACCTTAATAAAATTTATACCATGAGAAAATACTTGTTTTTACCTCTAATCGTCCTGCTTAGTTTCCAATGCAAAAATGCCTCAAAAGAAGGTGAAACTGTTGAAACAGAAACTTCCGATGTGTCCAATATGATGGACGAAAATGGCAACTACGCCATGGCAGAATTCACCATTGAAGGCATGACCTGTGCCATGGGGTGTGCTAAGACCATTGAAACTAATTTATTAAAAACCAAAGGGATTGCTTTCGCCTCAGTAAATTTTGACAACAGAACAGCTCAAGTCAAATTTGACGGAAAACTGTTAAAGCTGACAGATTTGGAAGCTGTGGTAACTGCCTCCGGAGACATGTACAAAGTTGTGGACCTAAAAGAGGTAACGGCATTCAGTTCGGACAATTCTAAGAAAACGCCATGCACTATGGCCTGTTGCAAGGACAAGTCCGAAGCTGAAAAAATGGCCTGTGAAATGGCTTGCTGCAAAACTAAGTCGGATTCTATGGCTTGCAAAGCAGACTGCACTAAGCCTTGTTGTAAAGACAAAGCAAAGTCCGATGCCAAAGCTTGCGAGGCTGACTGCAAGAAAGAATGTTGTAAAGACAAAAAAGCCTAATTACTCAATGGTTTTCCATCTTAGGGTTTCCAGTAACTTTCGAACATCTGATCTGAGATAGTCGATTGCTGGAAGTATAGAATCGTAATTCGGTTGACTTGAAAAATACAATGCCCCTGATAAAAAGTGATTGATGCTGTCAGTGACATAGAACTGCACTGGGGAAGCAGCATTTCCACTGACATCATATAACATGCCATATACTTTGTTAACCTCATCTTGATAAGGCTGCATTTCAATAGCATCTGCTTTTATGGTGTGTTTCTGAGTTCTGGTTTGAGCATCGAGTAAAAGCGACTTTAAGTCGCTAGTCTTCAGGGAAGCATAGGTGCAATAAAGAATGGCATTTTGAGCAGAGTAAACCAAATTCATTTGTTTTTTCTCTAAAACAACATTCGGAATTGACTGATACACATCACACCAAATGTTCTTTTCAAAACTGAATGACGAATTATGATCGAAAAGGATATATCGTGCTTCGGGATAACTCAGGCGCAAATACGCTTTGGGCTTGGGTACTAGGGCCTCCTCACAAGAATAAGTCAAGATAAGACTCACCAAAAGAATTACAATAAAGGGGCTTCTTTTTTTGATAATTTAATTTTTTTGATTCTCTTTTGATCCAATTGTTCAATGGTAAAAGTACATTGATGAAATCCTATTACTGCTCCTATTTTTGGAAAGTTGCCAGACAATTCAAGAACCAATCCAGCAATGGTGTCGGCCTCACCCTTTGCAGACTCAAAAATATCTACATTTTCAATGTGCGCGATGCGGTAAACGTCTTTTAAGGTTGTTTTGCCATCGAACATAAAATTATTGTCATCAATTTTCACGAAGTTCACCTCTTCGTCATCAAACTCATCCGATATATCTCCAACGATTTCTTCAATGATATCTTCCAAGGTTACCAAACCTGAGGTACCCCCATATTCGTCAACAACCATGGCCAAGTGTACTTTTTTCGCCTGAAATTCTGCCATGAGATCGTCCAGTTTTTTGTTTTCCGGAACAAAATAGGGTTCTCTCAGAAGCGTGGTCCAGTCAAATGATTCATCGTTCAAGTAAGGAAGCAAATCTTTGACATAAAGAATACCTAAAATATGATCAATGTCAGTGTCAAAAACTGGCACTCTAGAATGCCCGTTTTCAAGAATATCCTTTAGTACGGTTTTAAAAGGGGTGTTGAGATCAATAGCGTGAATATCCAGTCTCTGACTCATGACCTGTTTGGTATCTGTATTGCCAAAGGAAACAATCCCTTTAAGAATTTTTTGCTCTTGCTTGGAAGTATCATCGGGGTTGGTCAATTCTAAGGCTTGGGACAAATGATCAACCCCAAAACTAGATTTTCTGGGAGAAAATCCGCTTTTAAGGAAGGAAGTGATCGACTGCATGGGCTTGCTTATTGGTTTGAGAACATAAAATAGGGCATACAGCGGTCGGGCAATGAACAAAGCGAATTTCAAGTTATTTCTGTTGGCATATACTTTTGGAAGGATTTCTCCAAAAATTAGAAGCAAAAATGTCGCAACAACAATTTCAATCGCAAATCTTAAAACAGAATCATGAATGTCGGCGAATAAGGTATCTCCAAGTTTAGAAAACAAAAGAACTATGCCAATATTGATAAAGTTATTGGCCACTAAAACGGTTGCCAACAGCCGTTCCGGTCGCTGGATCATTTTGTGAATCAAAATCATTTTTTCCGAATCCGATTCGGATAACTGAGTCTGGGTTAAAGAAAAACATGCCACCTCTGAACCTGAAACAAGTGCAGACATGGCTAGAAGAATGACAAATACGAGTAAACCCTGAAAAAAAGCAAAATCAACAGCGCCTAGAAGCACAAATAAACTTAACGGGTCTGAGTCCAAATTCTTTAAAGTTAGTTAATACTAAAAGGGTAAATCCGAATTATCCATCGGGGGTTCCGAAGCAGTCATCTCATTTTTTGAAGCACTACTGGCATCAGATTTGGTGGACAAGAATGTAAATTCGTTGCACAATATTTCAGTAGAATAACGCTCAACGCCTTTATCGTCTTGCCATTTTCTTGACTTGATACGGCCTTCGATGTAAACCTTGTCTCCCTTACTGAGGTATTTTTCGCAAATTTCTGCCGCCTTATTTCTGACAACAACATTGTGCCACTCCGTATTGGTAACTCTTTCGTTGGTCTGTTTATTCGTATAAGACTCATTCGTAGCTAATGAAAAACGACCAACACAGGCACCATCATCAAAATAGTGCATTTTGACATCATCTCCGAGATGTCCAATCAACATGACTTTGTTTAAAGTTCCTGACATAACTTGAGGTTTTTATTGCCTTAAAAGCAGATTATACATTTGACTCTAAAAATACAAAAAAATGAAATTTTACCTTATTTGGCTGCCATAATTTTTCAAAAATCTAACAATGAGCTGAGGTAATGGGTAATTGTCAACCTCGTCTAAAGGCACACAATTAGATGCTAAAAGATCTGTCTTTACAAGCCAAAAGTTAGCAAAGATATGCTGATGCGTTAGTTTATGTTCAATTGGAGCCTGATTTATTAACACCACATTGTCCTTCATTTGGCTGTTGTGTTGAGAAGAGGCCTGTTCCTTCAGGGCTTCTATTGAAAGTAAAGCCTCCGATTCGATCAAAGGAAATTCGTACAAATGCTGCCAAATTCCACCATTTGAACGCTTTATTATTTGAGTTTGTAACGATGCATTGAGGAAAATGAGGTAATTAAAGTATCTATTTCTGACTTTCACCTTTTTACTTTTCACTGGCAAGTCCATAACAGCCTTGTTGGCATTAGCCCAACAACTAGAATTAACAGGGCACTCCACACAATTTGGCAGTTTAGGTGTACACATCAACGCACCAAATTCCATTAACGCCTGGTTATAATCTCCTATCCGTTCATTGGGTAAAATTTCTTGAGATAGCGCTTTAAAGTATTTGACCCCAATCGTCTCATTAATGGCCAAATCTACTCCGAAATAGCGTGACAGGACTCTGTAAACATTACCATCTACTACAGATACTTTTTCTTCATAACAAATGGAGGCAATGGCACTGGCGGTATAGATTCCTATTCCAGGTAGTTTTTGCAAATCTTGGGCATTAGTTGGAAATACTCCCTTGAGATTTGTAGCTACTTCGATAGCTGTTTTGTGAAGATTCCTAGCACGAGAATAATAGCCCAAACCTTCCCAAACCTTGAGAACTTCATGTTCTTTGGCAAGAGCCAAATCGAACACGGTAGGAAATTTGGATTGAAATTTGAGAAAATAGGGCAATCCTTGAGACACCTGTGTTTGTTGCAAAATGACTTCGGACAGCCAAATCAAATAGGGTTCTTTGGAAGACCGCCAAGGGAGATCCCGTTGATTGTCATCAAACCATCTTAAAAGAACCTCGGATAACCTTGCTTGCCCCATATAGCGAGTTCAAAAGTAAGCTTTTAGACGTTTAAAATTTCTTAAAACCACTTGAATTATTGAATATAAACTCTATATTTGCAACCCTTTAAATAATAATCTAGAATTAAAATTGAACTTATGACAAAAGCTGAATTGGTTTCGAAAATATCCAATCAACTGGGCATCGAAAAAGGAGATGTGTTGGCAACAGTTGAAGCGTTTATGACCGAAGTAAAATCCTCCGTGGCTAGTGGTAACAACGTTTACTTAAGAGGTTTTGGGAGTTTTATCGTAAAAACTCGCGCTGAAAAAACTGGTCGCAACATTTCCAAAAACACTACATTAACTATCCCTGCACACAACATTCCTGCCTTTAAACCGGCAAAGGTATTTGTACAGTCTGTTAAGAATCATGTTAAGGTGAAATAAGCTGCCCAATTGTTTAACAATATTTAAAAAAAGTATTTATGCCAAGCGGTAAAAAACGTAAAAGACATAAGGTAGCGACGCACAAGCGCAAGAAGCGCAGACGTGCGAACCGTCACAAGAAGAAGTAATACAATTTACCCTTCTATTTAGTAGCGTTCTTTGACATCTAAATTTGGCGACTTCGTGATATACGAACCGCTAAATTTTACGACAATTATCCTGTAAATTATACATAAATCCATCTGTACCCCCAATGGGTATGGATTTAAATTAACTATATATGTCAAAAGAATTAATCATACGTTCTGATTCGGGACAAGTTGATTTTGCCCTCATGGAAGATGGTAGATTGACAGAATTGCACAGAGATGAAGGGGATACACAATTTGCTGTTGGCGATATATTTATCGCAAAAGCAAGAAAATGTGTTCCAGGACTAAATGCCGCATTTGTTAATGTTGGTTACGAAAAAGATGGTTTTTTACACTATCATGACTTGGGTCCTAATGTACCTTCTCTAATAAAATTCGTCAAAAGCGTAAGTTCAGGTAAGATAAAAGATTTTTCTCTCAAAAATTACGAGCTAGAAGAAGGCATTGATAAAGACGGAAAAATAGTTGACGCCATAAAAGTCAACCAATCCATTTTGGTACAAGTCATCAAAGAACCTATTTCAACTAAAGGTCCACGACTTAATTCCGAAATATCACTTGCAGGTAGATATCTCGTATTGGTACCTTTCTCAGACAGAATTTCAATTTCTCAGAAAATTGAAGGTCACGAAGAAAAAGACCGACTCAAAAGACTAGTAAAAAGCATCGCTCCAAAAGGTTTTGGAGTAATTATTCGCACGGTTGCACAAGATAAAAAAGTTGCAGATTTAGATCGCGATTTGTCCAATCTTTACAATAAGTGGATCGCATTGTGTAAAAAAATTCCCAAGGCGAGTTTCCCAACAAAAATTCATGAAGATGGCAACAAAGCTTTTTCTATTCTAAGAGATATTTTTAACGACTCATTTACTTCAATCGTCGTTGATGACGAAAGTTTATACTATCAAATCAAAGACAACATTGCTGAAATAGCTCCACAAAAAGAGTCGATAGTCAAATTTTATCAATCTTCTGTTCCTATTTTTGAAAAGTACGGTGTTGAACGAGAAATCAAAACTTCGTTTGGACGTCACGTTTCAACTGACAAAGGAGCATCGCTTATCATAGAACATACAGAAGCTCTACACGTTATCGACGTCAACAGTGGCAAAGGATCGAATAACTCGAAAAACCCTGAAGAGGTATCTCTCGAGGTCAATTTATTGGCAGCAACTGAAATTGCCCGACAACTGCGCTTGCGCGATATGGGCGGAATCATTGTTATCGATTTCATTGACTTGGGCAAAGCCGAAAACAGAAAGCAGCTTTTCAATCATTTTAGAGATGAGATGAAAAACGACAGGGCAAAGCATAAAATCTTGCCTCCTTCAAAATTTGGTCTCATCCAAATGACGCGACAACGCGTTCGCCCAGAAATGGAAATCAAAACCAAAGAGAAGGATCCTAACGGAGGAAACAAAGAAGAGGTAGAAGCGCCAATATTGTTGTTACAATCCATGACTTTAGAATTGGAGTCGCTTATTCGGAAGAATAATAAGAAGATCGTACTTCACGTGCATCCTTTTATTGCTGCCTTTTTAAAACAAGGCTTCCCTTCAATAAGAATGAAGTGGTATTTCAAACACAAAGTTTGGGTTAAAATTCTACCGAGAGACGCTTACACCTATCTCGAGTTTCACTATCTCGATCCGAAAGGCAAAAGATTACGCTAATCAAAAAACCCCACGATGTGGGGTTTTTTTATGGAATGAAGTTTAGGGTGCCGGATTGGGAATTACCGCATGTACCTCCCCAATGGCTTGGAGAATTTCATTAGTCAAACTGACATCGATACTCGATATGTTTTCTTTCAACTGTTCCAAATTGGTTGCGCCAATAATATTGGCGGTCACAAACGGTCTAGAATTGACAAAGGCCAACGCCATATGCGGTAAACTAATATCGAATTTTTCAGCAATAGCCAGGTATTTTTTTGTTGCCTCGGTCGATTGATCACTGCTGTATCGCGAAAAACGAGGAAATAACTTCAATCTCGAATTTTCGGAAGCAGTGTTGTTGACATACTTACCGCTCAGGACTCCAAAAGCTAAAGGCGAATAGGCCAACAACCCAATTTTTTCTCGGACAGAAATTTCGGCAAGATCTCCCTCAAATGTTCTATTAAGTAAAGAATAGGAGTTCTGTATGGTTCTAATCCGAGGAAGGCGATGTGTTTTAGATTCTTCCAAGAATCTCATCGTACCCCAAGAAGATTCATTAGAAATGCCAATGTGTCGAATTTTGCCCGACTTGATCATTTCGTCCAAAGTGAGCAATACCTCATGAAAATTATCGGTCCACGGATCGTCTGGTCTGTGTTGATAATCTCTTATACCAAATCGATTGGTGTGTCGTTCTGGCCAGTGAAGCTGATACAAATCGATATAGTCAGTTTGCAACCTTTTAAGACTCTTGTGAACGGCCGTCTTGATCCCCTCTGGGCTATATCCCAACGTGCTGATATGAGAAGTATAGTCTCCAGGTCCAGCAATTTTTGTAGCCAACACCAATTGATCTCGGTTCTTACGCTCGTTGAGCCAATTTCCAATGATTGTGCTAGTACGACCCTGAGTTTCTGCAGTCGCTGGGACCGGATAAAGCTCCGCAGTATCAATAAAATTGATGCCCTGTTCAACAGCCATATCTAACTGTGCGAACCCTTCATCTTGAGTATTCTGATTGCCCCACGTCATTGTTCCGAGGCATATTTTGCTGATTTTGATTTCCGTTTGAGGAATCGTTGTGTATTTCATAAGAACTGTTGGATATTATATTTCTACAAGTACTGGGCAATGGTCACTGTGGACTGCTTCTGGAAGAATTACAGCCCTTTTCAATTTGGCCTCCAAAGGTTTTGACACTAAAGTATAATCCAATCGCCACCCCTTATTATTGGCCCGAGAATTTGCGCGATAGCTCCACCAGCTGTATTGATGTGGCTCCTCATTAAAATGTCTGAATGCGTCGACAAAACCGCTCTGCAGAAAACGACTGAACCATGCTCTTTCTTCTGGTAAAAACCCTGAAACGTTTTGATTTCTAATAGGATCGTGGATGTCAATAGCCTCATGACATATGTTGTAGTCTCCGCAAATAATTAAGTTCGGATAGGTCTTTTTCAGTTGATCAATATAATCATGAAACAAGTCCATATATTCCAATTTATGAGACAGTCTGTCCAAATTTGTTCCCGAAGGCACATAAACGCTCATTACCGAACATTCTGGAAAATCTGCTCTCAGGTTTCGACCTTCAAAATCCATTGACTCTATTCCTGTCCCAAATTCCACGTGTATTGGTTCCTTTTTACTCAAAATAGCCACACCGCTGTACCCCTTCTTTTGGGCACTGAACCAATAGTGATAATTGTATCCAGCCTCCTCAAAAGACACCAAATCGATTTGGTCCTTATTGGCCTTAATTTCTTGAAGACAAACCACATCGGCATTTGTGCTTTTAAGCCATTCGACTAAGCCTTTGCTTTGTGCGGAGCGCACGCCGTTAACGTTATAAGAAATAATTTTCATATGTTGTTGACGAAGTTACTAAGTCTATTTAAATATCAACAACCTAACTCCATAAATTATAATATCTAATCAATAACTTTTAATTTCATCTACAAAACACGTCAATAAGTGGTTGTGACAAAATAAAATATCGGATATTTAGTTTGATATGAAGTGCGATCAAACATGAATTCTTTCAACAACAGCCTTGGCATCTGTCTGCTCATTCTAGTAGGATGGAGCAGCAATGCTCAAGTTAGTTCTAGCAGGGGCATCAGCACTAAGATTGCTTTACAAAATCCACTGACTATTGACTCGGTTAGTATTGACTCACAGCACCCTGTTATTCTTAAAACGACCAACGGAGACCTGATTCCTCCAAATACCTATATCGTAAATTATTCTAGAGCCGAATTGAGTTTCTTATCACTTCCCAAATTCGATTCAGTGGTCGTCAATTATATCCGTTTCCCCTCGTTTCTTACGAATTCGTATCGAGGTTTAGACTCCAGTATCATCGTTGAAAACAGTGGAAATTTAGACCGTCTTTACACTCTCAAGCAATCGCGGGTTGGAGAAGACCAGATTTTTTTTGAGGGGCTAACCAGCTCAGGATCTCTCTCGAGAGGGTTGACCATAGGTAACAATCAAAACGGCGTGCTCAACAGCAATTTGGACCTAAAGATTTCGGGTAAACTCAATGAAAATTTGACCCTTCGCGCTTCTATTCAAGATGCCAATATCCCTATTCAAGATGGAGGTTATTCCAAGCGATTGGATGATTTTGATCAAATTTTTATTGAATTTGAAAGCGCTCAGTGGCGGTTGAGAGGAGGTGATATTGACATATCTAACCGAGACTCAGAATTTGTCAGGTTTTCGAAAAGGATCCAAGGAATTTCGTTCGATGCCAAATGGAAAGGTGACCAATCGGAACAGCAAGTTTATGGTTCGGCAGCGCTAGCCAAAGGTCAGTTTGCGCGATCGCCATTTAGAGGCATCGAAGGGAATCAAGGCCCTTACAAGCTCAAAGGAGACAATGGAGAACTGTACGTTTTAATTATATCGGGTAGTGAAACCATTTACGTCAACGGGGTTGCTCTGGAAAGAGGTGAAGACAAAGATTACGTCATAGACTACAATGCTGGAGAAATACGTTTTACTGCAACATTTCCGATTACCTCAGACATGAGAATTGTAGCAGAATATCAATACAGCGACAGAAATTTTACTCGTTTTGTTACATTTAATGGCGGTAGCGTTCAAACCGAAAGCCTCGATTTGAAAGCGTCATTTTACCTAGAAAGTGATTTGAAAAATCAACCGCTGCAACAAAATCTAACAGAATCTCAACAAGAATTTTTGGCAACGTCAGGCGATGGAACAAACGGGATATTTGCACCTTCTGAAGAACCAGCAGACTATGACATCAACAGGATTCTCTATAGAAAAATCACTGTCAATGGCATAGAAGTATTTGAATATTCCAACAATCCCGACGATCAATTGTTTGCCGTAAAATTTACGGAAGTTGGAACCAATCAGGGCAACTATCAAATCGCTTCTACAGATGCTATTGCCTATATTTATTCGTATGTACCTCCAGCAGATGGTGTGCCACAGGGGAATTTCGAGCCAGTGGTTAAACTGATAGCACCTCTAAGCTTGAAGTTGGCCAATGTGGTCGGAGATTATCAATTGGGTCGAAAAACCAAACTGGACTTTGATGTAGCGGCCAGTCAGTACGATCAAAATTTGTTTTCCAAACTAAACGACAATGACAACAAGGGTTTTGCTGGAAAGCTTCAACTGGAACAAAAACTTTCTAAAGAAAGCAAAAACTGGCAATGGAATTTGACCACTTCGTACCAAAAAATTGACCAAAACTTCAAAAGTATTGAAAACTTAAATCCTATTGAATTTAGCAGAGATTGGGATCTTCAGAATGTCATTGGCAATCGCGAATTTCTCCGAAACTATCTGACGGCTAACATTGACAGCACAGTATCCATTACTTATGCCTTCGAAAATCTAAAGCAAGGTGATGAATTTGAGGGTCAAAAACACAGATTCAATGCCAAATGGTCCAATGACAAGTGGAAATCGACAACTAAAACCAGTATTTTAAATGTTGATGGAGAAAATCAAACCCGTTTTTTGAGAGTTTTGCAAAAGATGGACTACAGGCACAAAAAAGTATGGGGTGGAGTAATTTTTAATGCCGAAGACCTTCATAAAAGAAGCAGAACTACTCTAGCAATATCCCCAAACAGCAACAGGTACCAGCACTATGACGGATTTGTTGGGGTAGGCGATAGTTTGGGAGTCTATGGAACCATAGGCTACCGCTACCATGTCAATGACAGTCTCTATGACGGAAGAATTCAAAAAGCCAATAAGTCCAGTGCCCTTTATTTTAATTCAACCTTTATAAGCAATTCCAATAGTCACCTTTCGCTATTCGCAAACTATAGAAAACAAACCCCGTTCGCACAAGAATCAGAAGGAGAAAGAACGATTAACGCAAGGCTGCAATACCGACAAAACCTCGTACAGAATCTTCTTGCCTGGCAGACGTTGGTGGAAACAAGCTCGGGTCAACTGCCGCAACAAGGCTATACATTCGTTGAAGTAGAACCTGGTCAAGGTACATTCACCTGGAACGATTATAATGGCAATGGCATACAGGAGTTAGAAGAGTTCGAAATCGCCAATTTTCAAGATCAAGGCACCTATGTCCGGCTGTTTTTACCCCATCAAGTATTTGTTAAAACCCAACAACAGGTATGGCGTCAAAGTTTAACCTTAAACCCGAAGGCAATGTCAGTCGGTTCACAAAAAGGATTCTTGAAGAAGTTTTATAATCTAACTTCATTTTCGGTCGATCGAAAAGCTAAAAGAAATTCTGGAGATTTTAATTTTGACCTAATGGATTGGGATTCCAACGATGTATTAGCTTTGGACCTTCAATGGCGCAACAGTTTTCATTTCAATCGTGACGAGCAAAAACATAACAGTGCCTATTATTTCGTGAGAAATAGATCCCAAAATTTGTGGAGTACGGGACTTGTCCGAAATGATTTAGAGCGTCATCAACTGAGATGGATTCATCAACTCCACCCGAATTGGGTTGCCAATGTGACTGCTGAAAAGGAGACTCAGAAAAGAATAAGTGAATCTTATTCGAGTCGCAATTTTGAATTGACCAAAGAGTC
Organism: Bacteroidota bacterium; assembly: GCA_027592025.1. Classification (GTDB taxonomy): domain Bacteria; phylum Bacteroidota; class Bacteroidia; order Flavobacteriales; family Flavobacteriaceae; genus JALRKI01. Next base: position 103,999 of record JAQCIQ010000006.1, read on the forward strand.
GTTTTCTCCAAACTTGTCTTATAATTTTGACACAAGCTCGCAGTTAGAATTCATTTTTGAGTGGACGCAAATTGACAACCAAATCAACGCCAAAGAATCCTTAAATCAACAGCAATTTGCCCTCAACTTTTCATCGGCATTCAAATCATCTTCGTCTCTAAGTGCAGAGCTGCGGTACATCAAAAATGACTACTCTGGACAAAACAACACTCCTGTTGCTTATCAACTCCTTGAAGGATTGCAAACTGGAGAGAACTGGACTTGGTCATTAGTTGGTCAACAAAAATTGACCAAGACCCTAGACTTGAATGTCAACTATTTTGGAAGAAAAACAGCCGATTTGAAAACCATTAATACTGGCAGCATTCAACTTCGAGCGAATTTCTAAAACAAAAAAATGTATATTTATCAAAACAAAACCCCTATGAAATCTCTACTCAAGCTATTAACCTTGATCTCAATCATCACCTTGTCTTGTAAAAGTCAGAAGACAGAAATTCCCATATCCATTCCAGAAGGTTATATGTCTGGACTGCTTTCAATTGTTGAAGATAGTCCGTGTAAGTATCAATTCAAGATTGAGTCCAGCGAAGAAACCTTTGACTTGGTCAATGCCGAAGAAAAATTTGCTGATGTCAAATTGAAAAACGGTCAAACTGTAGCTCTGAAGATTTTGCGCTTGAGACGATCTAACCGCTGCGAAAATCTACTTCCCGTAGAAGTTCTAGACTTCATTTCTCAATAAAAACTCAAGCCTTCTTTCTGGCAGTCAAATATTCCATAATTTTAATGCCTTATGAAAAGGGTATTCGTCGTTGACAATTATGATTCTTTCACTTATAATCTGGTGCACTATCTAGAGGATCTAGAATGTGAGGTTACCGTCAGACAAAATGACCAATTTGACATCAGTGAGTTAGAACCATTTGATGCCATTATTTTATCACCAGGCCCAGGAATTCCATTGGAAGCAGGACAACTGATGTCGGTGATTTCGAGTTATGGCACAACCAAAAAGATTTTAGGCGTCTGCCTAGGACTACAAGCCATTGTAGAAGTATATGGCGGAACAATCGTGAATCTTGACCAGGTATTTCACGGGGTTTTATCTGACGTTCGGATCATCAAACAAGACGGTCTTTTTAAAGGATTGCCCGACATCATTCAAGTTGGTAGATACCATTCATGGGCAGCCTCTTCTCCCCTTCCAGACTGTTTAACGGTCACAGCAGAAGATGAGAATGGTATTATTATGGCCTTGAGACACAAATCTTTAGACGTATGTGCCGTGCAGTTTCATCCCGAATCTATAATGACCTCTGAGGGTAAAGAAATTTTGAAGAATTGGTTAGAACAATAAAAAAGAGCGCATTAATGCGCTCTTTTTCAAATCAATTGTATGTTGTTCAAATTATTTAACAATAATTCGTTGAGACTCGCTTACTTCCGTATTTCCAATTGTCACTATATACACTCCTGCTGACATGTAAGACATGTTCAATTGGTGTTGGTATCCTAAGCCCGTTTCATTAAACAACGATCTCCAATATATCTGTTGACCTAAAGAGTTGTACACTTTTAACTCCAGTTGGTCACTAAATTCTGAAGTAGGAAGCGAAATTTCGAATTGGTTATTGTCCATATCAACAATTTGAAAAGACGAATCCATGCCCAAATCTTCGAAGCCAACTGTCGTTGTTAAGACAACGGTATAATCTTGAACCTCACCGAAAGCAAAATCCGAACAGGGCTCCAAAATGTTCCCAGAAGCAGTGCTGTCAATTGCTTTTGCTCTTAAAGTGTGTGAGCCCAAAGCTGCATTGGCTGGAATGGTCAAAGTAAAATTATTCAATTGTCCTGCTGACACAAATGAGACCCCTGAAATCAAACGTTCTGAAGTTTCAAAAGTTCCTGAATCATCGAAATCAATCCAAACAGATAGTTTTTCAGCAGTTGGATTAGAAGTCCAATTGTGTTGAGCTTGAAGCGTAAAACTGGTTGCTGCTGTTGCACTAACAACAAGATCAGTTGAAAGATCTGTCCTATTTTCATATCCATTGGCGCCATTACAGCCATTGCCTCCATCATCGGCATCAATATCTACTAAGACGAACCTTTTTATCCCGTCAATGTTACAACCATCAGTCGCAATGGGTTCACAATAAGCCAGAACATTATTCACAGTAACAGAAAAGCTGTCATTACTGTCATCTCCGTCCCCATTTAAATCAGTTGTAGCTGTGATGAGGTAGGTTGATCCAACAATTGAGAGGTCAGCAGTAGCAGTAAAAGTATAATTTACCGTAGCGCCTGGTGCGATAGATCCAGTGTAGGTTTCGTTAACTGAGGTTCCTCCATCAATCGAATAACTTAATGGTATGCTCGTCTGTGTTTCGGCTCCAAAATTAGTAATAGTCACTGTTACCGTTTCGGCAGCACCGAGCTGGCCCGTAGTTGGAGCCGTAATGGCTGTAACGCCAACATCTCCAGAAAAGAGGTGTGTCACACTCACCGTAGTGCTATCATTGTTCGCATCTTCATCGGATGTCATTGCTGTAGAAGCAGTTATGCTGTAGGTTTGACCCACAGTTGACAAGTCAGCCGATGTTGCAAAAGTAAATTCTGCTGATGTGTTCGAGGCAAGAGAATTAGTGAATGTTTCGGTAACCAGCGCACCTCCATCGACTTGATAGGTAACGTCAAAATTTGAGGCTACATTTAGGCCATAATTAAAAACGGTAACCGTCACAGTTTCTGCATTGCTCAATGAGCCATCCGCTGGAACAGTGATGGCGATTACTCCAACATCATTATTAGTTAAAGCGGCTATTTGAAAAACTCCAGCAATATTTTTACGTGAGGTGTCCATCACCTCATTGACAAACCAAAACTTTTTACCTCCATCAGGATCAATATCAATTTTACTATAATCGCCATAACGAGTTCCGGGGATATTTGCATTTCCCTGAAAAATAACCCCTTCTGCCACGGTCATTACTCCCAGAGGATCATTTGCATAGCGACCAGTAAAATAAGACCCTACTAAAACTGATGAATTGGTGCTATTGCCACTTGACATTCCCGTATATCCCATACCGATGTTTCCCAAAATATCTAAAGACATACTAGCATTCCACACATGACGGTTATCAGGTCCAGTGTAGGTGCCTTCTTGAAAAATGGTCCAAGGTCCTCCGTCGCTATCTTGGCGCATTTCGTACCAGCGAATCCCTGCTTGCTTTGCTGAGGTTCCATCTACGTCAACAACAAAATTGAAAACTGCACTATTGTAGGATCCGAATTTTCTAAATGTCGCCTGATTCATAATAGTTGCCTGCAAAGCATCGATGGTGGTTCCTCCATTAGGTTGAGTTAAATTTGAAAAACCTCCGTTATCAAATACACTGTTAAAAGCGGTAACATTGAATTGTGTCGCTGCCGAAACTTGTGAATTGGCAACCGTTGTCCAATCCATATCAACAAGCCACATTTTAATATGATCGGTACTAACCCCGTTCCAAGAGTCATCTTGCAAATACACTACAGGAGCACCACCCTCGGTTGGAATATTATCAGAGGCTATATTAAAAAATTGAGGACTATGAAACCCACTTGTTGTAAGTCCAGGTAGCGCAAAAGATACCATTTGTGCTGAGTCATCACCAGCAATCATTTTATCTCGTTCAAAGACGTGAATTTTATTGGAAGACCCCGTATTTTCAGTCATATAATATCCATCTCTCCACACCGATAATTTTTGATAATCACTGACGACCGAGTAAGTGTATACGGTCCAACCATCATTTACAGGGTCTGGTCCGTCGGAAACAGCAATTTGAACTCCAGATCCAAGAAAAGTCAGAACATACCTGTCGGCTGCGTTGTCATAGGAAGCTGTCAAGTCGCAGCATCCCGAAGCCGAAAATATTGTTGGGTTCGGAGCAATGAGTCCATTTGTTAAAGAAATCCCGCTTTTGTCAAAAACTTGGAAAGCCGTATTGGTCACCGTGATGTAATGATCTGGACCTACCGCAGCGGCAGGGTCAGTAGGTTGAGACGAAGATTGGGCAGTAACAAAAACCAAATCGGCATTTCGAGTTGCAATACTATTTTTTAAATGAGATGATTGTTGAACCAATGGGTCATTTCCAGTCGATCCCTTTCCTGGAATGATATCGTACTTGGATGCTCTTCCATCTTGCATTACGGTTTCACGGCTCAAGTCTGGACGAACCAACGCTGTTCTTGAAGCTATAGATGGAACCTTAATAACCGAGGTTGGAGTTCCATAATAACTAGGTTTTTGAGGACTATTCGAAATGGTTTGTGCGAAAGATAGGGCAGAACAAAATAGTGCAAAAACAATGAGATGTAATTTTGTTTTCATTAAAAAATTATTATCAATTAGTGATCTTTTAAAACGATTCACAAGATACCTATTAATATTATATTGAAAAATATTGTTTATTAAAAATTTAATAAATTATTGAAG
>JAQCIQ010000027.1 GCA_027592025.1 Bacteroidota bacterium
ACTCAATTCGTACGCAGACAGCCCAAAGGCGCACAAATTTTACTTTAACATGGGCTGTCGCATCGCGGGTTTTCATTTTGTAAAAAACCTTGACTAGGAAGTTGTATTTTTACAAAAACAAAGCCAGACACATGGAAGAAAATACACAACCCACTATTCAGGTTACCAAAAGCGGAAAAGTAGTCGTTACTAATGCCAAAGACATCAATTTACTCGATGGAGAAGGAAATCCTATCCCAAAAAGAAACCGATTCTCTTTGTGCAACTGTGGCAAGACCTCTGATGGGCCATTTTGCGATGGATCGCACAACGCCTAATCAACAGAAAGGGCTTTCTTATATTTTTAAAATAGACTCTATCCAACTTGCTTTAGTAGGCCACGGCTTCGCATTTATATTTTTCTGAAGAGCCTCATAGTCACTATTTGAAAGCTCAACTATCCGCTTCAATTGGTCCTGAGCTGAACTTTGGTCAAAAAGGTCGAAATAAAAGCCTGTTTGCCCTTGATCTATCATTTCGGACGACCCTCCTGTGTGGTTGGCGATCGCAGGAATTCCATAGGCCAAAGCCTCTAAAATAACGGTGGCTAAAGGTTCGTTCCAAACAGAAGGAACTAAGAGAAATTTTATCTTAGGGAAAAACTCTTCTGGGACAGTTTGACCGACATAGGTTACCGCTGGATTGGAATTGACCAGCGTCAAAAAATCTTCATAATATTGTCCTTCGCCAGAACCTGCAATTAAAATATTGACTCCCATAGATTCGAGCAAGTCAACATGCCGTTTCAGAAATTGAACAATCCCCTTATTTTCCGAAATAGCGCCCAAATATCCAAAGGTAAATGTCGGATTAGTTTCCGAATGAACAGTATCGCTGCTGTTCGCGTCTTGTTTTGGGTTATAAATTACTTGGGCAGTCCTAAACTTCACGTCCGTTGTGATACTGTCTTGAAGCGCCTTACTTACAAACACAGCCTCAACAGAGTGGCTGAGAAGCTTTATCGGAGCCTTGAAAATTGCGCAACTCGTACAATTTTTTGAGCAATTTCGACCTGCCGTAAATCTTGAAGATTTAACGCAAGTATAATAATAGTCATGGGTGATTTGGACAAATTTGATGTTACAAATCCTTGCCGCTATCATAATATTAAACCCAAAATAGGTGATGTTGTGAGCATAGATCACCTTCACTTTTTTGGTGGTGAACCAATAAATCAATTCCAACAATAATATGGGATTGAACAAATCCAAAAGGTGGTAAATCAGTTTGACAAACCTCCCTTGCTGGGTAATTTTTTTGGGACTACAAACGTTGCCAAGCAAAACGGGGAGAAACAGGTAGCTGCCCTGACGCGAGGCCTTGTGAGTTAAGACCAATGGGTTAAAGCCTCTATGAACCAGTTCGTCGACGAATAACTGTCCCATTTTCTCCGCCCCTCCATGATGATAAGGAGGGAGCATTGCGCTTATAACTAGCGTTTTAATCATCGTTTAGTTTTGACACGGAGTAAATTACATAACTAGCTATAAACAGCTCAAACAGCAAATAGGCATAAACCACTGCTGCTGTCATTTTGGCGAACTGCCCCATAATAAAAACAACTAAAATAAAGAGTCCAATTAGCCCATAAAGAGCCCTAGTGTATTGATGTCTTCTTGAAGAAAAAAGCAAACACCCATTTCCCAAAAACTCTGTGCAAGCATAACACGGCAATGCAAAAATCAACAGGCTAAACAATGGGGCCGAGCTATAATTGGCAAGAACAAATACTTCTCTAATATAATCCTGCGCATAGGTAATAACAGATGCCGCAATGACAGATGTGACGATGAAAACGAAGAGCTGTTTTTTATGAAGTGAGGACACTCTGTTGTAAAGGGTTTGAGGTATCAATGACTGGTTAGCCGATGTCATGATCAACCTGAACAATCGGAAAATTTTCTCATACAGTTCAAAGGCAATGATATTGGCTGGTCCAAAAAATGTTGCGCTCAATAATTTTGACAATTTCAACGGCAGATCAACAGCGTCTATGGTTAAAAATCCATGGGTGGCCAATTGCATATCAGACCTAACTTCGCCAAATTTTATAGGCTGAAAACAAAATCCCTTTTTAGTCATTATATATGCCCAGGCGGCGCACGCAGCAAGAACGCTACTGATCGAAATCACGGTAAGCGCCTCTTGAATGCCAGGATGCAACAACAACAAATAGACAACGATTAAAGACTTTGGAAGCGCGTTAAATAGAAGGTTCTTAGAGTTGTCTCCAATTCCGTTGAAAAACCAATACGGAAAAAAGGCTTCATAACAAATCGGTAAAAATCCAATAACCAATAGATAAGTATGGTTGACCTCAGGGAATAAAACCGTCACTGTTGCCAAATAAACCCCTAACGCCAGGCAAAGCAAAATCAATTTGGAGGTTATCACCCGACTAATGTATTCATCTCTTTGCTTTCGTTTCTCTGACAGGGTTGCTATTTGCTTGGTAGCAGAAAAATGATGCCCAAAGTTGACTAAAATTGCTAATAACCCAACGATGGATAACAAGCTGATATAAGATGCAAAAGTTTTGGTTGCACCTAGTGAATTGCAATAATAGAAAGTCATGAAGCCATAAGCCGCATTAAACCCATTGGCACCTATCAAAAACAGTGTGTTTAGGGTTGCCTTAGAAAACAAATTGATGCGGGTTTTCAAGCTAAATTGTTCAAGCGGTTTAAGTCGTCAGTTGTCTTTATAACAAAGCTATGTCTTTAAAGACAAATTATGGAACACAAAAACAACTAAATTAGTTGTTATTGCAAACGACAAAAGCCTTTCAACATTGTAAGACTTGGTTTCAATATTGTTCAATAGAGCCTTTATTGGCTAGTAATGAATAGTGCCTATTGCTTTTGAAAAGTAAGGTAATCTGTCCCGGCTATGCCATCAACACCTGAACTACCAGAAGTACCGTTTTAATTTACAATTAGAATTTGACCAATCATTGAAGAGTGAACCGTACATTGATAAACTATGCTATCAGGTGCATCGTAAGGTACTCTGTAACTAATTAAAGTATCTGTATTTACTATTCCATTTATAGGATCGTTATTAGTTGTTCCTGGAACATTAGCCGTATTGCTATCCGATAATCTTAAAGCAAATGGATGAGCGGTTCCGGTGTAACTAAAGTAGTAAAGTTCACCTCTTACTAATGTTAAAGTTGGAAAAGAACCAGTGTATCCGTCAACTAAGTAATTAAAGCCTTCGTTATTTACTTCTAATGTAGCTGGATCAGCACCATCAATACCACTAGTCCCGTCTTCTCCAGAGCAAGCCATTAATAGTAAGATCAAAACAGAAAATATTTTCTTCATGGTAATGTATTTTTATGTAAAAAAATTATTGCGTTTGAAGAAATTAAGTTGGTTTTATGAAACAAAATCAAAAATTATTTTTCAATATTGATTCTCATGCCTACCTTAAATGACGCGACAATGATTTATGGCTTTATTTTAGGTTGGGTTGTAAGGTTTCAGCCACAGTCATTTGTAATACAATTGATGAGTAAAAAAGGGGCCAAATGGCCCCTTTTGTATTGAATAAATAATTACCGTTAAAGCGACTTGTGCGGGAAATAAGGTCCGCTGATCCATTTAACGAATGTATGGCCTAAAGCATAAACCCACTTCCAAATTAATAAATTAATAAATAGGCCTATGAGTATCACAATGACATTCCAATACGACCCAATAACAATGACTAAATCATCTTTATTAAGCCACTCAACAACAGAGCCTTCACTCATGGTGTTGGTTAATTGAGACATTAACATTTGAGGATCAACTGACGAAAAAATATCAGTCATCCCCATTAAAGTTGCGATTGCCAAAACACCGATATTGCTGAACTCACTGAAAACGCTTAAAAATCCACCCGCATCACCCCAAACATCACTGCCAGCGCCAAGATCAATAGAGGTTAGCCAAGTAAACGTATGTCCAATTGCAGCAAATAAAGCCAAAAGAGCTCCAATATAGCCTGCTGCCCGAATAAGTGCAAGCGGTCCATCTCTAAGTACTAGTTCTAAGATATTGCCTTGAGAATTCGAAATTTCATTTCCCGTAGATCTCAAAACATTGGCTAGGGATATCACTGCATAAAGCCAGAAGAAAAAGGCAAGAAAATAGCCGATAAGTCCCAGAATACCTTTGCCAGTATTAAAAATCTTCAAATCTCGTTCAAAGACAAGTTCCCTGGTTTCTGATAAATCATAAACACCATCAGTAATATCTTCCGCGTGTCCTGATATTCCAGCTAATTTCATAACGGCTGCTTTATCTCCAGAAAAACCAAGTTCATCATAACCTTCTCCGTAAGGATCTTTGTTAACGCTAACTTTAACACCTAACTTTTTCGCTTGAGCTTTAAGATATTTGTATCCATCTTCTTCATCATCAGATGCCATTATACCGCTTACAGATGCTTCAACAAGTTCTTTTTGATAGTACTGCAAGTTACCGTCCTCGTCCTTCATTTGAAAATCTACATAGTCACCGGTTCCTTCTACAACTTTGCCTAAGCTATCCTTCTCCATCGGAACGTATTCTTCGTACGTCATTGGATTTTCCATGTCATAAACAGGAGCACCATTTTGTGTGTCTGCTAAATAATTAACGCCTCCCCAAAAAGCCACCAAGAGGAGAACAAGAGCAGCCAATTTAAAAAATGTGTTGATCCAATTTGGGATTGTGCTTTCAGAATTTTCAACCATTGAATTCCAACAGCTTACTTTCAGTTTGTCGTTGACCATTTGCGGGAGGTCCAGCAATTGGTTTAAGTACTTTTTTGTTTCCATACCGTTATAAAATGTTGATTTGTTAGATAAAATTACAATTTTTTTAATTAAATATACAAATAATGGATGAATTTTAACAATTCTCAAAAGAACATCTTAATAAAATTTTGTGTTGTGCGAAAAAAAAGAGGAAACTCTATTGCTTGGGATTGTTGTTTTTATGAAACCAAAGGGGGCCTCTTAAGGAACCAAGCTACAGAAAGCTGTGGGGCATTCATCTATAAATGTTTCTCTAACCTACTTAAGAGGTTTAGAAATAGCTGAGCTGAAAAAGCTGCTTTTTTGTGGTCCCGCCTGGATCTGACGGAGCATATTGAACAGGGGACTCCTCTGGTATACACACAGCATTAATGCTATATATTAGTTTTACTGGGCTCGGCCCGCGGAATAACTT
>JAQCIQ010000018.1 GCA_027592025.1 Bacteroidota bacterium
GCTAAAAGAGATAAGACCGCAGAGTAGAGGATGGGATGGGATGTATAATGGCGTATTGATGCCTTCGAGTGATTACTGGTTTACAGTAAATTACACAGATCCCAACACCGACCAACCCAAGGAGTTTAGAGCTCACTTTACGCTCAAAAGATAAATGTAAAAGGCCTGCTAATCAGGCCTTTTTCTTACAAACTAAAACCTAAGGTCAAGAAAATATTGTTGTTCTTGCTATTGATCCCAGCCAAAGGAGCAGAATCACTAGTTCCCACTTGATACAGTTGATTGGTTCGGTTTTGTTCAAAGCTAGAATAGGAAAGGTCCAAACGTGTGTTGCCAAAATTGTAACCCAATCCAAATGAAACGGTTGAGGAATCATCCATGACGGCCTTGTTGAGGTAAGGCGATTCTATTAGGGCATATCCGCCTCTAACACTAAGTCGTTCAACTCTAAATTCACCCCCTAGACGAAAGGTTTGAGCACTGGTGAGAGCATTGCTTATAATTTCGTTTTGAGCAGCAAAATAGCTGTCTTTAACTGGACGAAATTTTGTACTTGAATAGTCCTTTCTGGAATAATCGAAACTGATTAATCCAATTTTTCCAAGAATTAAAGCCGCACTAGCAGTTACTTTGCCTGGGGTTTCTAGGCGGTATTCAGGATAGATGTTGATTGAATTGGGGTCAACTGAAAAACTGTAATCTACGCTGCCGTCGTCAAACGAAATACCGTCAGTACTTCGAGTAAAGAGCGATTGAGTGCTTTCTTCAGCAATGGTGTACCATGTTGGAGAATCATATGTCAGCCCCAATCTCAGGGACGGATTGACTTTATAAATTCCACCCAGTTGAAAAGAAAAACCACTTCCTGTAACTGACAAATCATTCGCAAATTCAACAGAATTAATCAATGAGCCAGGATTGCTGTTTGCTTCTCTCAAATAGGTTGACTTTCGGAAGTCAATTGTATGAGCGTTCAAATTCAAACCCAAATAAAGTTTTTCTTCGTACTGCATGGCCAAGTTAATTCCTAACTTCCCATTATAGCCTGAAGTGTCATAATTGAAGGATTGATTAAAAGAACCGTCAGCAATGTTAGAATAGTACAGCGTATTGTTATCGTTATAACTATCGGGTTCTAAAATGAAACTCTCGTACCCCAAAAAGGCCTGTTGATTGCTATATCCGTAATTAGCTCCAATATAATTGTATGCCTGAGAAAGTGTTTCATCGGGATAAGAACTGATAGTGTTTAATTCAAGACCTTGAGCATTGGCAAGGAAATAGCGGTCTATAGATTGGTTAGTTGTACCTCTCGCTTGGAAAGAATTGTCCGTGTTTTGTATTCTGTCATAGACTAGACTCAGCACAAATCGTTTGACTTTTGAATTCATGTTAGTGTTATTAAAAACAAAGGCAGCCCCAAGTTGATCGAAACCAATGTTACCATCATTGTTCTTAACAGATGAGTTGAAATAGTTTGTGGTATTTTCAAATCTTTTGCTGCTCAGTGTTCCTGAAACATAGGAATTAGAAAAAATGGCTGAGCCCGCTGGATTGACATTAACAGCCGATAAATCTCCTCCCAGCGCACCAAATGCTCCACCAAGAGAATGGAAGCGCGCGGTACCTTGAATGTGGTCAATGCCATAGCGCACCGCATCTGTTATATCTTGAGCAGGAAGCAGTTGGGTGAAAAATTGGAGCATTAGGAAAAAGGAGACTTTTTTCATAAAGAAAATATTTGTTGGAAAATAAGTTAAACTACTGGTTTATTTGTTACCTCGTCGTCGACTGCTGCTAGAATTTTCACCTGAAGAAGAGGAAGTTGTTCGAGATGCAGTATTTCCTGATGAGTTGTTCGATCTTGAATAATTGACCGTCGAATTATTCGAAGAAGAGCGGGAATTAGGGGAAGCCACGTAAGACGAGACAGGTCTTGTAGATTCCATTGGTCTGGTGTTGCTTGCGCTTGCAGGACTATCCTTTATTGTTCTTCTGCTTGATGACTGGTTAATCCGAGGACTGCTAGTCGGTCTGCTCGAGTTATTTGGTCGAACTCTAGTTGGTCGAGAAGAGTTGACAGGCCTGGTCGCATTCGGTTGTGAAGAACTTGGTCGCGACGCATCTGGTCGACTTGAATTAGAAGGTCGTGAACTTTCAACAGGACGAGAATTATAGTCTCCTCGACTTGGTCGCTCACCGCTGTTGAGGAAGCTCGAAGTTGGTCTAGTATTGAAGGAGGTAGATTTTGTTCCTCTTGTTGAGCGGTTCATTGTTCTTTGAAAACTTTCGCGACTTGAGGCACTCAACAATCCAGTATTACTAGCGCCACGACCACCGCGATGACCGTTCACTAGGACAACATCACTACCGCCACGATAGTAGCCGTTATTGTAATAATTGCCATAATGCGGATAAGAGTAGTATGGATGACCATACGGATAACCGTAATACCCGCCATAGAAATAAGGATTATACCAAGGCTCATAGGGATAATAGCCTGGACCCCAATAATTGTATCCGTAATAGTAACTCCAATTTCCAAAACCAACAGACCAATTCCAAGGTCTGTAATAATAAGGTCTCCAGTAAGGACTGTATCCAAAATTATGGTATATAGTTACATTGACTTCGTCACTTTCTTGACCCCATCCACCGTAATTGTTTTGACTTTCCTCATTCTCATCATAATACCCGCTGGAGTAGTCATCGACATTGGTGATAATGTCACTCTCGTTGTCATACGAAGCCGCCAATTCTTTCAGTTGGGTTGTGTAATAACCATCGTTATTATCATTTTCCTCAACCTCTGGTGATGCTTTTTCTTTATTGACTCCTTGGTTGTAAACCACTTCGGTTGTTCGATCATCATAGATGTCATCATTATTTAATCCAGCATATTGAAAAGATCCACAACTCATGGCGGAGCTCATTAAAATACCTGTTCCTAAAAGCTGCATTTGTCGAAGTGAGAGAAGAAGTCGCATAGATTCAATTTTAATTGTTGAACATTCCAAAAATAGTTAGTTTTGCTAACTATCCAGCATTAGTTTTACAACATCTGTGCCAAAACATTTTTATGGGAAAAAAAATTACTCCGAGATCCGAAGATTATTCTAAATGGTATAACGAATTGGTTGTCCAAGCGGATCTGGCCGAAAACTCTGCGGTAAGGGGATGCATGGTGATTAAACCATATGGTTACGCCATATGGGAAAAAATGCAGGCTCAACTCGACAAAATGTTTAAAGCAACAGGCCATCAAAACGCCTATTTTCCCCTATTTGTACCAAAGAGTTTATTTGAAGCTGAGGAAAAAAATGCCGAAGGATTTGCAAAAGAGTGCGCTGTAGTAACGCATTACAGACTGCAAACCGATCCCGATAATCCTGGCAAATTGAGAGTGGATCCTGACGCAAAACTTGAAGAGGAATTAGTGGTTAGACCAACCAGCGAGGCCATTATTTGGAGTACCTACAAGGGTTGGATTCAATCTTATCGCGATTTACCAATTTTGATTAATCAGTGGGCCAATGTGGTGCGTTGGGAAATGAGAACGCGGTTGTTTTTGAGAACGGCAGAATTCTTATGGCAAGAAGGACATACAGCTCACGAAACAAAGGCCGAAGCCATTGAAGAAACGATTCAAATGACCAATGTCTATGCCGATTTTGCAGAACAGTTTATGGCTATTCCAGTCATCAAAGGGATAAAAACGCCAAGTGAGCGATTTGCGGGAGCCGAAGAAACCTATTGTATCGAGGCCCTAATGCAAGACGGGAAAGCGTTGCAAGCAGGAACTTCTCATTTTCTAGGCCAGAATTTTGCGAAGGCTTTTGACGTTAAGTTCACCACCAAAGAAGGCAAACAGGAGTACGTTTGGGCAACTTCATGGGGTGTTTCTACCCGATTGATGGGGGCTTTAGTCATGACGCATAGCGATGATTTTGGCCTTGTGCTACCTCCTAAATTGGCTCCTATTCAGGTTGTGATTGTTCCTATTTACAAAGGCATGGAGCAATTGGAACAAATTAATGTAGTTGTCTTGAAATTGGTTAAAGACTTGGCTCTAAAGGGAATTTCGGTTAAATATGACAATAGAGATACTTTGAGACCTGGCGCAAAATTTGCTCAATATGAGTTGCAAGGTGTCCCTATCAGGTTGGCCATTGGCCCAAAAGATTTGGAGGATGGCACTGTTGAATTAGCCCGACGCGATACCCTCGAAAAAAATATATATGCTATAAAAGGTATTGAAGAGGTCATAGATTCTACTCTGGAAAAAATTCAAATAAATTTATTCCAACGGTCATTAGATTTTCGAGCAAAACACACCACCGAAGTAAATAGTTTTGAAGAATTTAAGACTACTCTTGAAGAAAAAACTGGTTTTGTTTCTGCACATTGGGACGGTACAGAGGAAACGGAAGCCGAAATTAAGGCTTTGACAAAGGCAACTATTCGCTGTATTCCGCTTGAAAACCAGTATGAATCGGGCTTTTGTGTGTTTTCTGGAAAGCCTTCGAATCAGCGTGTGTTGTTCGCCAAGGCATATTAATCATATTCTTTAAAAATATCAATCAACTATTGCATCGTATGAAAATAGTTGTATTTTTGCCACCGCGTTCTAAACAAACCTTTTAGGTGAGTTTTGAAATAATGAAATTAATGGCCCGTTCGTCTATCGGTTAGGACGCCAGGTTTTCATCCTGGTAAGAGGGGTTCGATTCCCCTACGGGCTACATAAAATAAATATTATGGCAAATCATAAATCAGCTTTAAAACGAATTCGCAGTAGCGAGAAGAAACGTGTGATCAATCGCTATCAACACAAGACTACTCGAAATGCAATCAAGAAATTGCGTGAGCTTTCTGACAAGACAGAAGCGCAAGCATTGTTGCCGTCGGTAATTTCTTTGATTGACAAATTGGCGAAGAAAAATATCATTCACGACAACAAAGCGGCGAACCTGAAGTCAGGATTGACTCGTCACGTGGGCGCGTTGTAAGAAAAATGTATTCCTTAAAAAAAAAGCGCTTTCCGAAGAAAGCGCTTTTTTTGTTGCTGTTTTTTTAAAATCCTCTAAGCGTTCATAGAGATAAGAAATTCTTCGTTGTTTCGAGTTTGTTTGAAACGCTCGTTGATAAACTCCATCGCTTCTACAGGATTCATGTCGGCCAAATACTTTCTCATGATCCACATGCGCTGAATGGTTTTCTCATCCAACAACAAGTCATCACGCCTTGTGCTCGACGAGACCAAATCAATCGCAGGGAAAATACGACGATTGGATATACGACGATCCAACTGAAGCTCCATGTTTCCAGTTCCCTTGAATTCTTCAAAGATAACTTCATCCATTTTAGAGCCAGTTTCAGTAAGTGCTGTGGCAATGATGGAAAGAGATCCTCCGTTTTCAATATTTCTTGCAGCTCCAAAAAATCTTTTTGGCTTGTGTAATGCATTGGCATCAACACCACCACTCAGAATTTTACCTGATGCTGGCTGAACAGTATTGTAAGCACGAGCCAATCTGGTGATGGAATCAAGCAGAATAACCACGTCGTGCCCGCATTCAACCAGCCTTTTTGCTTTTTCTAATACGATATTGGCAATTTTCACGTGCTCGTGAGCTTCCTTGTCAAAGGTTGAGGCAATAACTTCACCGCGAACGTTACGCTGCATGTCTGTAACTTCCTCAGGTCTTTCATCAATCAAAAGCACTATCTGATACACCTCGGGATGGTTGGCGGCAATGGCGTTTGCTACATCTTTGAGCAACATGGTCTTACCAGTTTTTGGTTGAGATACTATCATACCACGTTGGCCCTTCCCTATAGGAGAAAAAAGGTCCATAATTCGGGTCGAAATAGTATTTTGTTTGTCTGCTAAATTGAATTTTTCTTTTGGAAAAAGTGGCGTAAGATGGTCGAATGACACGCGATCACGCACGACTTCTGGACTAAGGCCATTGATTTTAGAAACCTTAATCAAAGGGAAGTATTTTTCTCCTTCTTTGGGCGGTCTAACATGTCCAAGCACAGTATCTCCAGTTTTCAGACCGAACAATCTAATTTGCGATTGAGACACATAAATATCGTCAGGAGAGGCCAAGTAATGGTAATCCGATGATCTCAGAAAGCCATAACCGTCAGTCATAATATCTAAAACTCCCTCGCTTTCAATGATGGCGTCAAATTCGTAATCGGGTTCTTTATATCTGCCTCGATTGTCTTTGTTTCCATCTAAAGCGGTTTGATTGGGATCTTGTCGTTGTTCAACATTTTCATTGCTGTTCGACTTATGCTGTGATTTTTGTCGGTTGTTATTTTGATTTCTGTCAACAGGTCTCGGGTGCTTTTGCTCTTCCTTTTTATGACTCGGGTTCTCAGCGTCACTGTTAGAAGCTCTTTCTTCAGTTGATGTTGTCGCTTTAGCAGGTCGAGGGTTTGGGGAATATTTTTCCTTAATAGGTCGAGGAGTTGGGGCTGTTCTTTCTTCCCGAGCAGATTCTGAACTGACGTTGGAGTCAGTCGTCTTAGCTTCTTTTTCAATGGGGTTAGCAGCTTGGTGATCTAGAATTTTGTAGACGAGATCCAGTTTTTTTAGGGTTTTGAATTTTGATATTTTTAATTCCTTGGCAATATCTTGGAGATCTTGTAGCTTTTTCTCCTTTAGGTCGGTAATTTCAAACATGTTTTATGATTGGTTAATAAAATAATAAATGGAAAGAATTTGAATGTGTCAGAAAATCAGTGGCAATTGGTTCGATTGAAGTGTTAATCGAAAGGTCAATATTACAATTTTTTTTCGATTATCAGTAATTTGAAAACAAAAAAACGATTACCAAACATGATTTATATCCCTTACCGTTTAAATTCAACAACTTCGAGGGAGGAGATCTTTCCTCGATACACCTCAAATCGCAACATCGTACAAACTTTATGAAAGCCGTGTCTTCCAGCAGCTCCAGGGTTCATGTGTAACAAATTGTATTTCTTGTCTGACATGACTTTTAGGATATGCGAATGACCGCAAATGAACAAATCAGGTCGTTTGCTATCTAAGATCGCTCTAATACGAGCGGGATATCTTCCTGGATAACCTCCTATGTGAGTTATCCATACTTTTACGTCTTCACAATTGAAAAAAAGATGTTCGGGAAATTGCATTCTTATAACATTGTCGTCAATATTGCCATAAACGGCTCTTAACGGTTTCAGGGCCATGATGGCATCGGTCACCGAAACATCTCCAATATCTCCTGCGTGCCAAACTTCATCGGCCCAATGAACATGCTTAATAATGCCATCATCAATGTGACTGTGTGTGTCCGACAGTAAGAGAATTTTTTTCATCTGGATTGAGTGCTGGCAGATGGCAGTTTAAAACTAGCTATCTTTGCGAATCAAAAATATCATTTTTACTTGAGGTTTTTTATAGAATTAGCATACAATGGCAAGCCGTTTCATGGCTGGCAAATTCAACCTAACGCAGAATCTGTGGAGGCCACTCTTGAAAATGGGCTGAGTTTGCTTTTGAAGGAGCCCGTGGATGTGGTTGGTGCAGGTAGGACTGATACTGGAGTTCATGCATGTTTTATGGTTGCGCATTTTGACAGTTTGAGTCAAGAGATTAATGGAGACCTGGTGCATCGCTTGAATAGTTTCTTGCCAAATTCAGTTGTTGTCTACCGCATTTACCAAGTGCAAAACAACGCTCACGCCCGTTTTGATGCTACTGTTCGAACTTATCATTATAAAATAACTCAGCGCAAAAATCCTTTTTTAACCGATTGGGCCTATGAGTTTAAGCCGACTTTGGATCTTGATCTCATGAATCAAGCGGCTCAATTGCTGTTGTCTCATATCAATTTCAAGTGTTTCTCAAGATCAAATACTGACGTCAAAACATTTAATTGCAATATTTCTCAAGCCGAGTGGCTCATTCAAGACGATTTGCTCCTATTCGTTGTCTCTGCAGACCGTTTTTTGCGTAACATGGTGAGAGCTCTTGTAGGAACTTTGCTCGAAGTAGGAGTAGGTAAAATTGAAATCAAAGATTTTAAAAACATTTTGGATTCTGAAAACCGATCCGAAGCTGGAGCATCTGTACCCGCTCATGGATTATACCTTGTTGACATAAAATACCCAAAAAACATTTACCCCGATGACAGACAGTAAAACCCAATCTTTCGATTTTCACCTCTATAAAAGGTTGATGCAATTCATTCGACCCTATCGGTGGGTTTTTGTAGGTAGCTTCCTTGCCGTAATTGGCCTGTCGGTTTTTGGCGCCGCCAAACCTTATTTGACTCAAATTATTGTAGATGAATTCATAGGAAAAAAAATATCAGAAGGATTTTTAAAATTGACTTGGGTCTTGGTTGCTTTGCTGGTTTTGGAGGTCTTCACCAACTTATTGTTCATTTATTGGGCCAACTGGTTGGGGCAAACCGTTGTAAGAGACATAAGGGTTAAGTTGTATCAACACATGTTGAACTTCAAAATGGCCTATTTCGACAAATCTTCTGTTGGAGTTCTAATTACCCGTGCAGTTACTGATATGGAGCGAATTGCAGACATTTTTAGTGAAGGTTTGTTCATGATTTTTAGTGATGTCCTCAAAATGCTTGTAGTGGCTGGAGTAATGTGTTACATGAATTGGAAGCTCAGCCTAATTGTATTTTGCACCTTCCCAATCATAGTTTATGCCACCAAGGTCTTTCAGAAATACATGAAGCGTGCCTTTGACGATGTGAGAACAGAAGTGGCCAATTTGAACTCTTTTGTCCAAGAACGTGTCACGGGGATGAAAACACTCCAGCTGTTTACTCGAGAATCGATTGAGTTTGACAATTTTAAAACAATAAACCAACGCCACAAAAAGGGATGGTTAAAGACGGTTTGGTATAACTCGATTTTCTTTCCAATCGCCGAAATAATTTCTTCCATTACGTTGGGTTTTGTCGTTTGGTTTGGAGGGCTTAACATGATAGATCAAAACACTGTCACTTTGGGAGAGGTTACCGCATTCGTAATGATGATTCCAATGATGTTCAGACCGTTAAACCAAATTGCCAACAAATTCAATACCCTTCAGATGGGTATGGTAGCATCTTCTCGGGTTTTTAAGGTCCTTGATACAGAGGCCCAAATTGATAAGTCGGGTGAATTATTAGCGCCACATTTTAAAGGTGATATTCAATTTAAAGACGTTCATTTTTCTTACCTGGCTGATGAACCTGTGCTTAACGGACTTAATCTAGATATTAAAGCAGGCGAGACCATTGCCATCGTGGGTGCTACAGGTGCTGGAAAATCTACGATCATAAATTTGTTTAACCGATTTTACGACATTGATCAGGGTGAAATTCTCATAGACGGGAATAATGTCAAGATGTTCACTTTAGGTTCATTAAGAGGTCAGATAGCTATTGTTCTTCAAGACGTGTTCTTGTTTGCCGATACCATCTTCAACAATATCACCTTGAGGGATCCTTCAATTTCACTTGAACAGGTAAGGACGGCAGCCCAAGAAATAGGAATTGACCAATTTATAGAAAGTCTTCCAGGGGGGTACCAATTTAACGTTAAAGAACGAGGTGCAATGCTGTCTTCGGGGCAGAAACAACTGTTGTCTTTCTTGAGAGCCTATGTGACCAATCCGAGTATACTCATCCTCGATGAGGCAACGTCTTCGGTAGACATGCATGCTGAAAAATTGATTCAAACCGCAACTGATAAGATGACTAAGAACAGAACTTCAATTGTAATCGCTCACCGTTTAGCAACAGTTCAAAAAGCGGATCGAATTATAGTAATGGACAAGGGATGTATTGTGGAACAAGGTTCGCATGAGGAACTCCTAAAAAATGACGAGGGCTATTACAAACACTTGTATGAAGTGCAATTTTTGCAAACTCAAGCGGTCTAATTCAGGTCTTTTTCTAAGTGCTTGATCAGTTCCTCTCTATTTGAAATTGGAATCAGTACTCCGTCACATGCATAAGACATTTCGCCTCTTTCTTCCGAAACTACGAGTGCTATGGCGTCTGTTTTTTCGGATATCCCTAGTGCAGCTCTGTGACGCAGTCCAAATCTTTGAGGAACATTCGCTTGATCTGTAACGGGAAGAGCAATTCTAGTAGCCTTGATGTTGTTTTTTTCTACAATTATAGCGCCATCATGAAGTGGACTATTCTTAAAAAAGATACTTTGTATGATGGAAGAATTCAACTTGATTGAGGTTCGGTGTGAAGGGTTGATTAAAAAATCCAAATTATTATTTCTTTCAACAACTATTAGTGCACCTGTATTTGTTTTGGACATGAGGTCACAAGCTTCGACAAGTGCTTTAATATCCGTTTCGTTTGAGGTATTAGTTTTAAGAAATCTGAGCTGTTTAAAGAAGCGCCGCCTCCTTCCAAAATTCGAAGAACCGAGCATGAGAAGAAATTTTCTTATTTCTTGTTGGAACACGACAATCAAAGCGAACATTCCGACGTTGATAAATCCTCCCAATATCCCACTTAATAAAGGCATTTGAAGCGCTTGAGTCAATTTGAAAATCAAATAAACCATTACAATGCCCGCAAATATGTTTATGGCTACGGTGCCTTTGACTAGCTTATAGAGGTAGAATAACAGAATAGCAACAAGAAGTAGATCGACTACTTCTACGACACTAAATTTGAATGTATCCCAAAAACCCATAAGATCACTTTTCGTAAATGTAGAATAATTTTTAAAACTTAACTCATTTGACCGAGTAGCGCAATGCTTTGAACCGCCTCTTTAACATCGTGTACACGCAAAATTTTCGCTCCTTTTGATAAGGCTATTGTGTTTAAGCTGATCGTTCCCGCTAGTGCTTCGTCAGGAGTGATTCCTAAGGTTTTGTAAATCATTGACTTCCTCGATAATCCTACCAAAACTGGTTTGTCGAGGTGCTGCAGCAATTCGAGCTTCTGAAGTAGCTCAAAATTTTGTTCCATTTGCTTTGAAAAACCAAAGCCAGGATCAATAATGACATCCATTATACCAGCCGAATGAGCCATACTCAGTCGCTCAGAAAAATAGTATATCAAGTCTTTAGTCACGTCATCATATTGACAGTTTTCCATCATAGCTTGTGGCGTTCCTCTCATGTGCATTAGGACATAGGGTACTTTCAGCTCGGCAACCGTTGTGAACATAGCGTCATCCATTTGCCCTCCCGAAACGTCATTAACCATGTGAGCTCCAGCCAAGACAGCTTCATTGGCCACTTGAGACCGGAAAGTATCAATAGAAATTAGCGCTTCTGGAAATTTTTCAGAAATCAAAGCAACCACCGGAATTACTCGCTTCAATTCTTGTTCCAACGCAACATCAGTCGCGTTGGGTCTTGTGCTGTAGCCGCCAATATCGATAAATGTGGCTCCTTGCTTCAGCATTGTTTCGGCTTTCATTAAAACGTCAGCGTTCGATTTTAGATTACCGCCATCAAAGAACGAATCAGGGGTTACATTCATGATCCCCATGACCTTTGGACTTGAAATATTAACCAATTGGCCTCTGTAGTTCAGTGTCATTATTGTGTATAAATCCGTCAAAAATTCCTTAGAAACCCCTTGTGAGTGTCTATTTAGAATGTAAATTTACACAAATTAGCCTGACGCATGGATCAAACCCTTCTCGAATACGACAATATAACGAAGACATGTCAGGATTTGTTCGAACGAAAAATGAAAGATTACGGATGCGCCTGGCGCATTCTGCGATTGAGTTCTTTGACCGATCAAATTTTTATCAAGGCACAAAGAATAAGAAGTCTTCAACAAAACAGTGTTCGAAAAATTGAAGAAGATGAGGCTGGGGAATTTGTGGGTATTGTCAATTATTGCTTGATGGCTCTCATTCAAATTGATTTGGGCATAGCCGAACAACCCGACTTGACTCCAGAAAAGGCTTTGGCGCACTATCAGCTCAAAATGTCAGAAACCAGACAATTGATGCAAGACAAGAATCACGATTATGGCGAAGCTTGGAGAGACATGAGGGTCAGTTCTCTTACCGATTTAATTCTTCAAAAATTGCTTAGAGTAAAACAAATTGAAGACAATCAAGGCAAAACATTGGTGAGCGAGGGAATTGATGCTAACTATCAAGACATGATCAATTACGCCATTTTTGCTCTAATTCATTTAAATCAAAGAACATGAAATTACTCACACATCTCTTTCGAGCAGCCGTCGGTGGCTTATTCGTTTTTTCTGGACTGATCAAGCTCAACGATCCTGTTGGATTTGCTTTTAAACTCGAAGAATATTTCGGTCTAACAGTTTTGGATTTGCCTTTTTTTGTGCCCTATGCTTTGATGATTGCTGTGGTGGTTGTTGTCTTTGAAGTGCTCTTAGGGGTATTTTTGCTCTTGGGATACAAGGTGAGGTTTACCATGATTAGCCTTTTGGGCATGATCGTCTTTTTTACCTTCTTAACTTTTTATTCGGCCTATTTCAATAAAGTTACTGATTGTGGGTGTTTTGGAGACGCCATCAAATTGACGCCGTGGGAATCGTTTACCAAGGATATAATTCTTTTGGTATTGATCGTTTGGCTCTTTTTCAAGCAGAAATTAATTCAGCCTTGTTTGAACAAAACTGCCAGCTCTATTGTCGTGCTGATTAGTATGATCTTTTGTTTTGGGGTAGTTTACTACGTGTTGATGCATTTGCCAATTCTTGATTTTAGACCTTATAAGATCAATGCCAATATCGTTGAACAAAGTCAAATTCCACCCGATGCGCCGAAACCAATTATTGAATACACTTGGTATTTCAAAGTTAGTGGCAAGGAAAAGTCTTTTGTCACTAATGGTTCCTACCCAACAGTTGAAGGCGGGGAGTATTTGAGAGTTGAAACAAAAACCATTCAAGAAGGTTATGAGCCACCCATTCATGATTTCTCAATCGAAAATGACGGCGAGGATTATTTCGAGGAAATGATGGCAGAACCCAAATTAATTATCATTTTTTCTTATAACATGGCCAAAAGTGAACAGAAGGGAATGGAAAAAATAAAGGATTTAGCTGGTCGAGCAGAACGCGCCGGTTACAAGGTGATTGGACTTACCGCCACAGGAAATGAAGAGCAGATGGCAATTTCTAAAAAATTCGGCATCGATATTCCATTTTATTTTAGCGACGAAACAGCACTAAAAACGGTAGTTCGTTCTAATCCTGCTGCGCTGAAGTTATTTAAAGGAACAATCCTTGACAAAAAGCATTGGAACGACTTTGACCAACTAAGATTCGACTAGATTGTTACACTACTTAAAAAAGAAAATAGCGTACGCCTTTTTGACCTTGTTTGGGGTGATTACAGTTATTTTTCTTCTATTTAGTGTGTTGCCAGGTGATCCCTCGAGAATGATGCTAGGGCAAAATTCCAACAGCGAGCAATTGGCTCAAATGAAACGCAAGTATGGCTTTGATCAACCCGTTTCGAAGCAGTATTTATACTATTTGAATGACTTGTCACCGCTTTCTTTTCACAGCACATCGCCAGAGGACTATAGCTATTTTAATCCCAAAAATTACAGTGGTTTTAAAATCCTTGGCGCCTCGAATTTTGACATGGTTATCAAGTGGCCTTACTTACGCTACTCTTTCGCAAGACCAGGCAAATTGGTGTCCGCTATTTTGACAGAAACACTTCCGAATACCATTGTTTTGGCGGTAGCGGCTATTGCTTTAGCTGTGCTGATAGGAATATTTTTGGGCATTATAGCCGCTCTCAATCAAGACAATTGGATTGATCGGGTTATTCAGATTGGCAGTACCATTGGGATGAGTGTTCCCTCATTTTTTAGTGCCATTATTTTTGCTTGGCTGTTCGGATTTGTTTGGGGAGACTGGACCAATTTGAACATGACCGGTAGTCTATATGCCATCGATGATTTTGGTGAAGGCCGTTACTTGGAATTGAAAAATTTGATTCTTCCGGCCGTAGTATTGGGCATCAGACCGCTTGCTGTCATCAGTCAGTTGATGAGAAATTCGCTTTTGGACGTGATGGCGCAAGACTACATCAGGACGGCAAAGGCCAAGGGACTTTCGGCCATAAAAATTGTCAAAAATCACGCCATCAAGAATGCACTTAATCCTGTGATCACTGCCATTTCTGGGTGGTTTGCCTCTATGTTGGCAGGTGCCGTTTTTGTAGAATTTGTTTTTGGCTGGAACGGATTGGGCAAGGAAATTGTTTCTGCACTTAATACCCTCGATTTACCAGTAATAATGGGATCCGTTTTAGTGATCGCTTTATTTTTTATAATAATTCAAACCCTCGTTGATGTCCTTTATGCATGGCTCGACCCTAAAGTTAAACTAGATTAAATATGAGAACAAAAATCGTTGCCGGCAATTGGAAAATGAATCTCAACCAAAGGGAGAGCCTCGAATTAATTGACGCCTTGAAAAAATCAAAATTCACCTCCAGCGCGCAGGTGATTGTAGCACCCAATTTCACCGCGCTCAGCGCCTGTTCTGAGGCCTTGCAGGGCAGCGGTATAGGCTTGTCTGCTCAGAACATGCATCAATCCGAAAGCGGTGCCTTTACTGGAGAGGTCAGCGCTCACATGCTCGAAGGTGTTGGTGTTAGCACGGTCATTTTAGGTCACAGCGAGAGACGAGAATATTTCAGGGAAGCTGGAGCTTTATTGGCAGCGAAGGTTGACACTGCCCTAAAGCATGGGATGCAAGTTATTTTTTGCTTTGGAGAATTGTTGGCAGACCGCGAAAGTGGGCAACATTTCGATGTAGTTAAATCTCAATTGAAAGAGGGTCTTTTTCACCTGCCCGAAGATGCTTGGAAAAATGTAGTTTTATCCTATGAGCCGGTTTGGGCAATTGGTACTGGAAAAACGGCATCTCCCGAACAAGCTCAAGAAATGCATGCCTTTATCAGAAAGACACTTGCCAATGCTTATGGCACTGAAGTAGCAGAGCGTTGCCCAATTCTTTACGGCGGTAGTGTTAAGCCCGATAATGCGGTTTTGATATTTTCTAAACCCGATGTGGATGGAGGACTTATTGGTGGCGCAGCTCTTGACGCAATAGATTTTTCAGCTATCGTAAATGCTATATGAACTATGTTGGTTGTCATTTTGAAGTAGTTCCTCTTGAACCTTGGACTGACTTGTTGATAAACGAGCTCGGTGATTTGGGTTTCGAAAGCTTTTTGCAGACCGAAACTGGAGTATCTGCCTTTATCCCAGAGGCTGATTGGACCGAACATTTGCTGACGCAAATAGATTTGACGAATAATGAGCATGTAAAAATTTCTCATCAAATTGAATTCATAAAGGAGGAAAACTGGAACGCGACCTGGGAGTCAAGTTTTGACCCAATTTGCGTGTCAAACCGATGCACCATCAGAGCACCGTTTCACCCTCCTTCTTTGACAGAAATGGAGATCATTATCAATCCGAAAATGAGTTTTGGTACCGGGCACCATCAAACCACCCACATGATGGTTCAATTGTTAATCGACATGGAAATCAAAGGGTCTAGGGTGCTTGACATGGGTTGTGGTACAGGTATTTTGGCCATAGTCGCTTGTAAAAAAGGAGCCAGCAGTATCACCGCAATTGATTTTGACGAATGGTGTTTCAACAACTCCCTTGAAAACATTCAGGTCAATGGATGTCCGTCTATCAAAGTAATTTTGGGCGATGCATCGGTTCTTGGGCACGAAATCTATGATTTGATTATTGCAAACATCAATCGAAACGTATTGCTTAATGACCTCAGTGCCTATGTGAACGTATTGGCGCCTGGAGGGTCGATGCTCTTGAGCGGATTTTATGCGGAGGATATCCCAATGATAAGGGATAAGGCCGAAAGTTTGGGGTTGAGTTACGTCGAAAATATTGAGCGAGACAATTGGATCGCAATAAAATTTTTATATTAGTTTAATTTTAATGAGCCATGTCTCAGAAAGAACAAGTCAGACATAAAACAGAAATCAAGACTCAGATTTCAAAGTTGAATGAGATCATCTTATTCGACGATGACGTCAATACTTTTGACTTTGTCATAGAAATGTTGGTTGACGTTTGTGATCATACCCCAATTCAAGCTGAACAATGCGCCATTATTGTCCATTTTAAGGGCAAATGTGGCGTAAAAACAGGTACCTTTGATGAATTGGAACCCCGCTGCACAAGATTGCTAGAGGCGGGATTAAGCGCTGAAATCATATGATATTTTTTGACTATTTTAAATCACTTGGTTGGAGTAAAGAGCTGGCCCAGAATACAGACTTTTTTATTGTTACAATCGCTGTAATCCTTGTGGCAATCGTTCTTCAAAAAGTAGTTCGTGCCGTATTAATAAGTGTTCTAAGACGATTAGCGGTTAAAACTGAAAGTAATTTTGACGATTTTCTGATAGCCGAAAGGCTCCCTCAAAGTCTTGCAGTAGTTGTGCCAATAGCCTTTTTGTTCATTGTTTTGCCCTTTTGGACGAGCCATTTTCCAAGTTTGCGCAATCCACTTCATTTGGTTTTGGAAATTCTCATTGTCCTGTCTGTTTTGACCATGGCCAGGCGTGTTCTTATGGCCCTAAGAGATTCTTTAAAACTCACCCCAACTTACGGAGACAAACCAATTGATAGTTACGTCCAAGTTCTTATGATTGCGCTTTGGGTCATCGGTTTGGTAGTTATTTTTTCCTTGATCACTGGAAAGGAAATATTGAATTTACTGGCAGCCATGGGTGCCTTGTCGGCACTGATTCTATTGATTTTTAAAGACTTGATTCTTGGTTTTGTAGCCAGTATTCAGATAGCCGTTAACGACTTGGTTAGAATTGGTGATTGGATTACTATTGAAAAATATGGCGCCGACGGCGACGTGATCGAAATCAACCTCTCAACTGTAAAAGTTCAGAATTTTGACAAAACTATAACCTCTGTCCCTACATACAGCTTTATTTCAGATGCCTTTGTCAATTGGCGAGGAATGAGCAATTCTGATGGACGCCGCATAAAACGTTCAATATTGATTAAAACCTCATCCATCCGTTTTGTAACGGACCAAGAGGCCGATCAATTGAAGTCGGTTGAATTAATGACCGAACGGATCAGCAATCGTCAAACAGAAATCAATACCTATAACCAAGAGCATCAAATTGACAAATCTTTGGCTATCAATGGTAGAAACCTAACCAATATGGGCTTGTTTCGATTTTATGTCGATGCCTATTTGAACCAACACCCCATGATCAATCACGACATGATGATCATGTGCCGACAACTGCCTCAAACACCTCAAGGGACGCCACTCGAAATCTATGCATTCAGCAGTGATAAACGCTGGAAGGAGTATGAGGATATTGTAGGAAATGTTTTTGATCATCTTTTTGCGGCCTTGCCTTATTTCATGCTGGAATTGTACGAATATCCTACGGGCTCGGATTTAAAAACCTTCAAAAAGGATTTGTTATGAAATATTTGATTCCGTTTCTACTGCTTCCCTTGTTGAGTTCCGCTCAAAAGATGTTTAGCGTGCCATACGTTTCTCAGGCCGATGTCAAAGTCTTTGTGGTTGACTATGAATCTCAGGCGGATTTAAAAGTGTTTAAGGTGGATTACCAGTCTCAAGTCAAAGGGAATGAAGGTCTGTGGTATTTTGTAACATACCAGTCTCAAGCCGATAAAAAGATTTTCTTTGTCGATTATCAATCACAAAGCGATTTAAAGATTTATTTCGTATCCTATCAGTCTCAAGCAGGTTGGCGCAATAAAGCAAAAATGCATCTGTTGTATTGATTGCTGGAGTTATTTTGGAATTGCACGGCTCGAGAATCAGAACCTAATAGGAAAGCTTATTTGGTTTAAAAACTAAAAAGGCGATCAGTTAATATTAATATCAAAGCATGAAAAATAATAGAATTTGCCTTGCAGAAAGACCCGTCGGCCTTCCCTCTGCGGGCACATGGTCGTATCAAAGCGTTCCTGTAGAGCCTCTAAAAGAGGGTGAAATACTAATAAAACAGCATTATATCTCTCTCGATCCCGCCATGCGAGGTTGGATCAGAGCAGGAAAGTCATACATACCTCCTGTTGAAATTGGTGAGGTGATGAGAGCAGGTACCGTTGGAGAAGTTATCGACGTCAACAACAACAGTCATTTTGCGGTAGGGGATTTTGTGTCTGGCGCTGGAGGAGTTCAGGAATACACTTATACTGATGGGCGAGGTTTTTATAAAATAAATCCAAAACAGGCGCCTTTGACCACTTATCTTGGTGCATTGGGCATGCCTGGAATGACCGCCTATTTTGGTATTTTGGAAGTCGGAAAAATCAAATCGGGAGATGTGGTTTTGGTGTCTGGTGCCGCTGGTGCTGTAGGAAGTTTGGTAGGCCAAATAGCCAAGATCAAAGGATGCAAAGTCGTAGGGATTGCTGGAGGAGCTTTAAAATGTAAATATGTAGTCGAGGAATTGGGCTTTGATGCCGCCATCGATTATAAAAATGAGAATTTGATGGAGGGGCTAAAAACACATTGTCCTGAAGGTATTGATGTGTATTTTGACAACGTGGGTGGTGATATTTTAGATGCTGCCTTACTTAAACTGCGCATGCATTCTAGGGTAGTCATTTGTGGGGCTATTTCTCAATACAATGCTTCGGCGGCCATGAAAGGTCCAAGCAATTATTTGTCACTACTAGTAAATCGCGCCACAATGCAAGGCATGGTGGTGTTCGACTATGCCGATCGCTATCTTGAAGGCATGGCTCAAATGGGAAGCTGGTTGGCTGACGGTTCAATCAAAACTCGTGAGGACGTTTACGAAGGCTTGGAAAATTTTAACAACACCCTATTGAGGCTATTCTCTGGAGAAAAAATCGGGAAGCTTGTTTTAAAAGTGAATAAAGACTAAGGTTTAATTCCTGATATAAGATTCAAAAAAAAATAAAAAAAAATGAAAGCAAAATTTATCAATGAGTTAGAACTACCCGTAGTTGTTGCTCCCATGTTTCTGATTTCTGGTCCTCAACTGGTTATCGAATGTTGTAAAAAAGGAATTGTAGGCACCTTTCCTGCCCTCAATCAAAGAACGAGTGAAGGTTTTGAAGAATGGCTCATTGAAATCAAAACAGCCTTAGCCGATTTTGAAAAGGAAACAGGCAAGAAACCTGCACCTTTTGGAGTTAATCTCATCGTCCATCACTCCAATCCTCGTGTTCAAGCCGACTTGATGCTTTGCATGAAGCATCAAGTGCCACTAATCATTACTTCTTTGGGAGCAGTCTCCGAATTGGTGAGCGCTGTTCATAGTTATGGCGGATTGGTCTTTCATGACGTGATTAAAAAACGACATGCCGAAAAAGCTGCTGAGGCAGGTGTAGACGGTTTGATACTTGTAGCCGCAGGCGCAGGCGGTCATGCCGGTACCATTAATCCCATGCCATTAGTCGCAGAGATTAAAAAATTCTTTCACAAAACAATTCTCCTTGCGGGCAGTATAAGTACTGGTCGAGACGTGGCGTCTGCCAAGCAAATGGGCGCCGATTTGGCTTATATGGGTACTCGTTTTATCAATACCAAAGAGAGTAAGGCTCCAGATGCCTATAAGGACATGATCACCACCAGCAGTGCTTCCGACGTGGTCTATACCGCTGCGGTTTCTGGTGTTCCAGCCAACTTCTTGAGGCCAAGCCTTGAAGCCATGGGCATCACAGAAGACATGTGGCAGACTTCCGGTAAAATGGATTTTGGCAAGGACACCGATGCTGCCAAAAAGGAGGCTAAAGCATGGAGTACGATATGGTCCGCTGGTCACGGGGTAGCCACCATTGACGATGCTCTGCCAGTAAGCGATTTGGTCGATCGATTGAGACTGGAATTTCTAGAGGCTTTAAGGGAGCAACAGTCGGTTTTGGAATTTTACTCCAAAAAAAATTAGTCTACTTTTATTTCTAATACCTTATTTAGAAGTCCGTTAGATGAACAGTCGATTTCATATTACGACCGAAACGAAAGATCAGGTACAGATCACGCACAAGAATTTTGGCATTGATGCAATAATTGGATTGGGTCACGGAGGTCGCTTGGTCAAATGGGTTTGCGCGAACAATCTTGTCATAGGTGATCCAACGTCTTCAAATTATTCCGAATCGTACGCGGGAGCATTGCTTTTTCCATTTGTCAATCGCGTTGAACATGGCACTTACCGCGTTGAAGAAAAAGAAAACCATTTAGAATGTAACGACCGGGGAAAACACGCGTTGCACGGCTTGGTCTATGACAAGCAATTTCGGTTAAAGGAGGTTATTGCTGAAAAGGACAGAGCTCAAGTCGATTTGGAATACCATTTCGACGGGAACGACTTAGGATTTCCATTTACTTTTGATTTGGGGTTATCCTATTGTTTCACTTCAGTTGGATTGAGACTCGAGGTGACCGTTACCAATTGTGGCTCCGTCCTATTTCCATTCAGTTTAGGTTGGCACCCTTATTTTTTACATCCGATAAAAATGCATCTAAATTGTCCATGCCTAGAGATCAAAACGTCATAACAAATCAAGAGTTGATTCCCGTGCATATGGAAACAGCAGATGAGCATTTTTCTGAGATCATCGGGGAGGTTTCATACGACCATTGCTTTAAGATTCGGCCTGCGAGAGTTGTTTTTGGCACTCCTGAACATAAACTAACGGCGACGTCTTCTTCACCTCATTCGTTTGTGCGGTTGTATGCTCCTGAACATAAGAACTACTTTGCCATCGAACCCATGACTAGTCCTGGTAACAGCTTTAATAACAAAATTGGACTGCTCAAATTGTCGCCAAAAGAAACAGTTCACTTAAATTGGAACGTTCAAATCAATCAATCCTTTAAAACTTAATTTATGCAAATCTTAGCTTTTTTAGCCTTTACGGCACTGGTAGCAATCATTTCCTACGTAAAGAGTTCGACCGACAAGTCTAAAGTTTCGGACGGCTATTTTCTAGGAGGTCGAAGCTTAACCGGAGTAGTCATCGCTGGCTCGCTCCTGTTGACCAATCTGTCTACGGAGCAAATCGTGGGTCTCAATGGAGCCGCTTTTAGAGAAGGATTATTGGTTATGGCGTGGGAAACTCTTGCCGCAATAGCCATGGTGTTGACAGCGGTTTTTCTTTTACCGCGATATTTAAAAGGGGGAATAACCACTGTTCCACAATTTCTAGAAAGTCGTTACGATCACAGTACAAAAATGATAACCTCAATTTTGTTTTTAAGTGGTTATGTGGTAGTCCTATTGCCTATTGTGTTGTACTCTGGAGCCTTGGCCATCAGCAGTCTTTTTGAAGTTCCAGAGCTTTTAAACGTTTCAGAAACCGCCGCTTTGTGGATATGCGTTTGGGGTATTGGTTTGGTTGGTTCAATCTATGCCATTTTCGGAGGTTTAAAGGCAGTCGCAGTCTCGGACACGGTCAATGCAGTCGGGTTACTGATAGGGGGTTTATTAATTCCTATTTTTGGGTTGATGGCTGTAGGTGATG
This sequence comes from Bacteroidota bacterium, assembly GCA_027592025.1. GTDB lineage: Bacteria > Bacteroidota > Bacteroidia > Flavobacteriales > Flavobacteriaceae > JALRKI01. The sequence continues at coordinate 21,538 of JAQCIQ010000018.1, forward strand.
GTGATCTATTCGCTGGATTATCTACCATTGTTGAAAGCCATCCCGATAAGTTTAAATCAATGGGAGGACCAAAGGCATCAGTGCCGTTTGGAACTATTTTCACTGGAATGATGCTGGTTCAACTCTTTTATTGGGGAACCAACCAAGCCATCATTCAACGCGCTCTTGGTGCCAAAAACCTTAAAGAAGGACAAAAGGGATTGTTATTGGCATCCTTCATAAAAATTCTTGGACCTATTTTTGTTGTTTTACCTGGAATAATTGCTTACCACATGTTTGGCGACACCTTGACCAACCCAGATCAAGCCTATCCCATGCTGGTCAATGCCGTTCTTCCCAAGGCCTTTGTCGGATTTTTTGCAGCCGTTTTGTTTGGCGCAATTCTGAGCTCTTTCAATTCAGCCCTCAACAGTTCAGTGACGCTTTTTGGAGTTGATGTTTACAAGTCAAAAATCAAACCTGAAGCCAGCGAAGAGGAAACTGTAAAAGTTGGTAAGCAATTTGGCATCTTTTTGGCCTTGTTATCCATGTTTATTGCCCCTCTCATTGCCAACGCTCCCGACGGACTGTTCGGCTATTTGCAAGAAGTCAATGGATGTTATAGTATTCCTATTTTGACCATCATCGTTGTGGGTTATTTGACCAAGTATGTACCTGCCATAGCGGCAAAAATTGCTATTATTTCGGGAGTTGTGCTTTACAGTTTGAGCCAGTTTGTGTTAAAACCTTACGTGTTTGGAGAACACGATTACCCGCACTATTTGCACGTCATGGCCATTCTTTTTGTACTTAATATCATCATTATGCTGGTCATTGGACGATTGTATCCTCAAAGTGAACCGTATCAAATTAGTTACACAAAACAAGTAGATATAGAACCATGGAAGAAGACCACCGCTGTCGGTATTTCGCTTTGTGCAATTGTGATTTTCATTTACATCTATTTTGCCTAGGGACTCATGGACAGTGTTCAACTTCATCGTGTTAAACAGGTCAACGGCTTGGTGTAATTTTACTTCGAACTCCATGACTTTTTTTGGGGTACGGCAGTATCCTCATACTTTCATACTTTTGTGGGCTAGATAGAGAAGGGAATATGTTGCAGTTTTTCAGAACGAGTGAATACAATGCGATGATTTACAGGCTTTTCTTGGCCTATGTTTTTTATTTTATCAGTCGTTTTTTATTCTTTGTTTACAACAGCGATTTGCTGGATGTGGACTCAGTATCTGAGTTTTTTCGGCTCTGTTATTACGGCCTGACCTTTGACACCACTGCCATTTTTTATCTCAACGGACTGTTCGTGGTTTTGTCCATGTTACCGCTGTGGATCAATACACACCCGAGGTATCAATCCATATTGTTCTATGTTTATTTTATCCCCAATTTAATCGGTTTTGCAACCAACTTTATCGATTTTATATACTACAAATACACCTTCAGCCGTACGACCATTTCTGAGTGGGATGTAGTCAAAAACGAAGGGAACAAGGCAGGTATGATGTTGAGGTTTTTGTTGAGTTATTGGCATGTCGTGGCCTTGTTCGTTCTTTGTTCTATCTTGTGGATTTATCTCTACAAAAAGCTGAGAGTGAGTCGAGTGCCCTATGCCAAGGGCTACTTCTTCTTCGGATTGAGCTCCGTGATTTCTTTTTTAATCGTGGCTACCCTCATGATTGGTGGCATTCGTGGTGACTTCAGAAAGAGTACTCGACCCATCAATTTGATTGACGCCAATCGGCATATTACCAAAATGCAGCAGGCAGACCTCATTCTCAACACGCCTTTTGCCATCATCCGGACTTTCAATAAGAAAGCGTTTACAAAAGTGTCCTACGACATGGACTCTGCTTTGGTCGATTCCTTGGTAAAACCATACAAGCACTATACCGCTGAGGTTGAAAATCCACCCAACGTGGTTGTTTTTATCACGGAAAGCATGGGGAGGGAGTATATAGGCGCTTTTAATGAAGACAAGTCCATACCCGACTACCGGAGTTTTACCCCGTTTTTAGATTCCTTGTCCTCTCAAAGTCTGATTTTCCCCAATGCCTTTGGCAATGGCAGAAAGTCCATTCATGGGATGTCTTCGGTCTTGGCGGGAATACCCTCTTTCAAAGACGCTTTTACCTCATCACCCTACGGCAAACAGCCCATTGAATCTGTGGTTTCTGTCTTGAAGTCTCAGGGCTATGACACCTCCTTTTTTCATGGGGCTCCGAACGGTTCCATGGGATTTCTTGGGTTTTCAAATATTCTTGGTTTTGATCATTACTATGGCAAAGAGGAGTTCAATGACGACTCACAATTCGATGGCTTTTGGGGTATTTGGGATGAACCATTTTTTGGATTCGTCAAGAACACCCTTGACCAAAAGGACGGCCCATTCTTTGCGACTATTTTCACGGTAAGCTCCCATGAGCCCTACATCGTCCCAAAGGAATTTGCAGGAAAGTTCCCCGCTGGATTTAACCCCATGCACCAATGCGTGGGCTACACCGATTATGCTTTTAAAACCTTTTTCGAAGCCGCCGCTAAAGAACCTTGGTTCGAAAACACCGTATTTATCATTACCGCCGACCATACCAATACGGTTCACTACAAGGAATACCTCAAGCCCATGAACCGCTTTGCTGTGCCCATTTTGATCTACTCACCAAAAGGGACCTATGTTGGAAAGGACACTAGCTTGGCGCAACAAATAGACATCTATCCGACCATAGCTCAACTCTCGGGCTACGACAAACCCTTTCGCAGCTGGGGTCGCAGTTTGTTAGATGCTGACAGCAAACCTTTTGTGTTGAATTCGGACGGGCAATTTTACCGCTATGCCAGTGGCGATTACATTTGTGTTTTCGATGGCAGCAAGGCTGTTGGTTTCTATGACAGTCAAGACTTGGGTTTGGAAAACAACCTCATTGAACAACGCAACAGCGAGATGGACGCTGTAGAGTTAGAGTGCAAGGCCTTTGTCAAAGACTACTTCGACAGGGTCATCGATAGACGGCTCGAATAAAAAACGCAATGTCCTATGTTCTTTTGGGGACAGCTTGTTTGCGAGGGTTGAATTTGAATAGAAAAACTGTAAGGGTCACGGCTATACGTAATGGAGTGGTTTATCACTTAGCTTTATAATTACACACCAAGCTGAAAATCTTCGAGGATTTTACTAATTAGGCGAGAACTAGCAATAAATTATATAAGGTCTTAGAATACGTTATTTTTTATAAATTTTTCAATAAGACATAATCATTGTCAAAATCCTCAACCTTTAAAGTCTCTTTTGCTCCTCAGTTTCCGTCGTTATATTCTATTTCAGGATTTCCATAATCTTTTTTTACCCTATTGAAACAACCTTGTTTTTTTAAAACGACATATATAGTTCCACTTTTTAAATCAGCCTCTGACAATTCTAAACCGCAATTGAAAGGAATAGTTTTTGAATGTGCGAAATCGTTTCCATAATCACTGTAGTTTCTAAGATAAGAACCATAATCTTTCCACCTTCTGAATTTATAGCCAAGTGTTCCTAATAAACTCAATTCTCCATTATTCATTTGGTATACTAAAATTGGTGGCAGGTTTGGGTCATTATTGCCTGAAGTTATAGAGACTCTTGCTAGTACGTGCATCTTACCGCTTTGAGCTTTTAAAAAAAAATTCTACGACAAAAAACTTCTTCATATCGAACCTCAAGCACCAAAATCTTATACAGCTTGAAGACTATAAAAAACCAAACGTCTCTCTTAATTTTTCGACAACATCCTGATTGTATTTTATTACAACAAAAGAAATTCCATTTTGCAGACAAAATTGCTTTTTTATCTCATCTCTTTTTTTAGTCAACTTCAACCCTTTTTCTCCATCAAATAATTCAATAGCGCTGTAGTGTTGTATACCATTGTATTCAATTACCATGGTATGTCCAGGTAGATAAAAATCACAATAAAGAAGGGTTCTGAATTTCAGTTCTGGGTGTGACCATTGAGGAATAAACTCTATTCCATGGTCTGTCAACCATCTACTAATGGCCATTTCTCCTTTTGAGGCATTGCATTTAGTGCAGCCAGATCCTCTTTTATGATCTCGAGGGGATTGTTCAAAAAATCCATGATCCTCAACATCACATCCAATCATCACAGGGGTATATTGATCGACCCATGCGACTTTGCTGTAATCAAATAAATTACCATGTGTTAGTTTGGATTGTTCAATCCACATTTCAAAATTAATCCTAGTTCTATCACCTATTTTCTCATCTGAACATTTTCTGCATCCTGAGCCTGATTTGTGTGACGACACTTTCTGTTTAAACCATCCATGATATGGACACTTAATTCTTATTTTGTGTTCCACCCCTCTGTAAGATGTCAAATCGTATTCGTAAAATGATTTGTGGACTTGTTTGAATTGTAAAACAATTTCATCCAATGAAATAGTGTTTTTTTCAGCCACCCTTAAATAACCACATTCTCTACAGCCAGCTTTCATACTTACATGAGAATGAGGTTTCATTACAAACTCACCATGAATTTTACAAACAATTGTCATGTCGGTTGTGTAATCAATGTAAGTCTCAGACAAATAATCATAAGTATCTCCATGAGTACTAATAAAGCGATTCAATACTTCATCCCAAGCTAGTCTAATATTCTGATTAGCTTGGATTCTTCCACATATTGGACATCCTTGCTTCATATCAATTAGGTTATTAGGACTTTTAAGGAATTCGCCGTGATCTTTACATATTAGAATCACTTTTGTTCTATTATTCAAATAATGGACTTTGGAGTAATCATATTTACTTCCATGAACCTGTATAAGGTTTTGTATAAACTCTTCTTGTGTTTTTCTTCTTGGCATATTGAAATTTATTCTATTTCTTTTAAGGCTATTGTTGCATCATTGTTCCCTTTGAAATTATCTATAATACCTTGAAACTCTGTTTTTGCACTATTCAGATTGTTTTCTGAAAGTAATTTTTTAGCCCTTATAAACCTGTTTTCTGCGGTATTCTTTATTTCAGTTAGATCAGCCGAACAATTATTTAATTCCGCTTTTGCTTGTTCAAGTTCAATTTTCAATTCGGATAACTGTTTCTTTGTTTCTGCGTCTGAACAACTAATTAATGTTAATGTTCCAAAAGTAAGTAATAGTAATTTTCTTTTCATTCTGTTGTTGGTTTGTCTTGACAAAATATTTAGTTTAAAATTTTAAATGGTTATTGTGGTTTTCCCTAATTGGCGCCAACTCCTGTATATCAGAACAGGTTCCGATATTTTTTTCGTTGTCTCTCTCATGTACTTTTACCCGAAAGAGTTACAACGTAATGAATGGTATGTAAAACACCCATTCAGTTGACCCCAATCAATAACCTCTAAATGAAAGTGCTGCTTTGGTCAAGCTGCTTTTGAAGAAGGAGACTTGGGGTCAAATTCTAGTTAAAAATAATAAATAATTTTTAAAGTAGGAGGGCCTGCCTATATTCGGATAGTTATTTGATTCAAAGTCAATTTGATCTTGTGTTTCGAAAAATGCGGTAATAAAAAAGCCCCTGAAATAGGGGCTTATGGATTTTCAATTTAGCGAAAGTTAATAATTCACTGTTGAAACAAGTGACCTCGACAGGATTCAAACCTGTAACCTCTTGAGCCGTAATCAAGTGCGCTATTCAGTTGCGCCACGAGGCCTGTTTAAGGGTGCAAATATAACCGCTTTTGGAGCAATAGCAAAAACTACGGAGATTATTTATCGCAGAAGCGGTATTAGTCGAGTGATCGCTTGGTGACATAGAGCCTCCAGCCAAACAGTATCAACTGAAGTTTAGAGGCTTTTGACAAATCAACGCGCCTTTTGGTCAGGCTAGGCAATAAAATTTTATTGCTTTTGGCTAAGAATTGAAATGCAATTTTCTTCATCCTCAAAAGTAATGTTTTGAAATATATTGTGCTACTTTTGATCCCGATATGAGCGCAATATATGTTTTATTAGGCTTGACGTTACTTACGGTTGGAGGTGATTTCCTCGTTCGAGGTGCTGTGGCCTTGTCCTTTCGTTTGAATTTGTCAAAAATGGTCATTGGCATGACCGTAGTTTCATTTGCTACCTCGGCCCCCGAGCTCTTGGTCAGCTTGAATGCCGCTTTGGAAGGGTCGTCCGCCATTGCGATCAATAACGTGGTAGGGTCAAACATTGCTAACATTGGGTTGGTTTTGGGTCTTACGGGAATGGTTGGGCTCATTGCGGTAGATCGGTCTTTTTTCAGACTGAATTGGCCCGCGATGATGATTTTTTCTTTGGCATTGTGTTATTTTATTCAAAATGATGGAATAATTACCCGAATCGAAGGCCTCATTCTTTTTGTGGCAATGGTGGTGTTTATTCTGTTTTTGCTCAAGACAAGCTCCGAACCCGACTTGGACGAAGTCAATGAGGCCACGCTCAGTCGAGTGTCTTTATTCAAGCTGATCCTTTGGTTGACTATCGGTGGCGTTGCGCTCTACATGGGCTCGGAATTCTTGGTGGTTGGTGCCATAGACTTGGCCAAGGCATTTAACGTCAGTGAAACGGTCATTTCGGTCTCTGTTGTCGCCATTGGAACAAGTGTTCCTGAGCTGGCGGCTTCTTTGATTGCAGTAGTCAAGAAGGAGAAAGCCATTTCTATGGGCAATTTAATTGGATCCAACATTTTTAACATAGGCACTGTCATAGGCGTTACGGCTATGATAATTCCTATTCCAGTTACCGATGCAGCGGCTTTAAATGTTAATCTAGCTTGGATGATGGCCTATGCCGGAGGGGTGGCTCTTTTGATACTTTTGCCAAAACGCCTGTTTGTCAGCAGGCCGAAAGGGCTAATTTTGTTCTTTAGTTATATGATTTTTATGTATTTGACCTTTTCTACCCCCTAAATTTAGGCCCGGATATCAACAAATTATAAATTTTATTAACATACCCCCTAATTTTTAGGGGGTATGCTAATTCATATATAGTATTTGGTTTACTTTTGCGCCTTAATTAATTCAATTCTTATGTCCACAATGCGATTTAATGCTGTTCAAGAAAGTTTGAGCCGTACTCCAGTAAAAATTACAGAAACTGTTCGTCGCTCCGAATTATTCGGGCAAAACGTATTCAATCAAAATACCATGCGTCAATGTTTGACCAAAGATGCTTACGCTGCTGTTATGGCGGCTATCGATACTGGTGCAAAAATTGATCGCGGTATTGCTGACCAAATTGCCTCAGCCATGAAAGACTGGGCCATGTCAAAGGGAGCAACGCACTATACCCATTGGTTTCAACCTTTGACAGGCGCAACCGCCGAAAAACACGATGCCTTTTTTGAAACTATTGAAGGGGGCATGTCTGTTGAAAAATTTGGAGGGGGACAACTGGTGCAACAAGAGCCCGACGCTTCGAGTTTTCCAAACGGAGGTATTCGAAATACTTTTGAAGCTCGGGGATACACCGCATGGGATCCTACTTCTCCAGCTTTCATCTACGGTACTACACTTTGTATTCCGACCGTATTCGTGGCCTACACCGGCGAGGCGTTAGATTACAAAACCCCGTTGTTGAGAGCACTTCAGGCTGTTGATCACGCTGCTGTTGATGTGGTAAAGTATTTTGACAAAAACGTCAAAAAGGTCAATGCTTCATTGGGTTGGGAACAAGAATATTTCTTGGTTGACAGCGCCCTTGCGGCGTCTAGACCCGACATCGTTTTAACTGGTCGCACCTTGCTTGGACATTCACCAGCAAAGGGACAACAACTGGATGACCATTATTTTGGGAGCATTCCTGCCCGAGTGATGTCTTTTATGATGGACCTGGAA
>JAQCIQ010000019.1 GCA_027592025.1 Bacteroidota bacterium
TAATTTTGGCCTCCGAATTTGCTGGTAAGGCTTTTCTGTCTTGCTATATTTCAAAAGAACTCGTGGACTCCAATGGATTCGATGCCAGTCAAGTGATACGCGATTTGGGAATTCATATTGACGGAGGAGGAGGAGGACAGAAATTTTTCGCTACCGCTGGTGGTAAAAATCCTAAAGGAATTGGTGCAGCGCTTTCTGCCAGTCGCCTATTGATTCCGCAATAGTATCATTAATTGCCGAGCAAATGAGCAATTTCTGATCGTCTCTGTTTTAAGTCGCTCAAATGTGATTTAACGTCCTCAACTAAGCTGGATTCGTTGTTTTGTCGGGCTACTTGCAACAACTCAAATGACAACAACCAATCTTTGGGGTGTTCCGCTTTCAAGGTTTTTAAGATTTGCTCCGCATGAGCGCAATCCCATGATGAACGCAATTGATCCACTGAGGCATAGAGGTCGTCGAGCTCGAGCTCTTCTGATGTTTTTGGGATATGAATGGTTTTGGTCTCCGAAACCATTTGAGTGAGATCAAAACTGTTATGGTCGGCTGGTCCCGAATATACAGAAGTCACCGACTTTCCAACCGCCATATCATAAACGCCCCAATCTGGTTGAAAAAGAACTTGATCTTTATAAGTCACCAAGCAGTTTTTAAACTTAATAATCAAAATTTTGCCTTTCAGATTTCGAGTACCCGTCACGATGTCTCCAGTAACCGTCACGCCTCCTTCAAATTCCAAACACACCCTTTCGTCTTCATAGATGTTATGGTGTTTCAAGTCACGGGGACTCATGTCTTCAATGGCCAAGTTAATCCCTTTGAGTTTGCCTATTGGGGAACCAAAACCTTCGGCATGTTGCTCCGTTTCGTGACCAATGAGTGTTTTGTTTTTGTTGGCTAAGGCTGTTCCACCCGTGGTTTGGATGTAAATTGGTTGACCATCATCCGAGATGACTTTGGTAAAGATCCCTGATATTTGAAGGCCAGTACTCAATTCTACCGTAGCCAATTGTTGGGAATTAATGGCCTTTTCCACACCTGAAAGACCGCCTTTTCTCAGTGCCATTTTATTGGCAAATTCTTCCAAAACTTCGCTAAGGTGGGCAAAATTGGGCGTGACATAGAGCTGTGGTTGTGCTTTGGTAATATCGAAAGACTGATAGGCTGCTTCAATATCATAAGGCAATTTTTTGACTTTGGGACTCATGCATGCCTGACTTTCTCCAATTGAGGATAGTAACCCAGCACCATAAATCTTGGGATGGTCAAGTGGACCAACAAGACCGTATTCAACGGTCCACCAGTGCAAATTTCTAATAAGAGCCATTTCGCTCAATGGCTCAGTACTCGATTGAAGTCGGTCGATTTCTTGTTCCACTTCGGCTATGGCTTTTTCGTCTTGAACTCTAGCCTCTTTAAGAATAGACAATTTTCTGGCGGCTTCATACATTTCCATATCAACGGATGATGAAATGGCCTTACTGCCAATTTCTCCAAAACGTCTTAAATATTCTGCATAATCAGGATTGGCGATGATAGGAGCATGCCCAGCAGCTTCGTGAATGATATCGGGTGCTGGTGTATATTCAATATGTTCCAATTGTCGTATATCCGAAGCAATGACCAAAACGTTGTAGGCTTGAAAGGCCATAAATGCTTGAGGCGGAATAAATCCATCTACCGCAACTGCAGCCCATCCGATATCTTTCAGAATGCGATTCATGCCATACATGTTTGGAATTTTATCCAAGGAAATACCAGTCTGCTCTAGGCCCTTGAGGTAGGAGGAATGAGCCAATTTGGGCAAAATGGCAATATTTTTCATCATAACATAGCGCCAAACGGCATGATCGATTGGGGAATAATCTTCATAAACCTGTGGCTTGACGAATTGCAACAAATGTTTCGGCAATCGGTCCAGAACTGGATTGGAAATGATTTGGTCTTGCATTGAGTTTGCTAATGGTGTCACAAATTACTAAAAGATTCTAACAGAATAAGCGGCTAAGGAGCTTTTTCCATCTAAATTTTTTGACGAACTGGCCTTCTTTTTTTGACAGAATTGGAGGTTGTTTGGCTCTGTAAGCCTTGAAATATCCCCATAGTGAATTGAAAAACAACTTTGGTTTTTTTCTGACTATGGTCAGTTTGGCTGCCGAGAGGGTTGCCAGCAACCATCCAGTTCTAATATTGTATAAAGCTTGACCCAAATTAAAACGGGAGTCTCCGTCATAGGTTGTCCCTGTGGGCTTAAGGTGTTTGACTTCAAGGCTGGGGTCAATCATAATTTTCCAGCCGCGAAACTGTGCTTGAAGTACGTCGATTGTGTCCCATCCTAAAACCGGTTTAATGCCTTGGATGTCATCAAAACAGGCTTTTCGATAGGCTTTTATCGGACCTCTTAAGTGATGTTTTGAAGCGATGGTTTCATAGACCCACTTGGAATCTTTTTGGATAAACAACAACCCTCCAGCCATTCCAATTTCTGGATCGGAAGTGAACAATTGAGCAATGCGCTCCAAATAGTTTTGAGGTAAAACGATGTCTCCATCGAACTTGCAAATGACGTCGTAGTCTAACTCAAGAGCCTTTAGGCCTTGGTAAAAGGCATTGACAACCTTAGGTCCAGGCAGATGAGATCCGTCATTAGCGTTACTGATAACGCATTTGACGTTAGAATGGTTTTGAATGAGTTTGGTTATAATTGGATGAGATTGGTCTGTGGAGTGATCGTCCACAATAATCACTTCAGTAGGGGTTAGGCTTTGTCCGAATAGCGAATCGAGCATTTTCTCAACGTGAGTTGCTTCATTATGTATTGGAATAACAATAGCTACTTTCATCGAAATTGGTTTGAAGCACAAAAATCAAAAAGCCACAACTGAGTGACAATGCGGTTAAAGACTAGTGCTTAAATGCGGTACATGATGGCATTGATATGCATGCCAGCACCAACACTTGCAAACATGACCAAGTCTCCAGGATTCAAGTCGTGGCCTTCCAGATTGCCTTTAATAATTAAATCGTAAAGGGTTGGAACTGTAGCTACCGAACTGTTGCCTAGTTTGTGAATGCTCATGGGCATGATGCCTTCTGGAGCTTGTACTTTAAATTGTCTGTAAAAACGGTGAATGATGGCCTCATCCATTTTTTCGTTGGCCTGATGGATGAGCACTTTTTTCAAGTCTTTGATGTCAGCACCACTTTTTTCTAAACACGATTTCATGGCGGCAGGGACATTGCTCAGGGCAAACTCGTAGATTTTTCTTCCGTGCATTTTGATGTACCGAATGTCCTTGTCAAGGTTAAGATTGTTCGAACATCCAAAGAACAAATAATAGGCCTCGTCATAGGTATAGGAGGCAGACTCATGCGACAATATGCCTCTTTCTTGGTCATCTGAAGCGCTGATTATTGTTGCGCCAGCACCGTCAGAATATATCATGGCATCTCTGTCATGCTGATCTACGACTCGAGAAAGAGTTTCTGCGCCGATAACCAAGCAAGTCTTGGCAATCCCTGCATCAATAAATGCTTTGGCTTGAATCACTCCCTCTATCCACCCAGGACATCCAAACAAGATGTCATAGGCAACACACTTAGGATTCTTTATACGCAGACTGTGCTTAATTCTTGCGGCCAAACAGGGGAGGATATCGCTTTGTATGGCGTCCTTTTTGACATCACCAAAGTTGTGGGCCACAATGATGTAGTCAATAGTTTCAGGGTCAATTTGCGCATCGGCTATGGCCTTTTCAGCAGCAAAGAAACCAATGTCTGAGGCCGTCAAATGGGTTTTGGCGTAGCGTCTTTCTTGAATCCCAGTAATGGCTTTGAATTTCTCAACAATAACTTCAGAAGAGTGCTCTATGGCAGAACCATCCATGTTCAGGAAATTGTTTTGATGGAAATCTTGGTTTGTGGTAACTACATCAGGAATGTAGCTTCCGGTTCCTTTAATGACGACACTCATGAACTGATTTTTTTGGTTAGTTAAAACAAAAGCTCTAGCAAATATCTAAAAAAATTACCTGACTTCTTTCAAATATCAGCTACTGCTCGATATACGATTCGATTGGAGCACAACTACAAATCAAATTGCGATCACCATAGGCATCATCTACTCTGCGTACTGTAGGCCAAAATTTATTTTGACTGACGTATTCCAACGGGAACGCTGCTTGCTCTCTAGAATAGGGGAAATTCCAGTCGTTTGCGGTTACCATTGCTAAGGTGTGAGGTGCATTTATTAACACATTCACCTCATCCTCAATTCGGCACAAATCAATTTCTTTTTTAATGCTGATCATGGCGTCACAAAAGCGATCCAATTCGGCCTTGTCTTCACTTTCGGTTGGCTCTATCATCATGGTTCCAGCTACTGGAAATGAAACCGTTGGAGCGTGAAAACCATAATCCATCAATCGCTTAGCGATATCGGTCACTTCGATGCCGTGGGCTTTGAATGGTCGGCAGTCAATAATCATTTCGTGAGCTGCTCGACCTTGCTCTCCAGCATAAAGTACGTCGTAGTTTCCAAAAAGACGCTCTTTGATGTAATTGGCATTAAGTATTGCAATTTTAGTAGCGTTGGTCAAGCCTGCTGCTCCGAGCATTTTGATGTAACCGTAAGAAATTAAGCACGCCAAAGCTGACCCATAAGGTGCCGCCGAAATTGGAGTTATGGCTTGTTCTCCACCTACTTTGATGATCGGATTTCCAGGTAAAAACGGAACGAGTTGTTTGGCAACACAGATTGGGCCAACACCAGGACCACCTCCTCCGTGAGGAATAGCAAAAGTTTTGTGCAAATTCAAATGACAAACGTCTGCTCCAATGATGCCAGGATTGGTTAACCCAACCTGAGCATTCATGTTGGCACCGTCCATATAAACTTGCCCTCCGTATTGGTGAATCATTTCCGTGATTTCTTGAATGGCTGACTCATATACACCATGAGTCGATGGATAGGTGACCATTAGGGCTGACAAATTATCTTTATGAGCCTCAGCCTTTTCTCTCAAGTCGACCAAATCAATATTCCCTTGCTCATCGGCTTTTGTAACGACAACCGTCATGCCTGCCATAACCGCACTGGCTGGATTGGTGCCATGAGCTGAGGAAGGGATTAGACAAATATTTCGGTGTGTGTCTCCGCGGGATTCGTGGTAAGCACGAATCACCATCAGTCCAGCAAACTCTCCTTGAGCACCTGAATTGGGTTGAAGCGAGGTTCCTGCAAATCCAGTTATTTCGGTAAGGTCTTTGGCAAGTTTGTTCAACACGATTTGATAACCTTCGGCTTGATCAATGGGTGCAAAGGGATGAAGATTACCCCATGAAGACCAACTTAATGGCAACATTTCTGTTGCAGCATTGAGCTTCATTGTGCAAGATCCGAGAGGAATCATGGAATGGTTTAAAGCCAAATCCTTTCGCTCCAATTGTTTGATATAGCGCATCAACTGAGTTTCCGATTGGTAGGTGTTAAACACCTTCAGTTCCAGAAAAGGCGTTTGCCTCCTTAGGTCTCCAACTGGTGAATCGGTTTCAGTGAGTTGTTCAATTTTTAAAACACTGCTTCCTACCGCTTGAGCAAACACCGAAGCCAATTGGTTCAGGTCTGTCAAAGAAGTGGTTTCGTTCATTGCAACACAAACAGTACTTTCGTTGATATAGCATAAATTAATGCCCTGAGCCTCAGCTAAGGGCCTCAAGACACTGGTATCTACTTGGAATCTCAAAGTATCGAAATAATAGTTATTTTGATTTTTAAGACCAATTTTAGCCAGGACATCTGCCAATGTCTTCGCACTTCGGTGGACATTTTGGGCGATGTATTTTAGACCAGAAGGGCCGTGATAGAGCGCATACATCCCAGCCATAACGGCCAACAAGACTTGGGCTGTACAAATGTTTGAGGTAGCTTTATCTCTTTTGATGTGTTGTTCTCTGGTCTGCAGGGCCATTCTGAGGGCCCGCTTGCCGTCGGTATCTTTGGTAACCCCTATGATTCGACCGGGTAAATTGCGTTTATAAGCGTCTTTAGTAGCAAAGAAGGCAGCGTGAGGGCCGCCATAGCCCATAGGAATGCCAAATCGTTGGGTCGTTCCAACAACTGCATGAGCTCCAAAAGCACCAGGGGCTTCCAAATGAACTAGACTAAGAATGTCGGCGGCAACCGCAACTTTTACCCCTTGAGTTTCTGCTTGAGCAATGAAATCAGCAATATCAGTTATTTCACCATAGGCGCCCGGATATTGGATTAGGGCGCCAAAATATTCTTGACTTGCCGTGAACGCATGGCTTGACCCCACTTCCAATTCGATGCCAAGGGGTATAGCTCTAGTTTCGAGGAGAGCGAGTGTCTGAGGGAGCACGTCGTCGGCTACAAAAAATTTGACAACATTATTATTTTTTTGGTCACGCTCACGAACTGCGAAGAGCAGCGTCATTGCCTCAGCTGCGGCTGTGCTCTCGTCTAGCAAAGAGGCATTGGCTATTTCCATACCAGTCAAATCGATGACCATGGTTTGAAAATTGAGTAAGGCCTCTAATCGACCTTGAGCAATTTCGGCTTGATAGGGCGTATAGGCTGTATACCAACCCGGATTTTCTAAAATATTTCTTTTGATTACCGAAGGGAGAATTGAGGGGTGATACCCTAATCCGATATAGGATTTGAAAATTTTATTTTTTTCTCCAAGCTCCTGAATGTGTTGTAAAAAATCAAATTCGCTAATCGGCTCGTCCAAATCAAACGGCTTATGAAGTTTAATGTTTGAAGGAATGGTTTGATCAATCAGTTCGTCGAGTGAATTGGCTTTTACTACTTCTAACATGTCTTGAACGTCCTTCGGACGCGGCCCTATGTGCCTCAATTCAAAAACATTTGTCTTCATAAGCTTTAAAATAATTTGACGCAAAATTACTTATTCTCGAACCGACCAAGTGTGCCTCCAAGTGAAAGTTTTTAACCATTTCAGAGGCTTATTCACAGTTTGGTTACTTTTGTTTGATGAACCCTTTGAAAAAGATTTTTCAATTTTACATCAATAGCAGCATTCATGTCGCTCTAGCCGCAACTGCGCTCACTTGGGTCACCGCTGAGGAGCTGCAACTGGAATCAAAATCTAACGTTCTTGGTTTGGTTTTTTGTAGCACCGTATCAGCCTATAATTTTATTAAATATTTCGGTCTGGCCCAAACCCATCACAGGAATTATACCAGTCAATTGAAGTGGATCATTTGGCTATCAATCGTTGCCACGGCCTTTAGCATTTGGCTGTGTTTTAGTTTAGCTCAATCTGCTCTTTTTGTCATGTTGGTATCAGGGATCATCTGCTTTCTGTATGCCATTCCTATTGGTTTCAGACATCAATTTTTGAGAGGGAGAAATCTCAGAGCAGTGTCTGGTCTGAAAATTTTCATCATTGGATTGGTTTGGACTTTGATCACTGTTGGCCTTCCTTTAATGGACAATTTGACTTCTTTTGGAACAACCGAATTCTTGTATGGTCTCCAACGGTTTGTATTTATTTTAGTTTTGATGCTGCCTTTTGACATCAGAGACACGGCCTATGATGAATTGAAACTAGCAACCATTCCTCAAATATTAGGTCTTTTTTGGACTAAAATAGCCGGAGCCGTCGGAATTGGTTTCGTTGTTTGGGTTTCCTTTTCATTGCAAATGCAGAGATTGCCAGTCTTGACAACAAACCTATTGCTGTTGGCAGCATTATTATACAGCAATCCCCGACGCTCTTTCAATTTTAGCGCGTTTTGGGTTGAGGCCTTACCAATGGTTTGGTTCGTCTTACTCGGTCTGTCACAAATTTAAATAAGACCAGCCCGTTTCAGTAGTGGCTCGGTTTTCGGAGACCGTCCTCTAAAATCTCGGTACAATTTTGCTGGTTTTTCAGTGCCGCCTAAACTCAATAGGGTCTTGAATTTATTAGCTACAGTAGGATTGAAAATGCCCTCCGACTTGAAGTAATCATAGGCGTCGGCATCCAATACTTCAGCCCATTTATAACTGTAATATCCAGCCGCATACCCCCCTTGAAAAATATGAGAAAATCCTGTGCTGGTGCACACTTCGTCAACGTGTGGAAAGAGAGTAAGGTCTTTTAAAATATTTTTTTCGTGTTTTTTTACAGTCTCAATAGTGTTGACATCGGAATTGTGCCAACTCATGTCTAAAAATGCGAGACTGAGTTGTCTGAGAAACTGCAATCCTTCCAAAAAGTTACCACTGGCTTTGATTTTGTCGACCATGTGTAAAGGAATGTCTTCGCCAGTTTGATAGTGCTTGGCAAAAACGGCAAGGGCTTCGGGCTCATAGCACCAATTTTCAAAAATTTGACTGGGCAACTCTACAAAGTCCCACGCCACGCTTGTTCCCGACAAACTCGGATAGGTTGTCTTTGCTAAAATGTTATGTAAGGCATGACCGAATTCGTGAAAAAGGGTTGTCACCTCTCGGAAGCTTAGGAGCGCTGGTTGATCATCCGAAGGCTCACTAAAATTGCAAACCACAGAAACGTGCGGTCTGACGTCTATGCCATCCTGATGGCATTGAGTTTTGAAAGAGGTAGCCCAAGCGCCTGCCCGTTTTCCAGATCTGGGGTAAAAATCGGTATAGAGAATAGCAGCTAAAGTCCCATCGCTGTTGCGAACTTCATATGCTTGAACGTCTTGGTGATATACTTCAATGGCCATATTTGTCACGAATTGCAACCCATACAAGCGGCCAATGACGTCGAATAATCCTTGAACAACTTGTTCCAAAGGAAAAAAGGGTTTCAGTGATTCACTATCAAAGTCGAATAACTCCATTTTGAGTTTTTCAGAATAAAATGCAAAGTCCCACGACTGGAGAACTTCTGGGCCTTTTTTGTTTTTCGCAAATTCGCACAGTTGATCAAATTCCTTCAAAGCCGCTGGTTGGGCGTAGGCTTTCAAGTCGTTGAGAAAGTCCAAGACATTGTCGGGATTTTCTGCCATGCGATTTTCCAAAACAAAATGGGCATAGCTCTCATAACCCAACAAATTGGATCGCTCCAAACGCAGTTTAGAAATTTTCAAAACCAAGTCTTCGGTGTTGTTCTCATTGGATTGGGCGCCTTGAGCGCCAAAGGCTTTGTACAATTTTTCTCGCCAATTTCTGTTGGTTGCATGGGTCATAAAAGCCCTGTAGCTCGGATAATCCAAGGTAATGATGTATCCTGACTTCCCAGCTTTTTCTGCTTTTGTTGCTGCACTCTTTTTGGATCTCTCTGGCAGACCATCGACGTCGGCGTCATGGAGGAGGTGCAACTCAAAGGCATTGGTGTCAGACAATACGCGACGTCCAAACTCAATGGCCGATTGACTCAATTGCGCGTCAATGGCTCTCAGTTGGGTTTGCTGTTCTTGTGTGAGCAAAGCACCGTTTCGAACAAATCGTCTGTATGTTTTTTCCAAAAGGGTTCTTTCTTCTGAATTTAAGTTTTTAGATTCTGGAGATTCAAACACCGTTTTGATTCTTAAAAACAAACCAGGGTTCATGATGATATCGTTCTGAAAAGCTGTAAGTAGTGGACCTATTTCAGCCGCTTGCGCTTGCAATTCGTCGTTGGTTTCAGCAGAGTTTAAATTAAAGAATATGCGACTTACTCTTCCCAATTGTTCTCCCGAATAATCCAAAGCAGCAATGGTGTTGGCAAAGCTAGGCGCCGCATCTTGACTGACAATCTCCTCGACTTCAGATCGAGCGTTTTCTAGGGCAACTTTGATCGCTGCAGCAAATTGAGTGGTGTCAATTTTTGAAAAGGGAACTGTTCCAAACGGGGTCTGAAATTCTTGAAGCAAAATATCCATTCAGGTCGAGCTTATTTTTTGGTGTTCAATTTTTTTGAAGCTGCATCAACCATGGTTTTCAATCCTTCTTTGTAGGTCATAATTTTGTCTAGGGTACATTTGTCTGCAGTACCGATAATTTGGGCGGCTAAAATGCCCGCATTCTTTGCCCCATTTAGTGCCACCGTGGCAACAGGAACTCCTCCAGGCATTTGAAGAATGGACAAAACGGAGTCCCAGCCGTCAATAGAATTTTTTGATTTGATTGGCACTCCAATGACCGGTAGGGGGGTCAATGAGGCGATCATTCCAGGTAAATGGGCAGCTCCGCCTGCGCCTGCAATAATGACTTTAAGTCCTCGGTTATGAGCCGATTTACCATATTCCATCAACTTGTCTGGAGTACGGTGGGCCGAAACAATGTCGATTTCGATTTCTATATCAAATCCATTGAGAATGTCAATTGCATCTTGCATGATTGGCAAATCGCTGTCGCTTCCCATAATGATTCCAACTAGTGCCATGATTTATTCTGATTTAACGATTAATTGATTCTTAACTTTTTTTGCAATTTCAAGTGCGGCATCAGCAGTTGGAGCAACTACGGTGCAGTGACCCATTTTTCTGAACGGTCGAGTTTCCGTTTTGCCGTAAACATGCACTGAAACGCCTTTTTGAGCCAATACTTTTTCAATATTTTCGTAATACACTGGTCCAGAGAATCCTTCTGCTCCGACCAAATTAACCATTACGGCTGGAGTCTTCATTTCGGTTGAGCCCAGCGGCAAATCCAATACTGCTCTAAGGTGTTGCTCAAATTGCGACGTGTAAGACGATTCGATGGTGTGATGACCAGAGTTGTGAGTGCGTGGAGCCACCTCATTTATCAAGATTTCTCCATCATGGGTAAGAAACATTTCAACTGCCAACAATCCGACGTGTTCAAATGCTGCTGCGGCTTTCATGGCAACCAACTCCGCTTTTTGAACAATGTCCTCTGAGATACGAGCGGGGCAGATGACATAAGTCACCTGATTGGCTTCTGGGTGGAAATCCATTTCTACAACAGGAAACAGTTTTACCTCCCCCGAAGGTCTTCGTGCTACTGTTACAGCCAATTCCATTTTAAAATCAATAAGCATTTCTGCAATGCATTGTCCGCTGGGAAGATCCTTGGTGTCGGCTATCGAATTGATCATTTTGACGCCGTTTCCATCGTAGCCAAATTGTGCACTTTTCCATACAAAGGGAAAGTTGAGTGCTTGATTCTCAATGGCGTGAATCATCTCATCTTTGTAAGCAAAGCGCTGAAATGGCGCGGTTGGTAGATTGTGATCTACAAAAAATAATTTCTGAGTGCACTTGTTCTGAATGGTTCTCAAGGTTTGCGAGGACGGATAAACCTTCACGCCTTGTTTTTCGAGCGCTTGAAGCGCATCGGCGTTTACATTTTCAATTTCTATGGTCAAGATATCAATGCCTTGGCCAAATTGAACGATGGTATCAAAATCCATTAAATCACCCTGAACAAATGTATTGCATGCCAATCGAGAAGGCGCTTCTTTGCTGGGGTCTAGCACCTTGGTAGCGATATCCATCTTTCTTGTTTCAGCCAGTAACATTTTGCCGAGCTGACCACCGCCAAGAATGCCTAAAGTGAAGGATGATGAATAGTACTTCATGTGAATTTTAACTGTCGTGAGCAAAAATACGGTTTATTGCCGAAATGCTGATCAAAAGCAGAATACAATGCACTTCAATTCTCATCTTAGGTTACCTTGGAGGCCAAAAGGGTTGTTTCTTTCGATTTGAACCCATGGGGATTGGACTCTAATGCAGACCATGTCATTACTTCTACTTTGAAACCTGCCAACTCTAGACGACTTACCAATCCATTGACCGAATAAATCCGAACGTGATCTTTTTGGCCAAAATGTCTCAGTCGATCTTTTGGCTTAACGACCTTAGAATTTTCATAAATTTCTCCTTCTTTGAAAGGGGATTGAATTAGAACTGAACCGTTAGGTTTAAGAACTCTAAAGAGCTCTTTTAACGCCTTTTCGTCTTGATCGACATGTTCTAAAATGTGATAACATAGGATGAGATCGAAAGTGTTATTTTCCTCGGAGATGGCGGTGATGTCAATTTTATTTTGGGCTTTAAATTCTCCAGCTAAATCTGAAGTAATGTATTGCCTTAAACCAAGCTGATTTAGTCTAATTGACAGCGATTTTGGGGGAGAAAAGTGGAGCACTGTTTTATCGGTTAAATCAAATTGAGTGGTCAACACTTGAAAGAGACGACGGGTTCTAGGTAAGCTCTCACAACGCGGACAGAGCAATTGCCCATTGGCTTTTTTGACAAATTGGGACATTCGGAAATGACATAAGTTGCATTGATATTGATTGCCAACATAAGGAATTGAGACCAGATTCCTAAGGCAAGGTTCAATGGCACTCAGCCACCGACGAGGCACTATGAATTTAATAATAGCCTTGAAGAAGTGATACATTACTATTTGGTGATAGTTTAACGTCGCTCAAAGTTATGAGGTTCATCTAATTATTATGTTTCTCAATCAAAAATTTAAAGTGGTTTTATTTGTCCTCTCGCGTCAGAAAGGTTGCCGTTGATTTCCTTATCTTTGACCGCTTAAAAGCAATTAAATGTCTACGCAAATGACCAACATTGTGCTCTTCGGCCCCCCAGGGGCTGGTAAGGGAACCCAGGCTACTTTTCTAAAAGAAAGTTTTGGCTTGGTGCATATTTCTACGGGAGATGTGTTCAGGTTTAACATTAAGAATGCAACCGATTTGGGAAAACTGGCGCAGACCTATATGGATGCTGGTAATCTTGTTCCAGATCAAGTGACCATTGACATGCTTAGCGCCGAGGTGTTTAAGAATCGGGATTCCAAGGGCTTTATTTTTGACGGTTTTCCAAGAACAGTGGCACAGGCTAAGGCTTTGGATGTTCTACTCGAACAATTCAATACGTCTATAACCGCAATGGTAGCTTTGGAAGTGCCCGACGAACTTCTATTGGAACGATTGCTGGATAGAGGAAAAACTAGTGGGCGTCCTGACGATGCTAATGCGGAGGTCATTCAAAATCGCATTACGGCCTATTACACCAACACCGCTATTCTAAAAAATTATTACGAATCGCAAGAAAAGTACTTTGGCGTGGATGGTGTAGGAGATATCGACATCATAACCAATCGTCTTAAAGAACTGATTAACAGTTTCTAAAATACAACCATGACCGAGGGAAATTTTGTAGATTACATCAAAATATATTGTACTTCAGGAAATGGAGGCAAGGGCTCGGTACATTTACATCGCGAAAAATTTATCAGCAAAGGAGGTCCTGATGGTGGAGATGGAGGCAGAGGAGGACACATATTTCTTCGAGGTTCTTCAAGCCTTTGGACACTCTATCATTTGAAGTTCAAACAGCATTTTCGGGCAGGACATGGCGGACACGGTAGCAAAAACAGAAGTACTGGAGCTGACGGCGAAGACTTATACATCGACGTCCCATTGGGCACTGTAGTTCGTGATTTTGAAACCGAGGAAATCTTGTTTGAGCTTACTGAAGACGGAAAAGAGGTGATTTTGTGTGAAGGAGGAAAGGGAGGACTTGGCAACTGGAATTTCAGAACTTCGACCAATCAAACTCCTCGGTATGCACAGCCGGGAATACCCTTGGAGGAAAAAACTATTATTTTAGAACTTAAAGTACTCGCTGATGTCGGTTTAGTTGGATTTCCAAATGCTGGCAAATCAACCTTATTGGCTGCGATTACCGCAGCAAAACCAAAAATCGCCGATTACGAGTTTACTACCCTTAAGCCCAATTTGGGTATTGTGGCCTATCGCGACTATCAATCATTTGTAATGGCCGATATCCCCGGAATTATTGAAGGGGCTGCAGAAGGTCGAGGGTTAGGGCATTATTTTTTGAGACATATTGAACGCAATGCAGTGCTGCTCCTGCTGATTCCAGCAGACAGCAAAGACATAAGAAATTCCTATGACATTCTGTTGGACGAATTGCGCCGTTACAATCCAGAATTGCTCGATAAGCAAAAGATCGTTGCCATATCAAAATGCGACCTTTTAGATGATGAGCTCAAAACCGAACTGACTGCTCAGTTGACCAAGGAATTGCCCGTTCCTTTTTTGCTCATATCATCTGTTGCTCAGCAGGGTTTGATGGAACTAAAAGATAAATTATGGGCAGTATTGCAAGACTAACTCTTCTGACTTTTTTAGGTGTTTTTTTGTCAAGGCCCATGGCAGGTCAAACCAAGAGCTTTGAAGTCATGGAAGCCAAGGCCGACAGCCAATGCCGAAACGGACAATGGGAAGTAGCTGCTGAGGCCTATCAAAAACTAATCCAGCTCGATCCAAATACTGCCCGATATCACTACAAATTAGGAGGAGTTATCGGCAAAATAGCTCAAGAAGCCAATGTTTTTAAAGCCATGAGCCTCGTGGATGACGCCAAAAAATCTTTGACAAGGGCTTTGGAACTGCGTCCCGACTATCTGGAAGTCTTTTGGGCACAAACCGAATTGTATACTCAACTTCCAGGTATTTTGGGAGGAGGCAAGTCAACGGCATTGACATACGCCAATAAAGTTTCAAATTTGAACCCTGCAATAGGGTCTTTGGCTCAGTCCCGTGTGTTTCATTATTTCGAAGACTTTGATCAAAGGAACAAGGCCAATGCAGCGGCCTTGAGTTTGCCAACGACTTGGTGTTCAGGTCAAAAATGCACTCATTCAAATGAAGTCCATTTTGCTTTTGGACAGGCCGCGTTTCAAAACAAAAAGGAACAGGAACAGGGTATTGTGTTTTTAAAGCGCTATTGTAAGGACTTTAGTGCGGTAGATCAACAAGCATTGGAGCAAGCCTATTATCTGATCGCTCAACTTTCTTTTCAAAGGGAAGATTTTGCTCAAGCGAAAACTTACATTAACTTGGCCTTGTCCAAGCAGCCCAAGTGGAGGGAGGCCTTGCTGTTGAAACAACAAATTGATTCTAAATGAGAGTTCATTTTATTGCCATAGGAGGAGCGGCTATGCACAATTTGGCCATTGCACTTCATCTGAAAGGGGATGAGGTCAGTGGCAGCGACGATGCCATTTTTGACCCATCACTTTCGAGGCTAAAAAAATACGGTTTGCTACCCGAAACTATGGGTTGGTTTCCTGAAAAATTAGACCAACAATTGGATGCTATTATTCTAGGAATGCACGCCAAGCCAAACAATCCAGAATTGATGTATGCACAGGAATTGGGACTGAAAATCTATTCATACCCTGAGTACATCTTTGAGCAGTCAAAAAATAAAACCAGAGTAGTCATTGGCGGTAGTCACGGCAAAACGACCATCACTGCTATGATTTTACACGTATTGCACTACCACAACAAGGGGGTGGATTTTATGGTAGGTGCACAGCTGGAAGGATTTGAGGTAATGGTTCAACTTACCAACCACAATGATTTTATCCTGCTCGAAGGCGATGAGTATTTAAGTTCTCCCATCGACCGAAGACCTAAGTTCCATTGGTACCGTCCCAATGTTGCGCTCATCAGTGGAATTGCTTGGGATCACATCAACGTATTTCCAACTTTTGATTCCTATGTAGAGCAGTTTAGGTTGTTTATCGATACCATGGTTCCTGGAGGTAGTTTGATTTATAACGCTGAAGATGAGGTGCTGACGCAATTGGTTGAACAATCGGAACAACCGATCCGAAAGTTGCCATACGTAACAAGTGACTACAGCATTGAAAACGGTCAAACTTTATTACAAACTTCAGAAGGACTCATGCCTATTGAACTTTTTGGAGCTCACAACTTGAGCAACCTATCTGGTGCCAAATGGATTTGTCAGCAAATGGGTATTGACGAGGATGATTTTTTTGAAGCAGTGGCCAGTTTTAAAGGCGCCAGCAAGCGATTGGAGCGGCTTGCGATTTCTTCCAATGGTGTAATTTTTAAGGATTTTGCTCATGCGCCAAGCAAGGTAGCTGCTACCACCCAGGCTGTTCGAGATCAGTTTTCAAGTCATCATTTTGTGGCTTGTTTAGAACTGCACACATTCAGCAGTTTGAATCCAAATTTTATTGATGAATATGCAGGAGCTCTAGACCCTGCCGACTTGGCCATTGTTTACTATACACCTCAAGCTGTTGCTCTCAAGGGTTTAGAGGTATTGAGCGAGGCCCAAATTGCAGCAGCGTTCAAGCGTGACGATTTGGTTATTTTTACGGACCCCATTGCTCTTTCTGACTTTTTATTGGGATTGAATCAAAAGCCTTTGGCTTTGTTGATGATGAGTTCAGGGAACTATGGCGGTTTGGATCTTTCCTCGCTCAAGGCCTTGATTTAGACTCCAAATTGACGGAGATGATGGTCGAGATGCTTGAACATGCCAATACCCCATTGTTTTTTAGTCAGAACCCCAAAGATCGGGTGCTCAGGAAATTCGGATGTTTTTTGACTGAAAGTAACGATTAAATCCATCAACCTTTGTTGTTCCATTTCAAATCCATCCGTTTGATCGACTTTGTAGGCTTTGGGCACGGGCAAGTGCTTTTTAAAGGGTTTACTGTTATACATCATCGGTTTGTAAAGCCAAGCGATGAGACGCCGTTTTAGACTCTTTTTCCGTTGAGACCTAGGTAAGTACAGAAAAGGTTGTTGACAGTGTTTTAGCATTTGGTCAACGGTCATTTGACCCCATACAGGTTGTGTGTTTGTGGTCAAAAACTCTAGCCGTTGGATCAATTCCTTTGACGTGTTATGATCGAAAATGCTTTTCATAGAAATATGTTGTGGGTACAAAGTACATTTTTTTATTTTTGAATATGCCCAAATCGAATCAAAAATTGTCCATTAAAGAATGGTCTGAAGCCGACAGACCACGTGAAAAACTCTTGCAGTTTGGTTCCAGACATTTGAGTTCGGCCGAACTTCTGACGGTTTTAATTCGTTCAGGCACTTCCAAGCAGAGCGCTTTGGATTTGAGCAAATCTCTTTTGGCTGCTATTTCAAATGACTTGTCTCAATTGGAAAGATTGACGCTTACCGATTTGATGTCATACGACGGTATTGGCGAGGCAAAGGCAGCCTCAATAGTAGCAGCATTGGAATTGGGTCGTCGTGTTCAGGACGCTCCAAATGCCGAATTGGTTAAACTGAGTTGCAGTCAAGACGTGTTTAAATTGATGAGACCATTGCTTTCAACGTTGAGTCACGAAGAATTTTGGGTGCTTTACTTGAATCGAGCCAATAAATTGGTCTTCAAACAATGCCACAGCCGTGGCGGCATGGTGGGAACAGTCGTAGATACAAGACTAATTCTCAAAACGGCCTTAGACAAAACCGCACTCAATTTGATGTTAGTGCACAATCATCCGTCGGGTCAACTCCATCCTAGTCAGGCAGATAAAGAACTGACTCATAAGATTCAACAAGCAGCAAAACAACTGGATTTGAACGTGTTAGATCACATCATCATAGCTCAAAAGGATTATTTCAGTTTTGCGGACCAAGGAATTCTTTAATTTCTAATTATTCCCAACTAAAAGGAATTTCTTCGATGGTGTTTTTCTAACTTTGAGGCATGCTGTTGGTTTATTCACACCGTGTTTCTCCGCGTTTGAGGTTTGCGTTTGGTCATATTGTCAAACGGATTCTCGGTTTGCAAGTGAATTTCACCACGGAGGTTGATGAATTTTTAGCCCATCCGGGACCAAAAATGTCTTATACGCACCAGCCATTTGGTGACGAGTTTTTTGTTCATAGCCATCGATTGCTTTTTGAGCAAGGCATTTCGGACTTGGACATTCATGTTCAAAATTGGGAAGATACAGTATGTTTTTTCTCTCGAGGGGAGGTCAGTGACTTGCCTTTCGACATTTTCGCCGCTGCTTTTTACCTCTTGAGCCGTTACGAAGAGTACCAGCCTCATGTCCCAGACGCCTTCGGTCGATTTTCATACCGCAGTAGTTTGGCTTTTCAACATAACTTTTTGGACCAACCTGTAGTGGATATTTGGGCCTATAAATTTAGAGAAGTCCTTCAAAAGAGATTCCCAGAATTGCAATTCCCCAAGCGTGTATTTCAAGTTCAGCCAATCATTGACGTGCCTTTGGCCTTTCAGTTCAAGCATCAAGGATCGATGCGCACCATCAATGGAATTCTCAACGACCTGATACAGTTTAGATTTAATTTGTTATATACCAGATTATTGGTCTTGTTAGACTTTCGAAAAGATCCTTTCGACTCCTACAATTATTTGATCAATAAACAAAAGCAGTTCAAGAGACGTTTTATTTTTACTTTCTTGGTGGGTAAATATTCTACCTATGACAACAATTTGAGCCTCAACAAGAAGGCCTTTGTGACACTGATAAAATCTATTGCAGATTACAGTTTGGTAGGAATCAAAAACTCTTATTTGAATTTATCGAGTTTGGTTGACTTGAAAAGAGATAAAGAACGATTGGAAGCAGTCACCAACAGGCCTGTGATTGGTTCAAGAAATTCTTACAATAAACTCAATTTGCCCAACAGTTACCGTCATTTGATTGAATTAGAAATCCACAGGGATTTTAGCATGGGTTATCATGACGCCATTGGATTTAGAGCGGGCACATGCACTCCCTTGTTGTTTTACGACATGGATTTTGAAATACAAACGCCCCTAGAATTGCATTCTTTTCATGTCATGGACGCCAGTCTTTTGAAGTATCGATCTCTTCTGGACAAGCAGCAACAGCTAGAGGTTTTAGTTCAGACCGTTAGAAGGGTCAATGGCACACTAGGTTTCTTGTTTCACAACTACACTTTTGGTAAAAGCGAAACATGGAATGGCTTCAGGACTTTGTTTACCGATTTTCTCAATTCTGAACTCGACCTACCTTCAGCAAGCAACTCATGATGAAACATATAACTCACGTTTTTTTTGATCTGGACCATACCTTATGGGACTTTGATCGCAATTCGGCACTGACTTTTGAGAAGATTTTTGCGAAAAGGCAAATCCAATTGACTTTGAGTGATTTTCTGGCGGTTTATGAGCCTGTCAATTTGCGCTATTGGAAACTGTATCGTGAAGCAAAAATTGACAAGGTTGATTTGCGTTACCATCGGCTCAAAGATGTTTTTACTGAGCTGAACTACCCTATAAGCGATGATGCGATACATGACATCTCAGATGACTACATCAAATACCTGACGACCTTCACCCATCTTTTTGAGGGGACTATAGAAATATTAGATTATTTGTACGGCAAATACCAATTGCACATTATCACCAATGGTTTTGAGGAAGTGCAACAGAGTAAAATGAATCATTCCAAGATTGCACATTATTTCAAAACGGTTACCAATTCTGAGATGGTAGGGGTGAAGAAGCCCGATCCCAAGATTTTTCATTATGCCATGGAGGCTGCTCAGGCCGAACCTCGCAACAGTATTATGATTGGTGACAACTATGAGGCCGATATATTAGGAGCTTTGGCGGTAGACATGGACGCATTGTGTTTCAATTACCACAACGCCCAACTCGATCCGCACATTAAGGTCATTGAGAATCTGGCTGCTATTAAAAACTACTTGTAGTCAGTATTTGTACTTACTTCCCCAAAGCGACTTGAGAAAGGCCCGAATTTGGTTTTCTCTGGTGTTGTTTCCCGGATCGTAAAATTTGGTTCCTGCCACATCGTCGGGCATAAATTCGTGGGCTTCAAAGTTGCCTTCGTAGTTGTGAGCATAAGGATAATCTGCTCCATAGCCCAAGGACTTCATGAGCTTTGTAGGGGCGTTTCTCAGCGAAAGAGGCACAGGCAGCGCACCAGTTTCTTCTACTCTTTTTTGAGCATAGCTAATGGCCCTGTAAGCGGCATTACTTTTTGGAGAGCTGGCCAAATAGGTCACACATTGACTCAATATGATTCTTGACTCTGGGAAACCAATGGTTGTTACGGCTTGAAAAGTATTGTTGGCAAGAATCAGAGCAGTGGGATTGGCATTACCAATATCTTCACTGGCCAAGATGATCAGACGGCGAGCAATGAATTTAATATCTTCTCCACCTTCAATGAGACGTGCTAACCAATAGACTGCAGCATTGGGATCGCTACCACGTATGGATTTGATCAAGGCAGAGATGACATTGTAGTGCTCTTCTCCTGACTTGTCAAATTGGATGGGATTTTTTTGTATCAACAATTGAACCAAAGCATTGGTAATTTGCCCTCCCTCAGCGTCACTGTGATTGCATACCAACTCCAAGGTGTTCAATAGTTTTCGCGCATCACCGCCCGAAAATTGCAATAGTGCTTCGGTCTCTTGAAGTGAGATATCTTTATTTTTTAAAACGCTGTCGGTTGCAACAGCGCGATGCAAGAGCGATTCTAGGTCTTGCTTGTTAAAGGGTTCAAGAATATAGACCTGAGATCGAGACAACAAAGCCGAAATAACCTCGAAACTTGGATTTTCAGTAGTGGCACCGATGAGAGTGACCCATCCTTTTTCAACGGCCTGCAGCAAAGCGTCTTGCTGCGATTTGCTAAAGCGGTGGATTTCATCAATAAACAGAATAGGATTTTTGGTGGTAAACAGACCATCGCCTTTCTGGACCTTGTCAATGACCTCACGCACATCCTTGACACCGGCGTTGATGGCGCTCAATTGATAAAAGGGTCGGTTGGATTGGGTTGCGATGATTTGCGCTAATGTGGTTTTTCCTGTACCTGGAGGCCCCCACAAAATTAATGATGGCAAATGACCCGATTCTATTGCTGCCCTGAGCACACCTTTAGGTCCAACCAAATGCCCCTGACCAATAAAGTCATCTAATGAAGTAGGGCGGAGGCGTTCGGCGAGTGGGACAGACATGACAATTTATTGGCGTTGACGCACTATTTCGTACAGGCAAACACTGCAAGCTACGGACACATTGAGTGACCCAATTTGACCAGTCATCGGAATTTTCACTTTGGCATCGGACAAACTGAGAACGCTGTCCATTATGCCTTTGCCTTCAGAGCCCATGATGATGGCAGTTGCCTTAGTAAAATCGGCATGGTAAAACAGATCGTTAGATTTTTCTGTAATCGCTACCACTTGTATATCAAAAGCCTGCAAAAAATAGATGGCGTCTTTGATGTGTTCGACTTTGGCAATGGGTACTTCAAAGATGCCACCAGCACTTGTTTTTACGGTGTCTTCATTGAGCGGAGCGCTACCAGTTTTTGGAATGATGATGCCACTGACATCTGTGCAGGCTGCGGTTCTCAAAATGGCACCGACATTGCGCACATCGCTCACTTGGTCTAAGATAACAAATAGGGGAGCCTCTCGTGTTTCTTGCGCTTGCGTAATCATGGTCTCGAAGTCCACAAAAGCTACTGGCGATATTTGAGCTACGACACCTTGATGGTTGCCTTTAGTCAATCTGTTGAGTTTTTCTATTGGGACATAGGAAGTGGGAATTTGCGCTTGGCGAATTTGCGCTTCAAGCACCTTAAAACTGGGGCCAGAAAGCCCTTTTTGAATAAAAACTTTTCCTATTGATTCGTTGTTAGATAGGGCTTTCTCAACGGCATGAATACCGTAAATATTAAGGCTTGTTGTCATAAAACGAAATTAAAAAAAAAACCACCCCGAAGGGTGGTTTCTCATGAAATGTTTGAAACTGAATTAGTAAGCTTCTACAACGTAAGTGATATCGTTTGTCGCACCACCAGTTTTGGTAATGGTTGCTACGATTTGGAATTCAGTCACTGATGTCTCGATAAGGGTAGTTAAACCATTGTGATCAGTTGCTGTAAATCTCACGTCAACACTAGACCCAATCATACTATACGGATCGACCCAAACCAAGTATACCCCGTCAGGATTCCAGTTACCGTTGAAGAAATCGCCCTCGAATCTATCTCCAGAGTAAGAAGTTTCGTAATAGGCAGTAACAGCTGCGTCAGTGACGTACAGATCCAAATCGTTTTCACTGTATGGTCCTTCCCAGTCTAAACTGATCGACAACCATGGTTCAATGACTCCGTCGCCGTCGTAGTCAACTGGATAGGCGAAATCGAATGGCCCATTACCATCAAGTAAACCTAAGGAGATCTTGTTGGATGTCATGACGTAAGGATCATCACCAGAACTTAAAGCAACACCATCAACTTCCATTGTGGCAGCGTTTGATGTGCCTTCATATCTACCTGGATTTCCATTTAAGGCTGGCATTTCTACAAGCCCTGAAAGGGTAGTTGAACCAGCAGGAACAACAACTTTGCTCAGAGTGTATGTACTTCCGTCTACAGAAGTAGCACGGACGGTAACAGTTGCTTCAACCGCAAATGATTGAGGCATCGTGACAGTGTAGTCAATGTATGTACCTGCTACAGCCATTGTGCGTCCAGCTTCCAAAGTAGCAACTAAATTAACTTTAGCTTCTGTATCAACATAAGCTTCGGAATAATCGTCGTTACCACATGAGGTCAAAACTACTGCTGGTAAAAACAGTAAGAATAATTTTAAATTTTTCATAGTTCTATCAATTTAAGATTATAGACAGTTAATTACTGGAAGCATTCCTACCGCTGGTGAAGCCGCTGAGAATATCTGTGTTCCATTTGGAGCGTAAACCTCAAAAGAACATTCAGAAGGATACCAGTCACCTGTCCAGTTCCATGACCATGATTGAGTTCCTGAAGGAACAACTAGGTCATAAACTCCAGTATTACCTCCACTTTGTGGATAAGTTACTGGAAGACATCCATCTTGATAGTCTGCCCAGTCACCCCACCAATCACAAAGCATAGCATATTGAGTTACACCATCAAGAGTAACTGCAACACCTTGTCCTTGCCATCCATCGCCATAACTATCTCTCATGACAATTTCATAAACTCCAGGTACTGGAGGACAATCTGTAAACAGTACAAATCCAAAAGTCATGGCGTTTTTATATGCGGAAATATCAGTCAACTGAGCTTGAGTATTACCGACTCCAACAGTCCCTGTAGATGAGGAATATGTCGGATTTTGTCCGTAAAACACTACGCCATCATTTCTTGTGGCTTTGGCAACAAAGTTAAAAGTATCACCATAGAAAAAATCTGATACGTCAGCTCCAATTGCATCGGCTAGCATTTGAGATGTGATGTTCAGAGTTGCAGGAAATGAAGTGATTGTAATGAAATCTTCACCTGTGTACAAGTTACCGCCAATGTTGGCAGTTACGGTCAAGCTGTAAGACGACACATTGCCATTGGCATCATAGATACCTTCAGAAATGTTAATGTCTTGAGGATCTGGATACATGTCCAAAATAGCGTCCATGTTATTGAATCGCACAAACGCACCTCTCTCGAGTTGGTGAGTTACGGGATTGCTAAATGTACTTTCATCTGTACATGAAACAAGGGTTAAACTTGCGATTGTAAAGAAATATAGTATTCTTTTCATGATATTATATCAGTTAAATTAATCGATAAAGCCAGCTGGGTTTGTATCCCAGAAAACTTGATCAGTTAGTGATTTTTGAACTAAATCAGGATTGTCATTAGAGTTTAATTCTGAACTAGGCAGAAAAAGACTTCTAGGGAAATCAGTACCGGCGATCACAGAGCCTTGAAGGTCTGGATATCCAGTTCTACGATAATTATTATATGGCTCAATACCATTACCGAAAAGGGCAATATGGTATTCTTTCATGATTATAGCCAATTTCGCTTGATTGTCAGCAGCAGCGTCATACATGCCTAATACAGAAGTCACGTAGTTATTTACTGCAGTAGGGTTCATAGGAACACCGGCAAAGCCAGCTACCTTAGCCATTGACATGCGGATACCAGCTTCAAGAAGTTCTCTAGAGTTACCTGCAGCACCTAGACCAGCTGGAGCAGGCAATGCTGCTTCGGCCAACATGAAGTGAGTGTAAGTACCAGTCAACATCGGGTGTATTCCAGCTCCGCCCATATTGGTTGTTGCTGTAGTTGGCCCGTTTGTTGTTCCGTCATCATAGGCACCACCACCTGGGTAAACACCGTATGCTGTTCTGTAAATACCATCGTTAGGAATACCTTCGTCATCACCGTGGTCACGACCCCAGTATCCATCACCGATGTAACAGTAATCATACGCTGTATCATTATCACATGGCAACAAGTCACCACCAATACCAAGGTTTCCACCTACAGTTAATGGATCTAGAAGGGTTTGTCTGTAGAAATAATATTTCAAGCGTGGATCATTTAGAGGAGCTTCGTATCTCATCATATTCATGAAAGAGTTACTCATATAGCTATCGCCAACTGTCAAATAGTCACTCCTAAAGTATGGATGACGTGTGTCAGGGTTGGTTTGGCTAGTTCCGTATAGGCCTTGGAAATCATCCGCAGTTGCAGCTATAAAATTACCACTAGAAACAATTGTGTTAACAGCACTTGCGTTCGCTCCTGACAATTTAGTAGACACATACATCTTTAATTTAAGTGTATTAGCCATTTTCACCCATTTAGACATATCACCATTATAGTAAATGTCTTCTGGCTGAACAGAACCAGTAGCGTTCAAGTTTGCGATAGCATCGTCAAGTTGAAGGAACATTGCGTCGTAAATTGACTGTCCAGAATCCAAATTTGGAGCTGGGAAATTAGGATTTACAGCCTCAGAATAAACTGCAGTACCGATAAAATCAACAAGATTTACATAAGCGAATGCTTCAAGAACCTGACCAATACCAACGTGGTTTGGAAGGTTGCGTGCTGCTGAAATCTCTTTCAATAGATTGAGATTCGTTGTGATAGAATAGGCATTTGACCAAGCCCCATTCATTGTGCCTGGTGCTGCATTTGAAGCATAGGTTCCGAACATGTACCCTTGACGAGTATATGCTCTACCTAATTCCGACAGTCCTACGTGCTGACCTGCAAATAATGTCTGAATTTGGTTCAGTATAAAACTTGGATCAGCAGAATCTACTGTTAGTGCGTTTGGATTCTCGTTGACATCCAAATCCGTGGTTTCACACGAATAGGTTACAGCAAGTAACATCGCAAGAACAGATAGTGCCCAGTTTGTTGAAAAGAATTTATTTTTCATGATGTTATTAATATTAGAAAGTTAGTTTAACTCCCACAGAGTATTGCTTGTACGATGGGTCATTTTGGAAATCAAGTCCTTTACCGTTCGTTGGTCCGTTAGCACCCGATCCGAGTACTTCTGGGTCCAAGTTCATATACTCAGGCAAGTTTGGTGCATTGTACCAAAGGTTGTTGCCAGAGAATGTGAATGAAGCACTACCAAAAGGTGTTTTTTCTAGCAAATTGGTTGGCAAGTTGTACGTCAAAGAGATGTCTCTCAAACGAATAACACTAGCGTCATACACAATTCCCTCGTCTACGTCCATCAAGTTGATGAAGTAAAGGTCATTCGCACCAATTTGGATGTTGTTGTCAATCTTGTCGCCATTAGCATCAAGTAATGGAACACCTGTGTTTGGATTGGCCAATACACCTGGAATGATATAAGATCCTTCACGATCTTCAGTGTCTCTAGTCACCCCCCGTCTTAAAAAGTTTGAGGCAGTTTCTGACCAAATATCACCACCGTGAATGTAATCCCACTGCATAGACAACGTCAAGTTCTTGTAGCTGAACGTGTTGATGTTAGTCATTCTCCAATCTTCGTTTGGATCCCCAACAATTTTGTTCTCAAGACCAAGGTCACTACTATAGATCACTTTACCTGTGGTTGGATTGATCAACAAATTATCTTGATCATCTCTTGCGTAGTAAGTACCCCAGAACACACCGTAAGCCTCACCTTCGATAGCATAGTTAACACCAGAAGAGATATTGACACGATCAACAGGTAATTCGATAACAGTAGTTTCGTAAGCAGTGAACTGGTTGTTCATGCTCCAGTTGAAACCAGTACCAGGATTCTGGAACAAATTAAGCGTCAAACCAATCTCCAAACCATCTGTGTCAACGCGACCTGCGTTGATCAAAGTAGAAGAGAAACCAGTAGAAGCAGCTAAACTTGAGCTAAGAATCTGATCAGTAGTAGTACGACGGTAAACGGAAAGTTCTAAGTCTACTAGATTATCAAACAAACGAGATTCCACACCAAATTCAACCTCAGTCAACAACTCAGGCTTAATGTCTGGATTTGGCAAGAAGCCACTTACAGCATTAGTGATAAGCGTGTTGTTAGAGTAGGCATTGATCCAAGCCTGTGAGTTTGAGTTCAAAGTTGGTCGAGTTTGGTAAGCACTAGGGAAGTTTGCTGAAGTACCATATCCTATACGGAATTTAAGGTAATCGACAAAAGTCTCTCTCAAGCTTTCGAACTGAGAAGAAGGAATCCAAGACAACGATACAGAAGGATAGAACAATGTTCTGTTAGCTTCTTCTACTGTTGAACCCCAGTCGTTTCTTCCCGCCATTGTCAAATAGGCATAGTCTTTATAATCTACACGAACCTCACCGTAAAGACCGATGGTGTTGGTAAAAGATTTGTAATCGTATGGAGTGTGCGAAGTGTAGTTGCTGTGATTGTGGAAATCGAATACAACTTCACCTTCACTGAGCATACCACCTTGCTTGAAATCATCGTTTTTGGTTTCAACACCAACAATCACATTCAAGTTCACATCATCACTAACCTTCAAATCGCTGGCATTAACTTGCAAACGGTGGTTGGTAGTTCTGTAATTGTTGAAATAAGTTTGAAGGTATCCAAGCGGATTATTCGGGTTACGTCCGTTGTACCAGTTCTTGTTCATCTCGTTGTAGTTGTCCAAGCTGTAAAGGTAGGATACGTTCACGTTTTCACTAACCTCGTAGTTAAATTGCGACTTCATGAACAAACGGTCAGTGTTTGAGCTAAACCCAGTGTATTTTTGTTGCCAACGAGGGTTAACAATAGCAACACGGTAGTATACACTTGAATGATCGTTTGGATCTTCGAAAGGCAATCCTTGAATATCCAAGTTACGCGGAATCCAAGTCAATACAGTAAAGAAGTCACGCGTTGGGCGTCTGGTGAAAGTGTTAGTGTAACCAACACTTGTGTTGAAACTAAGCTTGTTGCTCAACTGTGCACGTCCACCAAAGTTCAAGTTCAAACGACGTAATGAGTTTTCAGGGATGTATCCTTTTTGATCGGTGTGACCAAGTGAAAAACTAACACCATTATCCTTATCGAAGTTTTTAGTCATTACGACAGACGTAGTTTGTCCACGACCCGTGTCGAAGAAATCATTTACGTTGTCTGGGTAAGCTTGATAAGTTGTCGTTGCCCCAATGTATTCTGGA
>JAQCIQ010000007.1 GCA_027592025.1 Bacteroidota bacterium
GTAACCTAGGCCGATTGGCAGAGCAGTTGCTCCGAGAGAAGCAATTTGACAAAGCGGAAAAATTAGCGGATTTGGCGATGGCGAAAATGCCGGTGGACATTTATGGATATTACTCTTTAATTGAGCCTTTCATTCTGACCTATTACAATGCAGGTGCTGAGGAAAAAGCGCGTGCCCTGTATGAGCAAGTGGCTGTAAAATATGCTGAAACCTTAAACTATTACAGCGGACTCAAACACGATCAGCAAGAAGCATACTTTGATGATATCTACAGTCAAATTGAGCAATACCGAAGCCTTGTAGATACTGTAATCGTTGAAGATCAAGACAATGACTACATCAGCAAAGCCATGTCAAAATACAACGATTTGGTGAGTCAATTCAAGTATTTCATGGGCGATGAAGAAGAGGAAATGGGCAATGACATCCCTACTCAGGATGATTCATCAACAACAGTTGATCCTAACAATTAAACGAATTCCTTAACTCGACTGATTAAAGTATTGGCGTCAAGTTCACCACTTTGGCGCCATTTCATTTCACCATTTCGATAAATGATGAGGGTTGGCAGACCCTTAATACGCAAAGCCTCTCCTAACGACTTGTTCTTTTCAATGTCAATTTTGATGACTTTGGCTTTGTCGCCAAGCGCAGCGGCTACATCCTTAAGTACTGGATGCATTGCTTTTGACTCCTCGCTCCATTCGGTATAAAAATCGAACAATACGGGAACGTCAATATCTAAAAGATCTCCAAATTTTGGCATCACTTAAAGTTTTAATTTAAGTTCTATGGTGCAAAGATAGTATTTCCTCTCGACTACAACACTATGACACCTTTTTTCAGGCTAATGACTGTAATTTCTGGCCAGATCCCAATTCTTCCCGGAAAACCGAGGCAACCCAAACCGCGATTCACGTTAATAAACCTACCGTTATCGCTGTAAATCCCAGCCCAATACTTGTATCTCGCCTGAATGGGACTCCACTTGATCCAGCCGGGAATTTCGATACCAAATTGCATGCCATGAGTATGACCGCTCAAAGTAAGATGGTATTTGGTTGCATGATTTTTGACAATTTGTTCCCAATGCGAAGGGTCGTGACTCATCAATATCTTAAACGCATCTGCCTTAATCTCCTTTTGAGCCAAATCTAAGTCTCCCTTTTTTACAAATCGGTCGCCCCAATTTTCTACGCCAACTAAGGCAATTTTTTCGGTTCCTCTCTCAATATGAACGGACTCATTACGCAATACTTGAAAGCCCATTTCCTTTTGCAAACGCAAGAGATTCTCAAAATCGGCTTCCTTGTCTTCAGCGCGTTCCCAACGCTTATATTCGCTGTAGTCGTGATTGCCAAGAACGGAAAACACGCCGTCGGTTGCTGACAATCTGGACAATGTAGTTTGCCAAGGCAATACCTCATTAGACTCATTGTTGACCAAATCCCCAGTAAACAGAATCACATCCGATTGCTGACTCTGAATCAAATCGATGGCATAGTTCACTTTGTCCATATCGTCAAAGGTGCCCATATGCAAATCGCTAATGTGAGTGATTTGATATCCGTTGAAAGCCTCAGGCAAATCGTCGAAGGTCAGGGTGTGATGAATCACTCGAAAATCATAACGCCCTTTGAACACCCCGTAAATTACACTGGCAAAGGGCAATGCTGTGAGGCCAAGGGCAATCTGGCTGATGAATTTTTTTCGAGATGGCATGTATTGTTCTGTCCTAGACAATAGGCCAACTTTACGCCCCAAAAACACTAGAAGTCTCACTACATCCTCCGAAAACAACAGGACAATAATCAACCATTTGGCTATTGATACGGTAATGAAAGAGGCAAAAGACAACCCTATGAGCCCTCTGTACTTGGCTCCTGCTATAAACATCACCAATTGGGTCAAAAAGATTAAATAGCCGAGCGAGGTTATTCCCCAATAAAACCATCTGAACCAACCTTTTTTGGCAGCTGTTTTTAAAGCCTGATAGGCGTAGAGTTCAATACCTATAGCGGTCAAAATAAAAAACAGCAAAAATAATGTCATTTGGCTCTCATCAATAGGCCGCAAAAGTAAGATATTGTTGAAAAGTATAATCCCAAGATTAGGTTAAGATTTTCTATCTTGTGGCTTCGTTCTAAATTTCGTTTTAAAATTTTGAAAAATAACATCTTTAACAAAGCACATTTACCGCTCCTATTTTTTGCATGTTTGACGCTTGTCACTTGCCAAAATCCTCAGCCCGAATCTGACTTTACTTCTTTGGTCAATCCTTTGATTGGCACTGGTGGACACGGGCATACCTTTCCGGGAGCGACCATGCCTTTTGGCATGATGCAACTGAGTCCTGATACCCGATTGGACGGGTGGGATGGCTGTTCTGGTTACCACTACAGCGACAAATACATTTACGGTTTTTCCCACACTCATTTGAGTGGCACTGGTGCAAGCGACTACGGGGATGTCCTATTGATGCCTACTACATCTGTGATTTTCAACAACGGCGCTGACGGCAAAACGGGTTATCGTGCCCCATTTGCTCACGAAAACGAAAAAGCTTCGCCGGGCTACTACGCCGTTCATTTGGACAGTGTCAACATCGATGTCGAACTCACGGTTAGCGAGCGCAGCGGAATTCATCAATACCGATTTGAAAAAGGCAGTCCTCAAGTGATTGTATTGGATTTGGTGCACCGTGACAAGGTCCTAGACTCCAAGGTCGATGTTTCGGACCGCAAGCACGTCTCGGGCTATAGGCACTCTCAGGCCTGGGCTGAAAATCAAATGTTATTTTTTGATTTTGAGTTTTCAAGAGATTATATAAAAGTTGTGTTTTTAGACGGTCAAACGGAAGGAACTAAGGTTAAGGCAGCATTTATTTTTGACGAAAGTCAATCGGATCAAATTGAGGTAAGAATTGGGATTTCGGCAGTTGACGAAAAGGGCGCTCTAGCCAATAGAGTGGCTGAAATTGGTCAAAAATCATTTGAAACGGTCAAAGCTGAAGCCAATCAAAAATGGAATCAACAACTCCAAAAAATTACCATTGAAGCTGAAGATCAAGACACCAAAGTGAATTTTTATACCGCCATGTATCACACCATGATTGCGCCTAACCTCTACCAAGATGTCGATGGACAGTACCGCGGAATGGATTTAAAAGTTCATCAAACCGATGAGTTTGATTACTACACGGTTTTCTCGCTTTGGGACACTTACCGAGCCACTCATCCTTTATTTACCATACTTGAAACCAAGCGTACTGAGGACTTTATCAAGACTTTTTTGGCCAAATACGACGAAGGAGGCATTATGCCAATTTGGGATTTGTCGGGCAATTACACTGGCTGTATGATTGGATATCATGCCGTGCCAGTAATATCAGACGCCTATTTGAAAGGCATTCGTGGATTTGACAAAAACAAAGCTTTGGAGGCAATGGTTCACAGTGCAACCCGTGACAAGTTAGGGCTTGAATCCTACAAATCTTATGGATTTATTCCGATGGAAAACGAAAGCGAATCGGTTTCCAAAACGCTAGAATACGCCTACGACGATTGGACCATTTACAAAATGGCATTGGATATGGGGGAAAAGGAAGTCGCCCAGAATTTTTTAAAAAGAGCTCAATCCTATAAAAACATCTACGACCCCTCATCTGGCTTCATGAGAGGCCGCTTGAACAATCAATGGTTTGCCCCTTTCGATCCTTTTGAAGTCAATTTCAACTACACAGAAGCCAATGCTTGGCAATACCGTTTTGCAGTGCCTCAAGACATCAATGGACTAATAAACTTAATGGGAGGAGCAAGTCAGTTTGAAAAAGCTCTTGACGACATGTTTGAAGCCAACGATTCTACCACAGGTCGCGAACAGGCTGACATTACGGGACTCATCGGACAATACGCCCATGGTAACGAACCCAGTCATCACATGGCCTACCTCTACAATTTTGTTGACAAACCCGCAAAAACTCAAGCAAGAGTTGCCCAAATCATGTCCAACCTTTACACCAACACCCCCGATGGCATTTCGGGCAATGAGGACTGTGGTCAAATGAGTGCTTGGTACATTTTTAGCAGCTTGGGCTTTTATCCCGTGACCCCAGGCTCAAATACCTATGTAATTGGCACACCCAAAGTTTCGGCCGCTGACATCACTCTTGAAAATGGGAAACATTTTAAAATCAAAACTCATAAAGACTCTCCTAAATCAATTTACATAGAAAAAGTTCTTTTCAACGGCACACCATTAGAATCCACTGAAATAGATCACAGCAAAATCATGAGCGGAGGACTGCTCGAGTACTTTTTGACTGACAGTCCAACCCAATGGAAAGCTAAATCTCCGCGCACTGAGATAGTTGATCCCGAGTTTGTTGCAGCACCGTTTATTATTGAGGGTGATCCTACCTTTAAATACAAAACCTCCTTGTCTTTGGGTCACATCGATAAAGAGGCACAAGTGTATTTTAGTCTCAACGATTCTGAATTTAAAGTTTACAAGGCTCCAATTGCAATTGATGACACTTCGGTCTTGAAAGTCTATGCCTCCAAAAATGGTCAAAAGAGCGCTGTAATTACCTCAGAGCTGATCAAAATAGACGCCAATCTCAGCATGAAACTCGACAGTCCCTATGCCAATCAATACAATGCTGGAGGAGATGACGCCCTGATTGATGGCAGGCGAGGAGGAACTGATTTTCGTTCTGGAGCATGGCAAGGATTCCACGATCAAGATTTGGAAGCAACTGTAATGTTGAACCAAACCAAGCCATTGTCTCAGCTCGACATATCTTTCATCATGGATCAAAGATCTTGGATATTCTTTCCTTCGACGGTTGAAGTATTCATTTCGTCCGATGGGATTCAATTCCAATCCATTGGTAAAAAAACTATTGAAAATGCTACCCCCTCTGACGCCACCGAAATAAAGACAATACGTATGACTTGGTCAAAACGACCCGTTAAGGCTGTCAAGGTTATAGCAACCAACCTTGGTGCTTTGCCAGAATGGCACATAGGATATCCCTATGACGGTCGTAGTTGGATTTTTACTGATGAAATAATTTTAAACTAAACAATGACAACAAAAAATTCTTATCGATCCGCCTTTCTTTTGGTGACCATTTTATTTTTCCTTTGGGGGTTTATTACCGTGTTAGTAGATTCTTTAATCCCAAGATTACGCGAGCTATTTACCCTTACCTATTTTCAAGCGGGCTTGGTTCAATTCGCCTTCTTTGGCGCATACTTTGTCCTCTCTGTGCCGGCAAGTTATTTGCTGACTAAAATCGGATACAAACGAGGCATCATCTTAGGATTAGCCACCATGGCAACAGGCTGCTTGCTATTTTACCCAGCGGCGTCTTATCGGGTTTTTGGAATTTTTATGCTGGCCTATTTTGTATTGGCTGGAGGTATGACCATTTTGCAGGTTGCCGCCAATCCGTACGTGGCGGTTTTGGGCAGTGAATCGAGCGCCTCAAGCCGTCTCAACCTTTCTCAAGCGTTCAACTCTTTGGGGACCGCCATTGCACCTGCGGTGGGAGCACTTTTCCTTTTGAGCGACAAAGTGCTCAATAGTGGATCAATCGAAGCGCTTTCGGAAGTTGAAAAGACATCCTATTACGCCTCTGAAGCCTCGGCAGTACAAATGCCATTCCTTGGACTTGCGGCGTTTATTGGTGCAATCGCCATTGTGTTTCTTGTTGTTCAATTGCCTAAGCTCATCGAAAACAATCATACTGGAACCTATTTGGAGGCCCTGAAAAATAAGGGACTTCGTCTAGGCGTTATGGGAATTTTCTTCTATGTTGGGGCAGAAGTGGCCATTGGTAGCTACCTGGTCAATTATTTTTTAGAACTTAATGTCATCGAATCCATCAGAAATAGCGACGCCCTAATGGGTGTTGCCAATACTGTGGCGACCGTGTTTTCAAGAAGTTTAGAGGGTGCAGACGACAAAGCCCTCTTGGGTATTTTTGTTATTTGTTATTGGTCAGGGGCAATGATTGGACGTTTTATAGGCGCTGGAGTAATGAAATATATTCAGCCAGCCAAAGTGCTCGTTTTCTTCTCTGGTCTTGCAATCGCGAGTATTGTGATTTCAATGAGTTCAACAGGTCTAGTGGCCATGTGGAGTATTTTGGCCGTAGGTTTGTTCAATTCAATCATGTTTCCGACCATTTTTACCTTATCAATCGATGGCATAGGAGACTTGAAACCCAAGGCATCAGGACTGTTATGTACAGCCATAGTTGGAGGGGCAATCATTCCGCCACTCTATGGATTATTGACTGATTTTGTTGGTTTCCAAGTGGCCTACCTTCTTGTTATTGCCTGTTATGGCTATATTTTATATTTCGCCTCAACAAAAATCAACGCTAAATTATCATGACATTTTCTATACCATTTCACCCAAGACTAATTGTATTAAGTCTATTGTCAACATTGTTAGGTTGTCAACCTAAAGTCGAAGAAGTTGCGTTCAAAGGACCAATAGTGATTGGCACTTGGAATGTTCCAGAAGCTACCACCGAAGCATACAAGGCACTTTCCTCAGGCGGAACGGCTATTGATGCGGTCGAGGCAGGATGCCGACTTGAAGAGGCTAACGAAAAGGGTCAATCCATTGGCAAAGGCGGCCTTCCCGATCGAGATGGTGAGGTGACTTTAGACGCCTGCATAATGGACAGCCACGGTAATAGCGGGGCCGTAGTCTATTTGAAAGGCATTGTGCACGCGGTCTCGGTAGCCCGAAAAGTAATGGAAGAAACACCTCATGTGATGCTAGCTGGTGAGGGAGCCAAACGATTTGCCATCGAACAAGGTTTTCCTGTCGAAAATTTATTGACCGAAAAATCAAAAGCGGACTGGGAAAAATGGAAAGAAACTTCATTGTACAAACCAATTATTAACATTGAGAATCACGACACTATTGGCATGCTTGCCATGGATGAAAATGGCGATTTGTCAGGGGCATGCACGACCAGTGGATTGGCCTACAAAATGGCTGGTCGCATCGGAGATTCCCCCATCATCGGTGCAGGACTCTATGTGGATAACAAAGTCGGAGCCGCTACGGCAACTGGCTTAGGTGAAGAGATTGTTAAGAACGTA
Organism: Bacteroidota bacterium; assembly: GCA_027592025.1. GTDB lineage: Bacteria > Bacteroidota > Bacteroidia > Flavobacteriales > Flavobacteriaceae > JALRKI01. The sequence continues at coordinate 7,128 of JAQCIQ010000007.1, forward strand.
GGTAGCTTTCTCATAGTAGAGCTCATGCGTCAAGGCAAATCGCCTCAAGAAGCTTGCGAAATAGCAGTTCAAAGGATCGTTGACCGCGCTGGCGATAAAGCCAAGGACTTCCAAGTAGGATTTATAGCTTTGAACAAAAAAGGGGAATACGGTTCCTATTCCATTCATAAAGGGTTTAGCATTACGAAACATGATACCTCTGGCAACGAAAACATTCCTTCTCCATCCTATAACTAATTGCTGGCATGTCAACCCAAAAACGCCTGTTTCTTCTTGATGCCTTTGCGCTCATATTTAGAGGCTATTACGCTTTCATTAAAAATCCGAGGATCAATTCAAAAGGGCTGAATACCTCGGCGATTTTGGGTTTTACCAATTCGTTGCTGGACGTCATCAAAAGAGAGCGACCAGACCACTTGGCGGTATGTTTTGACCGAGGTGGCAGCGACGCTCGAAACGAGATGTTCGACGCTTACAAGGCCAATCGGGACGAAACTCCTGAAGCTATTTCGTTAGCAGTACCCTATATAGAGCAAATTCTTGAAGCAATGCACATACCAGTGGTAGTTGTACCAGGTTTTGAAGCAGATGATATAATTGGGACATTGGCCAAAAAAGCAGAGATGGCAGGATACAAAACTTATATGGTAACTCCAGATAAGGATTTTGCCCAATTGGTCAGTGAAAATATTTTCATGTACCGCCCTCAGTTTGGAGGAGGTTATGAGGTTTGGGGTGTGGATGAGGTGAAAAAGAACTTTGAAGTAGAACATCCCTTGCAGGTCATCGATTTCTTGGCGATGAAGGGTGATGCCGTAGACAACATTCCGGGGCTCCCAGGAATTGGAGACAAAACGGCTAAAAAACTGTTGTCTGAGTATGGCAGTATGGAAAATCTGTTGGACCATGCCCATGAACTCAAGGGTAAAATGAGAGAAAATGTCGAAGCCAGTAAGGAATTGGGCTTACTGTCCAAAAGACTTGCAACCATTATTTTAGACGTCCCTGTTGATTTCAACGAAAAGAATTACGAACTCGACACCCCTGATTTCGGGGCTGTTGAGGCCATTTTTAACGAACTGGAATTCAGAAGGCTTTTGGATAATTTAAAAAAGACCTTTCAAAACGAAGTCATAGCAACTCCTATTGAAAAAAAATCGCCTCCTTCGCAGTCTCCTGCGGCTGGGCAAGGGCAATTTTCCTTATTTGATGCGCCGATTTCCATTACCACAGAAACGAAGGAAACCTCTTTCAAACGAAACAATCTCGACAATACACCACATTTTTACCAACTCATTCAACCGGGTTTAGCATTGGATTTGTTTGTTGAAAAACTGATGGGTCAATCCTCAGTTTGTTTTGATACTGAAACTACAGGACTTGACCCCATAACTGCGGATTTGGTTGGTATGGCATTTTCTTGGGAGCCTCATAAAGGCTATTACATTCCGTTCCCAGAAAGTGCCCTTGAATGCCAAACTGTAATTGAAAAATTCAAACCCTTTTTTGAGTCAGAAGCCATTGAAAAGATTGGTCAAAACCTCAAATACGACATCAAGGTCTTGGATAAATACAAGGTTGAAGTCAAGGGACCATTGTTTGATACCATGATTGCTCACTATTTGATCAATCCTGATATGCGTCACAACATGGATGTTCTAGCAGAAACCTATTTGAATTATAGTCCCCAACCCATTTCTGAACTCATTGGCAGCAAGGGCAAAAACCAGCGTTCAATGCGCGATGTGCCTTTGGACAAACAAACTGAATATGCAGCCGAAGACGCGGACATCACTCTTCAATTGAAGCAGCATTTTGAAATTGAATTAGAACAGGCTCAAATTAGAGTCCTGTTCGACACCATTGAAATGCCACTGGTTAGGGTCTTGGCTCAAATGGAGCTAGAAGGGATCAATTTAGACAGCAAATTTCTTAAATCTTTGTCTGTAGATTTGAATCAAGACATACTCAATCTGGAACAAGACATCTATCGCCTGGCAGGAGAAGAATTTAATATTGCCTCTCCAAAACAATTGGGCGTGATTCTTTTTGAAAAAATGAAATTGGTTGATAAACCCAAGAAAACCAAAACAGGTCAATATTCGACAGCCGAGGATGTGCTGTCATACCTGGCAAAAGATCACGACATCATCGACAAAATATTGTCCTATCGGGAACTCGCCAAACTCAAAAGCACCTACATCGACGCTCTACCGGGTCAGGTCTTGGAAGAAACAGGACGAGTTCATACGCAGTACCTCCAAACAGTCGCAGCGACTGGAAGATTGAGTAGTAACAACCCTAATCTTCAGAATATTCCAATTCGAACTGAGCGAGGCAAACAAGTAAGAAAGGCTTTTATCCCAAGAAACGAAGAATTTGTTTTAATGTCTGCCGATTATTCCCAAATAGAACTTAGAGTAATCGCAGCATTGAGTGAGGAAGATAACATGATCTCGGCCTTTGTTCAAGGAGAAGACATTCATGCTGCCACTGCATCTAGGGTTTTTGGAGTTCCAATAGAAAAGGTCACTAGAGAGCAAAGAAGTAATGCCAAAACCGTCAATTTTGGGATCATTTATGGTGTTTCTGCCTTTGGATTGAGCAATCAGACCGATTTGTCTCGCAGTGAATCTAAAGATCTCATCGATTTGTATTTTGCCACTTACCCCAAACTTCAAGATTATATACAAAGTCAAATTGAATTTGCCAGAGAAAACGGCTATGTTCAAACTGTTCTAGGTAGAAGGCGGTATTTGAGTGATATCAACGCTGGAAACGCTGTAGTTCGCAGCGCTGCAGAGCGCAACGCGGTGAACGCTCCCATTCAAGGTAGCGCTGCCGACATCATCAAAATTGCGATGATTAATATTCACAAAGCCTTGTCGCAAGGAAACTTCCAATCTAAAATGCTGCTTCAAGTGCATGATGAATTGGTTTTCGACGTTTACAAGCCCGAATTGGAAACCATGAAGCAACTGATCAAAACAGCAATGGAAAATGCCTATCCTCTCAAAGTCCCCTTGGTCGTTGACGTTGGTAAAGGCGACAACTGGCTAGAAGCTCATTAATGTTTTATAACAGAAAGCGGTAGGTAGCCTTGATTAAAAAGGTGTTGCTCGGCTTTTGAGCCAACCAATAGTCGTTGAGGTTTTCGGCCAAACCTTCATTGTAATCGCCAGAGGAAGAAACCCCTTGAGACCAAACAAGGAACAACTCAGAGCCTGGAATATACTCCCATCTCAACACGAGATTGGATAGGAATTGAACAACAGAAAAGTCAGGTTTTCCAAAGCTAAAATCGTCAATACCATCTCGATCTTCGTCCACTTGGTAAGAATTGGTTGCACCAGAAAACGCTATCTGAGCATCGTCGTAGATATGATATCGGTCGCTCAATCGGTCGGCGACAGAATTGGTAACGTATTTAAAATTGCTGTAATTACCATTGCTCACAAAAGGTTGTCCATAATATTGAACCGTCAAGTTTGGATTGATGGTATAATTGACCCTTAAAGAAGCCGACAGGGTATTGTTGTCAATTGAGGCCATAATATATCGGGGAGTGCCGTTAAAAGCTGTTTCGGTGACATATTGAGTTTTGTTTGGCCTAATAGAATACTCTGGACTAAATGCGATGGTCAAGGCGTCCATGGGCTGATAAGTTAGTCCCACTTGAAAACGCTTCATGGAAAAGTTGTTTTCATTCGCTTGAGCGTAAAAAATTCCTCCAAAACCGCTAAGTCTTTTTCTTTCATCACTTTTGACATCAAAGGAAATTGCGTTTTCTTCTGAAAAACGCCAAATTGGTCCACCTCTCAAGGTCGTAGTTTCCAAAATACGAGGCTTGTGAAATAATCCAAGCTCAAAATTCCAATTGTTAAATAGCCCTATTTCATTATTCAAACGGTATTCCATTCGGTTGTAGTTACCTTGAAAATCAAATGAGGAAAACTGAAGAAATCGGCTAGAAATAGTTCTAAACCGGCCGATGGGTTTAAGAATTTTGTATCTCAAAGACACGTATTGACGGACAAAATCTGTTTGCCTCAAAAAACCGATGTCGTTCAATTCAATCTCTGGAGAACGGAAATGAAATCCAATGCTGTAGCCAAAATTTCCGCCTCCTCTTTTGTTAAATGAAAAACGCCCACCCGTCCCTGTTAAAGATGTTCTGGTAGGATCGACTGAAAGATGATCGGCGTCTGGTCGCTGAAAAAGATGCACTTGAGATAGCTGAGTGTTCAATATGGCTTCTTTGCTACCAACGACATGACTGAAAACAAATTTTCCTTCTACAGCATACTCGCGGTTTTGCCACTGGTGTTGAAAATCCAGCCCTCCAGAATAAGCGGAGGTGTGCAAACCATCGAGATTGACTGGCAGATCTCCCCTGTTAACGGCGGTAAACATTCCCCCTACAAAGGAATTGTCGTTGTTAAAATCTTTTTGCACTCTTGCTACTGCGTAATTCGTCAGAGGTTCTACTTCTACCTCACTCCGCTCATTCCCGTCTTGCACTTGAGCAAATTCACGTCGAGTAAGACTTTCCAATAATCCGATGGACCAGCCGCTTTGAGTTTTTCCAGAGAATTTTGCGGCTCCCAAAATAGCCGTACTAATAGGTTGATCGACAAATCCACTGGAATCAGGGTAACCTTGGGGACTCCGGCCAATTCGTCGGGAATAGAAGAGATTATCACTTTCGCCACCGAAATTAAAATCAAAAATGGACTTATTTTCTACGAAGAAGGGGCGCTGTTCTTTAAAAAAAATTTCAAATCCGTCTAGGGCTATTTGAGCTGGGTCGGCTTCAACCTGTCCAAAATCAGGATTAACAGTAAGGTCCAAGGTCAAATCGTTAGTCACCCCTATTTTGGCATCCAGTCCGGCGTTAAGTCCAAAATCCTTTCCGTCGCGAAAGGGATTACCTGCTTCTGCAGGATAATTGTCCAGTTGAGAGACGACAAACGGTTGAACCTCCTTTTGCTTTTGGGGCTCTAGATCATTAAGTCCAGTCAGCACACCAGATTCACTCACAAATCCAGCTGCATCTGCAGGAATACGTTGCCATAGGGAAAATTCATTGAGCCTGAAGTTTTGTCGACCAAAATTGAGTCCCCAATTCTGCTTTGCTTCTTTTCCAAAACGCAATTGAGAAAAAGGAATTTTCATTTCTGCGGCCCAGCCTTTGTCGTCAACTACAGCATTGGTGTACCAAATGGGGTTCCAACTGTCGTCAAAATTGTCTCCATTGCGAGTAACAATCTCATCTCCTTTGACGCCGGTAGCGGTAACAGTAAACATAAAACCTGTGCGCTGGTCGTTGTAGCTGTCAAACAGAATATTGGCTCTGTCGCCTACAAACCCATCTCGACGAGACAAACGTTGTACAATTTTTTCAGGTTCCGAATCAAATGCTCGAAAGGCAACGTATAAAAATTTATCGTCGTAGATGATTTTAAACTGAGATTGATATTCTGGAGCTGTGTTTTCATTTGGGTCAAACTCGACAAAATCACCTGACCATTCGACTTCATTCCAAACCTTATCATCTAAAACCCCATCGATTTCAGGGGCGTTTTGGGTCATGTGCTTGGTAGTGTAGGTTTTTCTTGGAACTGGATTCTGAGCAAATCCAAAAGACATGATCAGACATGCCATGATTAGCAACAGCGCAACTTTTGAGGAGTGAGTCATTAGAACAAAATTGGGGACAAAATTGAAGTAAATATTTTAATGTGGCGTTAATTTGACAAAAATACTTCAAACAGATAGGCTTGTTGAACCTCTTAATCGTCTAAAAATTATTATTCAAAAAAAATACCAGACAAGCAATTTGCGAATCAAATATATAATTGTAGATTTGCAAGCCGTTTTCAGAACGGAATTTAATTGAAATTTTTACACAGTGGATACACTTAGTTATAAAACCATATCAGCCAATAAAGCAACGATTGAGAAATCGTGGGTACTGGTTGACGCAGAGGGTCTAGCGTTAGGCCGTTTGTCATCTGTCGTTGCAATCCTATTGCGCGGTAAACACAAAACCAGTTATACGCCACATACCGACTGTGGAGACAACGTCATTGTTGTCAATGCAGAGAAAGTTGCGCTGACTGGGAACAAATGGGCCGACAAAACCTATATCCGACATACTGGTTATCCAGGTGGGCAGCGTTCTTTAACCGCTCAAGAGATGTTTAAGAAAGATCCTACCCGATTGGTTGAAAAAGCGGTAAAGGGCATGTTGCCAAAAAACAAACTTGGCGCTGAATTGTTCCGCAACCTGAAAGTTGTTTCTGGAGCAGATCATCAATATGAGGCACAACAACCTAAGGTCATTAACCTTAACGATATCAAATAATGGAAGTAGTACACAAAATAGGACGTCGTAAGACAGCAGTTGCTCGTGCGTACGTCTCTAAAGGAAAAGGTAACATCACGGTAAACAAAAAAGACATGGCGGTTTATTTTGCCACTGCTCCTTTACAATATAAAGTGACTCAGCCTTTAATGCTCACCGATAACGAAAAGTCTTTTGATATCAAAATCAGTGTATTGGGTGGTGGTGTAACAGGACAGGCAGAAGCCGTTCGATTGGCCATTTCTCGTGCCCTGTGTGAAATCAATGAAGAATATAGAGCTATTTTGAAGCCCGAAGGCTTATTGACTCGTGATCCAAGAATGGTTGAGCGTAAGAAATTCGGACAGAAAAAAGCCCGTAAGAAATTCCAATTCTCTAAACGATAATTGGATAACGGTGTCCACAGGCACTGTTGACTATTTAAACTCAATTAGTTTAGCATCTAAATGGTGAAGGCCGCAAAAAGCGCCACTTGATCATTGCTAAATCAGAACGTAAACTAAGCACAATGGAAAAAGTAGATGTAAAATCACTTCTCGAGGCAGGCGTACATTTTGGCCACCTCACCCGTAAATGGGACCCCAACATGGCACCATATGTCTATATGGAGCGCAATGGCATTCACATTATCAACCTGTACAAAACTGCAGCTAAAATTGAAGAGGCAGCTATGGCAATGGCTAAAATCGCAGCTTCAGGTCGTAAGATTTTGTTCCTAGCCACCAAAAAACAAGCCAAGGAAATCGTTGCTCAAACGGCATCGGAGCTTAACATGCCTTACATCACTGAGCGCTGGCCTGGCGGTATGTTGACCAATTTTGTCACCATTCGTAAAGCGGTCAAGAAAATGTCTATGATTGATCGTATGAAAAAAGACGGCACATTCAATACTTTATCTAAGAAAGAACGTCTTCAAGTTGACCGTTTGAGAACCAAGTTAGAAAAAAACTTAGGTTCAATTTCCGATATGACAAGATTGCCTGCGGCATTGTTCATTGTTGACATCAAACGTGAGCACATCGCCGTTAAAGAAGCTCAAAAACTCAATATTCCAATCTTCGCCATGGTGGATACCAATTCTGACCCTCGTGAGGTTGACTATGTAATTCCAGCGAACGATGACGCTTCAAAATCCATCAGCAAAGTACTTCAATATATCGCCTCAGGTGTTTCCGAAGGCCTAATGGATCGCAAAGCAGATTCTGATGCTGATATCAATCTAGATGATACTGCCGCAGTTGGAAAGTCAAAAGCGTCTAAAACAGTCGCTGTAAGAGAAGAAGAATAAACTCATTTTTATTAATCACCACTTTATTATTATACCATGACTAATATTACAGCAGCCGAAGTCAATAAATTAAGACAGACAACAGGTGCCGGAATGATGGATTGCAAAAAAGCTCTTGTTGAAGCTGAAGGCAATTTCGAAACAGCCATTGAAATCTTAAGAAAAAAAGGACAAAAAGTAGCCGCCAATCGCGCCGATCGAGATTCGAGTGAAGGTGTAGCTATGGCAAAAGTTAACGACAGCGCCACTCGTGGTGTAGTTTTTACCTTGAACTGTGAAACAGATTTTGTTGCCAAAAATGACAGCTATGTAGCCTTGGCTCATGCCATGTCTGAAATTGCCTTAAAACACGACAGTTTAGACGCTGTTTTGGGAGCTGATTTTGGAGGCATGACAGTAGCCGAAAAACTAACTGAACAGACTGGCGTAATTGGAGAGAAAATTGAGATCGGATCTTTTAAAGTTTTGGAGGCGGCCTTCGTTGGTTCATACATTCACGCTGGAAATAAGATTGCAACTATTGTAGGATTGTCTGCTAATGTCGAAGGTGCTACAACAGCGGCCAGAGATGTTGCCATGCAAGCTGCGGCTATGGATCCAATTGCTTTGGACGAACATGGCGTTGATGCTGTGACCATTGAAAAAGAGATCGAAATCGCTAAGGACCAATTGCGTCAAGAAGGAAAACCAGAGGCCATGTTAGACAATATTGCCAAAGGAAAACTGAACCGATTCTTTAAAGATAACACTTTGGTGAACCAAGATTTTATTAAAGACAGCAAATTCAGCGTTTCTGATTACGTCAAATCTGTAAATACAGATCTGAAGGTAGTAGGCTTTGCGAGGGTTGCGCTCGGATAAATAGAACAACTTGAATTTAAAGCTCCGTAACGGAGCTTTTTTTTTGCAAATCTCCATGAGTGTATCCCAACCGATATTCAAAATGAATCTTATATTTGTTATTCAATTCAACCAACTGTGAAATACAAACGCATTCTACTCAAACTCTCTGGCGAAGCCCTGATGGGTTCAAATCAATACGGCATCGATCCCGAAAAACTTTCGGAATATGCCTCTGAAATTAAAAACATTGTGGACTCAGGGGTTGAAGTCGCAATCGTTATTGGAGGAGGAAATATTTTTAGAGGAGTTGCAGGTGCTGGCAAAGGCATGGATCGTGTACAAGCCGATCACATGGGCATGTTGGCTACCATCATTAACGGATTGGCACTTCAGTCCGCTTTGGAAAATTTGGATGTGCCTACTCGTTTGCAAACAGCCATAGCAATCAATGAAGTGGCTGAGCCATTTATTCGCCGACGCGCGATGCGCCATCTTGAAAAGGGACGTGTGGTCATTTTTGGCGGAGGAACGGGAAACCCCTATTTCACTACTGACTCAGCTGCTGTGCTAAGAGCCATTGAAATAGAAGCCGATGTGATTCTCAAAGGAACGAGAGTCGATGGTATCTACAATGAAGATCCAGAGAAAAATTCTGATGCTATTAAATTTGATCAAATTAGCTTTGCTGACGTCTTGAAAAAAGGTTTGAAAGTAATGGACACAACCGCTTTTACCTTGAGTCAAGAAAATAATTTGCCCATAATTGTCTTTGACATAAACAAAAAGGGGAATCTGCTAAAAATAGTTTCTGGACAGCAGGTTGGAACAACTGTTAATTTATAATCACCGTTTGATTTAAATAGAAAACAAAATGGAGGAGGAAATTTCTTTTATCATCGAAAGCACCGAGGAATCCATGTCAAAATCTCTGGATTTTCTCAAAAAAGAGTTTGCAAACATTAGGGCAGGAAAAGCTAGTCCGGCCATGCTTGGAAGTATTATAGTGGAATACTATGGCACGCCCACACCTTTGAATCAAATGGCGAATGTCAATGCGCCTGACGGTAGAACGATAATAGTGCAACCTTATGAAAAGTCTTCCCTTCAAAACATCGAACACAGCATCATGGTTGCCAATTTGGGATTCAACCCCATGAATAACGGAGAGGCTTTGATCATCAATGTTCCACCTTTGACCGAAGAACGACGTCGGGAATTGGCCAAAATGGCCAAAGCGGCTAGCGAGGAGGCCAAAATCCTAATCCGCAACGCAAGGAAAGAAGGCAATTCTGATGTGAAAAAATTGGAACATGCTTCTGAGGACATGAAAAGCAATACCGAAATAGACATTCAAAAGATTACGGATGACTACATCAAAAAAGTAGATGCCCTGTTTTTACTGAAAGAACAGGAAATTATGACGGTTTAGTCTAGACTTGCAGTCTTTTTTCACATTGATATCGTTACCTTTGCAGCTTTAAAAAATCAATGTGAAGAAGTCATATTCGTTCGAATTTTGGAGTAGTTTAGCCAGAATCATACTTCGAAACAGAATTGGCATACTGGTAGGAATAGCAGTACTTACTGCCTTATCCACAACGCAGTGGAACAAAATGCGTTTTTCCTACACAGAAGCAAATTTACTCCCCGACAATCACATTGTAAATACTACTTACAACGACTTTTTAGAGGAATTTGGCGAAGAGGGTAACGTCGTAGTTGTTGCTCTTAAAGACTCTTCTCTTTTTAATTTACCAGTATTTAAAGACTGGGTAAATCTTGCAGAACATTTTAGAGAAAATGAATCTGTTGATTTGGTCATTTCCATTGATCAACTCCAGCGATTGACGAAATTAGATGACGAAGCCAAGTTCAAATCCTCTGCTCTTTTGGAGGGTGAAATTACACCAGAAAAAATAGCGCAGCTCCAATCAGACTTAAAAGATCAACTGCCTGTTTACGAGGGCTTGTTTTACAATTCGGAGTCAGGGACTGTTCAAACAGCTATTTATTTGGACAAGAGTGTCGTCAATTCTGCAGCGCGCAAAGATTTTATTGTTAACGATTTAATTCCTACCATACAGGCATTTGAATCCAAACACAATCTGGATCTGCGCATTTCTGGCATGCCCTACATCCGAACCTTAAACTCCCAATACATTATCGATGAAATAGGGGGTTTTATCATTGCAGCGATACTGGTCACCTGCTTTTTGTTTTTTGCCTTTTTCCGATCATGGCGTGCTACTTTTATTTCACTTCTTGTTGTAGTTATCGGAGTGATGTGGACCTTTGGCATACTTGGGTTTCTCGAGTATGAGATAACCGTTTTGACGGCTCTTATCCCTCCAGTCATTATTGTTATCGGAATTCCCAATTGTATATTCCTAATCAATAAATATCAGCACGAGGTCAACTCACACGGCAACAAGGCCAAGTCTCTACAGCGCGTCATCACTAAGGTAGGAAATGCCACCCTAATGACTAACGTTACGACTGCCTCTGGTTTTGCAACCTTTACAATTACTCAAAGTCGTTTGTTGATAGAATTTGGTGTAGTGGCTTCTCTGAGTATTCTGGCGATTTTTTTGATCTGTTTATTAATTATTCCAATCATTTATAGTTTCCTTCCAATGCCCAAGCCAAGGCATTTGGAACATTTGAATCGAAAATGGACCAGTTTCGTCATTGACTGGATGACGGGTATCGTTAGAGAAAAGCGATGGGTCATTTATACCGTTAGCACTTTTGCTGTGATTCTAGGCGCTATTGGAATTTATCAAATGAAGATTTCAGGCAGCCTCTTAGAAGACATGCCTAAAAATGCCAAATTTTATAAAGACATCCGATTTTTTGAAGATGAATTTGATGGCATTATGCCCATCGAAATCATTTTAGATACTAAGCAAGACAATGGTGTAACCAAGCGTTCTAATATTGTCAAAATGGCTAAACTAGAGGACTACTTGAACGAAATTCCTCAGCTTTCAAGACCGGTCTCGATTGTTAGCATGGTAAAATATTCCAAACAAGCTTTCTACAATGGCGATCCTAAATATTACGACCTTCCAACGGCTCAAGAAAGCAATTTCATTATGAGTTATCTCAAGAAAGGAAGTAATCAAGTGGATCTTTTGAAAAGCTTTGTCACCTCAGATGGTCGTATGGCTCGGATAACAGTATTTATCAAAGATGACGGCATCGATCAACTCGAAGATATTGAGGTAGGCATTCGAACTCAAATGGAAAATATTTTTCCACGTGATCGCTATGACGTCACCATTACTGGTAAGGCTTATATGTTTGAGAAGGGAACAAAATATTTGGTGCAAAATCTATTGATCTCTTTATCGCTGGCCATTGTGCTGATTGCTCTTTTCATTGCCTATATGTTCCGATCGTTTAGAATGATTTTGATTTCATTAATTCCGAACATCATTCCGCTAATAATAACAGCTGGTGTAATGGGCTATTTGGGAGTACCCATAAAACCATCAACGGTATTGGTATTTAGTATTGCCTTTGGTATTTCGGTCGATGACACCATTCATTTTTTGGCCAAATACCGCCAAGAACTTCAAAGTCATAGGTGGAGAATCAAGCGCTCAGTGTTCGCCGCGTTACAAGAAACAGGAATCAGCATGCTCTATACTTCAGTGGTCTTGTTCTTTGGATTTTCTGTTTTTCTCACCTCCGATTTTGGCGGTACAGTAGCTCTTGGAGCTCTAATTTCAGGAACCCTGCTCGTTGCCATGCTTTCCAATTTATTATTGTTGCCTAGCATGCTTTTAACTCTTGAAAAATTAATCGCTAACAAGACCGTTTTAAGAGAACCTACCATAAAAATTATTCCAGACGAAGACGATGGGGCAGACGGTTAATTTATTTCAATCTGCTATCTTTACAAAGAAAAATAGCCAACCATGAAGCATCACGCCATTGTTACCATTCTAGACGATCACCCAACTCGCTCCGACATCCTAGTTAAGGGGTGGGTAAGAACTTTTAGAGGCAATCGCTTTATCGCTCTTAATGACGGTTCTACACTTAGAAATTTACAGTGCGTGCTCGATTTCGAGAATACAGATTCTGGCTTGCTGAAACGCATTACAACAGGAGCTGCGATATCCGTAAAAGGCACCCTAGTTGAAAGTCAAGGAACGGGTCAAAGAGTTGAAGTCCAAGTAGATCAATTGGAAATACTTGGTGATTCCGATGCCGAAATGTACCCCATCCAACCCAAGAAACACTCTTACGAATTCCTAAGAGAAAACGCCCATTTGAGGGTGCGCACCAATACATTTGGAGCAGTAATGAGACTGCGATCCGCCTTGGCGTTCTCCGTTCATCGTTATTTCAATGAAAATGGATTTTTCAATTTGCACTCTCCAATTATAACGGGAAGCGATGCCGAAGGAGCTGGCGAATTATTCCGTGTAAGTCATCTCGATCCCAAATCACCTCCTCTAAACGAGCAGGGAAAAGTAGATTTTTCTAAAGATTTTTTTGGCAAAGAAACACATCTCACTGTGTCTGGTCAATTGGAAGCCGAAACCTATGCCATGGCATTGAGTAAGGTTTATACTTTTGGGCCGACGTTCAGAGCCGAAAATTCTAATACTGCTAGACACCTAGCAGAATTTTGGATGATTGAACCTGAGGTTGCCTTTATGGATTTGGCTGGGAACATGGATTTAGCTGAAGACTTTTTGAAATTTGTTATCCGTGACATGCTTGAGAATCACGGCGAAGATTTGGCTTTTCTAGAAGATAGGCTGATTCAAGAGGACAAGTCAAAGCCCGAGCGCGAGCGTCAAGGCATGGCCCTAACCGACAAATTAAAATTTGTTGTTGAGAATAACTTTACCCGATTGAGCTACACCGAAGCCATTGATGTTTTGAAAAATTCAAAACCCAATAAGAAAAAGTTATTTAAATACCCGATTGAAGAATGGGGTGCCGATTTGCAAAGTGAACACGAGCGTTATTTGGTTGAAAAACATTTTGAAACCCCAGTAATTCTGTTCGATTATCCTGCAAAAATTAAGGCATTTTACATGCGCCTCAACGAAGATCAAAAAACGGTAAGAGCCATGGACATACTCTTTCCTGGTATTGGCGAAATGGTCGGAGGTTCTCAGCGAGAGGAGCGTCTCGATGTTCTAGAATCCAAAATCGCCGAGTTGGGAATTCCTCAAGAAGACTTGGAATGGTATTTAGACCTCAGAAGATTTGGCACAGCCGTTCATTCAGGCTTTGGTTTAGGCTTCGAAAGATTGGTCATGTTCGTCACAGGCATGAGCAATATTAGAGACGTCATCCCTTTTCCGAGAACGCCAGGTAATGCCGATTTCTAATGCCATCGACAATTTTGATTGTTATGGATTTCGGTTTCTTTTACTAACTTTATACCGAACCCAATTTCATGCTCAAACAATATCTACATCTCAAGCAAACTCAAAAATTGTCTCCACAGCAAATACAGCTGATGAAGATGATCAAATTGCCAACGCTTGACTTTGAGCAACGCATCAAGCAAGAATTAGAGGAAAATCCCGCCCTTGAAAGTGGCAAGGAGAACGACCCTCTCGATGAGCAAGACAACTTTGACGATTCGTCCGACTACGACGACAACGAGTACATCAATGCCGATGACATAAACGTGGACGAATACTTGAGTGATGATGACATTCCTGATTACAGAACCAAGTCCAACAATTACAGTGAAGACGATCAGCAAAAAACCATCCCCATCGCCGCCGAAACTTCACTTTCCCAGCATTTAATCAATCAATTATACGGGTTTCGGTTTGAGTCCGAAGAATTAGAAATAGCCGAGTTTTTAATTGGCAGTATTGATGACAGCGGATACATTAGGCGCGATCTCGGTCAAATTGTGGATGACCTTGCTTTCACACAAAACATTATGGTAGAGCTGGACGTTGTTGAACAGGTCCTCAAGCGCATTCAGCATCTCGATCCAAGTGGAGTCGGGGCAAGAGATTTACAAGAGTGTTTAAGCATTCAACTTCAAAGAAAGAGCAGGACTAGCGACCAAGCAGTGGCACTGCTGATTATAGACAATCATTTTGACCTGTTTTCAAAAAAGCATTATGACAAATTGATGTCCAAATTGGAATTGACTGAAGAGCAACTCAAGTCTGCAATAGCGGAAATAGAACGACTCAACCCTAAACCAGGGAGCTCTTTCGCCGGTCAAAACAAAAATATTGAACAAATTATCCCTGATTTTATCATGAAAATTGTAGATGGCGACTTAGACTTAAAACTCAACGGTCGCAACGCTCCCGAACTTCATGTTTCACATTCCTACAATGAAATGCTCAAGGGATACAAGGCTTCTTTAGACAAGTCCAAAGCACAGCACGATGCGGTCATGTTTATCAAACAAAAACTCGATGCTGCCAAATGGTTCATCGATGCCGTTCAGCAGCGCCAGCAAACTCTTATGCTGACCATGAGCGCTATTATGGCTCATCAGAAAGAATACTTCTTGTCTGGAGACGAAAAAGATTTAAAACCAATGATTCTCAAAGATATTGCCGATGAAATTAACATGGACGTGTCTACAGTATCAAGGGTAGCCAATGGCAAATATGTCGACACGCCTTATGGAACCAAAATTCTGAAAAGTTTTTTTAGCGAATCAATGACCAACGATCAAGGGGAAGAAGTTTCGACTCGCGAAATCAAGAGTATACTCAAGACTTTGGTCGATCAAGAGGACAAAAAGAAACCTATTACCGACGAACAATTAGCCATTGAGTTAAAAAATGAAGGCTACCCCATTGCAAGACGCACGGTTGCAAAATATCGCGAACAGTTGGATATTCCAGTCGCCAGATTACGTAAACAATTATAGTTTGAAACTGATCTTTCATTTAGTTTCAAGGTTGTTTCATCCAATCGTAGTTCCATTTTATGGCACTGTTTTATACCTGCATTATTCGTTGGAAAGCATAGAAGCACATCTCGAATTGTTGTCGCTTGTAGTCGGAGTAACTTTTCTAATCCCTTTGATGCTATTTTATTTACTCAGAAGTAAGGGAAAGGTCTCCTCTTCAAATTTACCCCATATCGCCGAACGATGGATTCCCCTGTTGCTCAACACCTTCTTGCTTTCCGGATTAGCACTTGTCATCAATCTAAACCCTTATCTGGAATTAAGGGATTGGATCATTCTATTGGCAGTTCAGAATTTGTTCACCCTTGTTTTACTGCGGATACCTTTTAAAACGAGCATTCATTTATTTAACTCCATATCTTTATTGTTATTCCTAGGCATGCTTCCACTAGGTATTTCAAGTGCTTTAAGTTTACTCCTTGCAATTGTTTGGGTAAGCTTAATTTGCGCAGCTCGGTTGGTGCTCAAAGCACACCGACCTATAGAATTACTTGTTGGTGGAATTCTAGCCATTAGCGTTCACGCAGGGTACTTCTGGTGGGTAGGTTAAAGAATGTAGAGAATTAGTCCTAGTTTGATTTTGCTCATGTCTTTTGGAGCGCCGTTATTCATGGCTTCTTTAGTAAACATCTTGTTGAGCCCGTAGTATAAGCTCAAATTGAACTGTGCATAGCCCAAACTTAGCGTTGGTCCGTATTGCCAAGTCTCAAGTCCAAGTCGAGAGGTATATTTCAGTACTTCACTGTTCAATTTGAATGACGCTCTGTTTGA
The DNA here is from genome assembly GCA_027592025.1 of Bacteroidota bacterium. Classification (GTDB taxonomy): domain Bacteria; phylum Bacteroidota; class Bacteroidia; order Flavobacteriales; family Flavobacteriaceae; genus JALRKI01. The sequence goes on from JAQCIQ010000007.1 coordinate 23,322, forward strand.
GAAAATCTTACTCAATCGGAAACCTGGATAAATCCTAAAAAACTTATGTTCGGATGGTGTAGCATTTCTCCACCTAAATTCAACTGGGAATGACAAAGAGTGAGTGACCAATTTGTTACTGTCAAAATCGTTGAGAGACAAAACCCTATAGTTCAACTGATCATTAGAATCTTTAGAAATTTGTATGTTGTGATTTAAATAGTCCAATTCGTAACCCAAACCAATGCCTAGCGACCATTGTCTGTTTTTTGAAATCGGCATGTCTCTAATCACCCCCAATTGAACCCCTCCTGACAAACCATATTGAGCAACTCCTGAGGGTCCATTGTTCAACAAATTATACTGAAATCCCACATAGAATTGATCTTCTCGAAAAAGACTGTCAACCTCTCTGGCGGCATTTTGGCCGTAAGCAGCCGATACCAATGTCAGGGACAGGACCGCCAACAAACTGAAAGGAATAATTAATGTGTTTTTCATTGAAAATATTTAAAGAAAAAAAAGCACCCCGAAATGGCGTGCTTTTTATTGTTTCTAGTTGAACACTAAAAATTATTAGCCACCTCTCCTTGACGGGTGGTGTAGTTGATCTTTAAGGCATTTACTTTTCTCAATTCTTGCTTGATGTCACCAACAATACCCATACCGGCTTTCTTGTCTACTTTCAAAGCAGTAATCAGAAAAGGAACCAATTCTTCGCGTTTTGAAGCGCGTTCTGCCGCAACAAATGCCGCGATGTCACTCACTTCAGCGAATTTGTCATTCAATTGAATTCGAGCTTCCTTACCATACTGCTGCACATAATTCCTACTTGGTTTACCAGCATAGATATACATGATCAAATCCTTTTTACCGAGTTTTTCAACTTGGTCTGCACTTGGCAAACTATTCTCGATTTTTAAGGTATTTTCACGCATCACCGTCGCAACCATAAAGAAGAACAATAGCATAAACACAATGTCCGGCAAAGAAGCGGTTGAAATGGCTGGGAGCTCTCCTCCTGTTTTCTTTTTAAATTTTGGCATCTTTTTCAGTTTTATTGTACTTCAGACAGTTTTTGAGGGTATTCTATTTTAATCTGCTCAATAACTTCTTTCAATTTAGTCTTGTTACCACCCCAATTCACATTGTTGTAGTTACTCTCCATCTCTACAAAATTCATTTTCCCAAATCCTTTGGCTGGACCCAATTCCAACGCACGACGGTTTCTCAACTCATTGTACGCTGCAACCAATTCATTTTGAACTGAAATGTAGACACCGTAGGTGGTTTCTCTATCATTCTTCAATGAAATAATGGCCTTGTCTGGATTGTCGGATGAAGAAGGGTCTTTGGTTCCATTGCAATAATCACAAGTACCATCTCCTCCGTTATCCAAAAATTTGACTGCCGCTGGTCTCAAGTCTTTCAATTCCATGAGCTCATCTTCAACCAATAACTGATCTCTACCGTTTAGTAAAACCGTAAAAATGTTCTTTTGTTTGATTTTTACATCTTCAGGAGAATCTTCAATTGGTGGCAACTTTCGGCTTATACCACTATCTGTTTCAATGGTCGTAGTGACCAAGAAAAAGATAAGGAGCAAGAAGGCAATATCTGCCATGGAGCCGGCGTTTACCTCTGGTGCTGATCGTTTTGCCATAACTAACTAATCGATTTTTTGATGCTAGAAAAGGCCATAGAGCCTATAGCAACAACAGTTAAAATGTAAAATAAATACAACCCTGTGTCAATCCATTTAGATCCACTTGCAGAGAGGATCTCTCCGTCACGCATTTCGGTTTCGACGCCTTCGGCCAAAACAAAATAGGTGAAAAGAATCAATCCTGCCAATACTCCTGTGTTAACAGCAAACTGCTTTAGGGCATCCTTGTTTGAAAGAACATTTTTCAAAGTGAAAAATAAGACGAAAACAAGAACTACTCCCAAAATCAGATAAGCCACATACATAAAAGGAGTCACAAAACTGCTTTGAAGATCTTCAGACGCCTTAATAGCATCATCTCCAACTGCAATAATACGTGCTAAGAAATAAATAGCCACTACACCTATTAGTCCTACGACAATTTTAAATACTTTTTGAAAATCCATAATTATAGTATTTTAGGTGGTTGATTATTTTTTGTTTTTGACCAACAAATCCATTAAGGAAATTGAAGCGTCTTCCATATCGTTAACAATACTGTCAATTTTTGCAATGATGTAATTGTAAAATACTTGCAATATAATAGCAACAACCAAACCAAAAACTGTAGTTAAAAGGGCTACCTTGATACCACCTGCTACCAATGAAGGCTGCATATCGCCAGCAGCTTCGATTTTATCGAAAGCCTGAATCATTCCAATTACTGTTCCCATGAAACCGAGCATCGGAGCCAATGCGATAAAAAGAGAAATCCAAGAAACGTTTTTCTCCAGTTGTCCCATTTGAACACCACCGTAAGCCACAACAGCTTTCTCGGCCGCTTCCAAACTATCATCGGCGCGATCTAATCCCTGATAGAAGATAGAAGCAACGGGGCCTTTAGTGTTTCTGCAAACTTCTTTTGCAGCATTAACTCCACCCGAAGACAAAGCATCTTCTACTTCTTGGGTTAATTTTTTTGAGTTTGTAGTAGAGAGGTTCAAATAAATGATACGTTCAATTGCGATAGCCAATCCAAGGATCAAACACAGCAAAACGATTCCCATAAATCCTGGGCCTCCTTGAATGAATCTCTTTTTAAGCTCTTGATGAAATCCAACGCTAGTAGCGTCATCAGACACAACGTTGTCGGCAGGAACGACGTCATCTTGAAGTTCCATGGCTAGGTTATTAGCCGAAGAAAAAGCGTAAGAAGCAGTGTTACCTGCAGTCATCAAAGCAACCAAAAGAATAAGTGAAAATAAATTTTTCATGGTGGTGAATTTAATTAGTTTAAAATTAGAGGATAAATATATAAAATTAAAATGGGTTCTAAAATAAATTTGCAGAGAGGAAGGGATTCGAACCCTCGATACGCTTTTGGCGTATACACACTTTCCAGGCGTGCGCCTTCGACCACTCGGCCACCTCTCTAAAGTTTACTTCAAAAGCGTTGCCAAGAAACAAAAAAAACGCTGATTACTCAAAAAATAAGAGTGCTATTTTAAGCGATTTCTCCTGCGATCGATTCTTCAAACCTCAGCTTGAGATGTTTGTAATCACCTGGATCATTGGCCAGCAAAAACATTAATTTTGTCAATGCAGCTTCAGTGGTGATGTCTTTGCCCGAAATAATCCCAATCCGCTTAAGCTCAATACTGGTCCCATAAACTCCCATAGAAACTTCACCTCCAGAACATTGCGTAACATTTACGATTGGAAATCCTTGGTTTACCATGCCTTCTAACAAATCTATAAACCACTTAGAGGTGGTCGTGTTTCCAGATCCGAAAGACTCTAGAACTACTCCCTTAAGGTTAGATTTCAACAAAACAGCCTCAACAAAATCTTTAGTAATTCCTGGGAACAATTTCAGAATTCCAACGGAACACTCCATCGATTTGTAACTTGTAAACGGCAATTGACCCGTGTTTTTGAGTAAAATTTCGGTTTGAACTTCCAAATGAACTCCCGAAGTAATCAAAGGAGGATAGTTTGGGGAGTCAAATGCTTCAAATTGTTCTGCACTAATTTTAGTCGTCCGGTTACCACGATAAAGTTTGTATTCAAAATACAGACACACTTCTTTGACGCTGGGTTTGCCTTTCTCAGTAAGGGCTGCTATTTGAATTGCAGTAATTAAATTTTCTTTTGCGTCAGTTCTCAAGTCGCCAATGGGCAACTGGGAACCTGTTAGAATGACAGCCTTATCCAGATGTTGCAACATAAAACTGAGGGCAGAAGCAGTATAACTCATGGTGTCACTGCCATGCAAAATCACAAATCCGTCATATGAATGATATTTTTGATCAATGATCTCAACTATTTCAATCCAAATCTTTGGGTGCATGTCGGATGAATCAATCGGATTAGCAATTGCGCAATGATCGATATGGCATTGGAGCAATCTCAATTCAGGAATTTCATCCAATACCTTTTGGAAGTCAAAAGGTCTTAGACTACCACTGTTATAATCCCGGCGCATACCAATGGTTCCACCAGTATAAATGAGCAATATTTTTGGAGCTTTTATCACCAGCAGTTAAAAATAAAGGAGGCGTTTTCAGTTGTCACTTCGATAATTTGTTTTCTCGGCAGCTTATAAATCAAGGCCAATTTATCAATTACTTCGGATATAAAGGCACTTTCATTCCGTTTTCCTCGATAAGGAACTGGCGCCAAGTAGGGTGAATCTGTTTCTAGGACGATATGTTTTAAAGGAATATCGTGCAAAAATTGATCTATACCTCCATTCTTAAAAGTTACCACACCGCCTATACCCAGTTTCATGTTAAAAGAAATGGCCCTCTTCGCTTGCTGCAAATTCCCAGTGAAACAATGAAAGATGCCTCTTAATCTAGGATTGTTTTCTTGCTCCAAAATCTCAAATATTTCATCGAAGGCATCCCTGCAGTGTATTACAATGGGAAGGTCATGGTATTGGGCTAACCTAATCTGCTCGACGAAGGCCTGTTGCTGTAGGCCAAGTGTCCTTTTGTCCCAGAACAAATCAATCCCTATTTCTCCAATGGCTACGAAAGACTTTTTGGAAAGCATGTCTCGGACATGCGATAATTCTGAATCAACAGTTTCCTTTTTAACGTGGGTGGGATGAAGTCCAATCATCAAACGAATATTTTCTGGATATTTTTCCTCCAAAGCAATCATGGCTGCTGTGTAGGTCGAGTCAATAGAAGGCAAGAAATGTCTGTTAATGCCGAGCTCGAACCCGCGAGAAATGACCTCGTCCCTATCTTGATCAAACTCTTCGACGTACAAATGAGTATGCGTATCTGTGATCATAATGGTTGGTTTAATCCAAGGGATTGAATACCATTACAGCTCTAAGGCCTTTTTAATATCGTTATCCATTAAAAACTCTTCTGGATTTTCGATAGCCTCTTTGACTGCTACTAGGAAGCCAACACTTTCGCGTCCGTCAATAATGCGGTGATCGTATGACAACGCTAAGTACATGACAGGTCGAATTTCAACTTTTCCATTGATAGCAACTGGACGCTCAACAATGTTGTGCATACCAAGGATACCGCTTTGAGGTGGATTAATAATAGGGGTCGAAAGCATGCTTCCAAATACCCCTCCGTTAGAAATGGTAAAGGTGCCACCAGTCATCTCATCGACAGTAATCTGTCCATCTCTGGCTCTAATCGCCAATCGCTTGACCTCTTCTTCAACTCCTTTAAAAGACAACTTCTCTGCATGTCTGATGACGGGAACCATTAATCCTTTTGGGCCAGAAACTGCAATGCTGATGTCTTGAAAATTGTAAGTAATCATTTCTTGGCCATCAATCATTGAGTTAACCGCAGGAAACATCTTTAAAGCTCTTACTGTTGCCAAGGTAAAGAAGCTCATAAATCCGAGACCTACATCGTGCTTCTTGGTGAATTCTTCCTTGAATTTTTTGCGAATGTCAAAAATTGCCGACATGTCAACCTCGTTAAAAGTTGTCAGCATGGCGGTCTCATTCTTTGCTTGGACTAATCGCTCTGCTACCTTTCTTCGTAACATGGACAATTTTGTTCTGCTCGAATCTCTATCTCCTAAGGCCGAATTTGAGCCCATAGAGGGAACCGCGTTCAATGCGTCTTCTTTAGTTACACGACCGTCGCGGCCCGTGCCATCGACGCTAGCCGAATCAATGCCTTTTTCCGACAAGATTTTTTTTGCTGCTGGGCTGGCCGCTCCTGTTGCATAGGTGGTCGCCACGGGAGCAGTTGGGGTAGCAATTGGGGCAGCAGTTTGTGACTGCACAACGGCAATGGCATTGGTCATTCCTTCCGGCTTCTCGGCGCTTGTATCAATCAAACAAACCACTTGGCCCACCGCCACAGCTTCACCTTCCTCCGCTTTAAGGGTGATAATTCCACTAACCTCAGCAGGGAGTTCCAAGGTCGCCTTGTCTGAGTCCACCTCAGCAATGGCCTGATCCTTTTCGACATAGTCTCCGTTGGCCACCAGCCAAGTTGCAATTTCAACCTCTGTTATCGATTCGCCTGGTGAAGGCACTTTCATTTCTACTATCATGAAATTGATATTAAATTTTCAAAATTATGAGTTTCGTTGATTATCCTTTGACGCATCGAAAACGAAATCTATGACTTCCCTGTGTCGACGTTGATATCTCACACTACTTCCTGCTGCTGGAGCGCCATATGGTCTTCGTGATGCTATTCTGAAGGACCTGACTGGGTCAAAATTCATCAATAAATAGCCAAAAGCCCCCATATTTCTAGGTTCTTCCTGAGCCCAAACAAAATCTTTGACATGAGCGTATTTATTCAAAACCGCCGTCAATTGTACTTTAGGTAATGGGAACAATTGCTCCAATCTAACCAAAGCCACATCCATTCTCCCCAGTTTACTCCTCTCTTCTAACAAATCGTAATAGAATTTGCCTGTCACAAATACTACTGTTTTGACTTGTTGAGCATCTACTTGAGCATCATCAATAAGCTCATGAAATTGGCCATTTGCAAATTCGTCAACGGACGAAACTACCAGAGGATGTCTTAAAAGACTCTTAGGTGTGAACACAATCAAAGGTTTGCGGTAATTGGATTTCATTTGTCGACGCAACAAGTGGAATAGATTAGCAGGAGTGGTACAATCAGCAACAAACATATTGTCTTTGGCGCACAATTGTAAAAAACGTTCCATTCGGGCCGAGGAGTGCTCTGCCCCCTGCCCTTCATAGCCGTGAGGCAACAAAACAACCAAGCCATTTTGCAATTTCCACTTATCTTCAGCTGAAGAAACATACTGGTCGAACATGATTTGAGCGCCATTGACAAAATCGCCAAATTGAGCTTCCCAAATGGTCAGTGTGTTTGGACTGGCCATGGCATAACCATAGTCAAATCCAACCACGCCATATTCCGAAAGGAGGGAATTATAAATTTGAAATGCATCCTTTTCTTTGCCGATTTTCTCCAACAAAATCACTTCCTCCTCACTGTCTTCAACCTTTACAACCGCATGTCGATGAGAAAACGTCCCTCTCTCGACATCCTGACCTGAAATTCTCACTTGAAATCCTTCATCGAGCAAACTGGCATAAGCCAAGTGCTCTCCCATTGACCAATCTAATTGATTGTTGTCAAACATATCCTGTCGTGATTCAACGAGTCTCTGGATTTTTTTAATAAATTTTTTGTCCGTGGGAAGATTTGACAGAACTAATGTCAACTCCTTTAATCTAGACTTAGGAAAAGAAGTGTCAACGGTCTTTAACATCTCCTCCTCGGTTACTCGTGTTAATCCAGACCATTCATCCTCCATAAATGGTGTGATAATGGTCTTCTCAATTTTTCTTGAATCTTCTAGGGCCTCTTCCAAAAAGTGTCTGTAATGCTGCTGCATTTCCTCAATTTCAGCGCTTTGAATTGAACCCTCAGCAAGCAGTTTTTGGGAATATATTTCTAATGGATTCTTGTGATTTGCAATGGCCTTGTAAAGTATGGGCTGGGTAAATTTAGGCTCATCTCCTTCGTTGTGACCATACTTTCTGTAGCCCAATAGATCGATAAAAACATCCCTTTTAAAAGCCATTCTAAAGTCTAAAGCAAATATCATCGCATGAACCACGGCCTCTACATCATCTGCATTGACATGCAGAACGGGCGACAAAGTTACTTTTCCGACATCCGTACAATAGGTGCTTGAACGACCATCCTTATAATTGGTTGTAAATCCTATCTGATTGTTGACCACAATGTGGATCGTTCCACCAGTTTTGTAGCCGTCCAACTGAGCCATTTGTACCACTTCATAAACCACTCCTTGCCCAGCAATGGCAGCATCGCCGTGAACCAGAATAGGCAAAACTGTATCAAGGCCCTTTGACCTGTTATGGTCAATTTTAGCCCTAGTAATCCCTTCGACTACTGGTCCAACAGTTTCCAAATGAGAAGGGTTAGGCGCTATATTCAAATGTATTTTCTTACCACCGTCGGTCTCTCTGTAACTGGTCCAGCCCAGGTGATACTTAACGTCTCCGTCAAACACCTCTTGTTCGTAGTCTTTACCGTCAAATTCGCTAAAAATATCTCGAGGTGATTTGCCAAAAATATTAGTCAAGACGTTCAATCTGCCTCGGTGAGCCATTCCCATCACAAATTCCTTGATGCCGTAATTGGCAGCATTTTCAATCAAGGCATCAAGTGCTGGAATCAAAGATTCGCCCCCTTCGAGGGAAAACCGCTTTTGACCAACATATTTGGTATGTAAAAACTGCTCAAAAGAAACAGCCTCAGACAATTTTCTTAATATATTTTTTTTGGTCGATATCGAAAATTTTGGATGATTGTCGTTGACATTCAATCTGTTCTGAATCCATTCCACCTCTTCGGGTTTTCGGATATACATGTATTCAACTCCGATGGCATCACAATAAATGGATTCTAAATGCTTAATTATATTGACCAAACTGGACTTGCCAATGCCTAGGATGGACCCTGCGTCAAAGTCAAGAGACAAGTCGCTTTCATTCAAGCCAAACTGGCCAATAGAAAGATCGGGGGTGTAAGTTCTGCGTTGTCGAACCGGATTGGTTTTGGTAAATAAATGACCTCTGGTGCGATAAGCGTTGATGAGTTTAACCACTTGAAACTCCTTTTGAACCTTCTCTGGTATTTGCATTGAAACCCCCTCGATGAGCTGGTTTTCTAGACCGTATTGCTCGGTGCCGAAATCATATCCTTGGAAAAAAGCTCTCCAACTGGGCTCTATTGAATCAGGGTTGGTAAGGTATTGGTCATATAGCTCAGCGAAATAGGCAGTGTGCGCCGCGTTTAAAAAAGAGTATTTGTCCATTGGTGATACTATCGCATGTAGCTCATTTGTCACACAAAAGTAAAACTTTTGTCAATCAATTCGGGCAATTTAATAGCTTTTCTGAGAAATAATTGACCCTGCAATTTTGAAGGTTGAAATCCGCCCGTCGACCGAACTCTAACCTAGCTGACTCTTGTCATCAACCAAACGGCAAATTGACGAAACTGCTCCTTACTTGCTGCCGTCAAAGAAGTACTTTCTAAGGCATTTAAGGCGTTTTGTGTGTGTTCGTCAATTCTCAATTTTAAAACCTCATCAGCCTTACTTTGGAGAAAGAAGGATTTGACCTGTTCAACTTTAATTTCTGTAGACACCTGAACCTCGTTGAACAATTTTTGTAAAGATTTCGACGCTTCAGCGTCAAGAAGCTCTATGGCTTTTAGATAAAGAAATGTTTTTTTGTTCTCAATGATATCCCCTCCAACTTGCTTTCCAAATGTTTTTGGATCTCCAAATGCGTCCAAATAATCGTCCTGAAGCTGAAATGCCATGCCAAGCTCAACTCCATAGGAGTATATGCTATTTTGATCACTGTCAGAAGCGCGCGCTACTATTGCTCCCATCTGAAGCGCTGCCGCAACCAAAACCGCTGTTTTTTGCCGGATCATCGTCATATATTCCGACTCCGATACCGACATTTGAGTTTCAAAATTGACATCCAACTGTTGGCCTTCGCAAACTTCTAAAGCAACTTGATTGAGCACCTTCATCAACTGAAAATAACGGTCATCTTCATATTGTTCCAATTGCCGATAGGCCAATATCATCATGGCATCGCCAGATAGAATTCCTGTGTTGATATCCCATTTTTCGTGAACGGTAGCCAAACCGCGTCGAATTGGAGCATCATCCATGATGTCGTCATGAATCAAAGTAAAATTGTGGAAAATTTCTACCGCCAAGGCAGCTTTCATGGCCTCATTTGCTTGAGCCCCAAAGGCATCGGCAGCCATTAGTGTCAACAGAGGCCTGAGCCTCTTGCCTCCTAAATCGAGAATGTAATTGATGGGTTGATACAACTCGACTGGTTGCCTTTGAACTTGGCTAGTCGCTAAAGCCGAGTTAAATTTTTCACTGTAATGGCTAAGAAAATCCATGAGCGCAAGTTAAGAGAATTATAAAATGGAATGACAAGACTAAAGATGAAATGTTAAAATTTATTAAACCTTGGAAACTTATTTTGTTTTTAAAGTTTCCATGATTACTTTCGCACCGAAATTTTCTTATGACAACAAAAGAATTAATCATATCCAAAGCCACTGAATTGTTCCTCACACTGGGATTCAAAAGCGTGACAATGGACGATATTGCTCAGCAAATTGGTATTTCAAAAAAAACCCTCTACATCCATTTTCAAAACAAAACTACTCTGATTGAAGAGGCAACGTTCGAGCTGTTTGCTAAAATTTCCTCAGGAATAGACCAAATTTGTGACCACTCTGTCAATCCAATTGAGGAACTCTATGACGTCAAGCGATTTGTGATGAGTCACATGAAAAACGAGCGCATGTCGCCTCAATTTCAGCTAAAAAAATATTATCCCGAAATACACGATTTGCTTTGGAAAAATCAATTTGACAAAATGTATTTGTGCATTCAAAACAGCATACGCAAAGGAATCGACACAGGGCTTTTCCGTCAAGAAATTGACCCTGACTTTACTGCTAGACTCTATTTTAATGGCATGATGGGGATTCGCGATGAACGCATTTTTCCACCCGCATCGTTCACACTTCCCTATTTGGAAAATAGTTTTTTAGAATACCATCTTAGAGCACTGGTCACAGAAAAAGGGATGTCCATATTACAAGATTTTATTTCTAATAATCACCTTCAAAATGAAAAATAAGTTTCTCATTCTACTCACATGGATTTTGCCATTGGCAGTAATGGCGCAGAGCCCTTATACATTTACAATGCAGGAGGCTATTGATCATGCCCTAGCGCACAACATTAGGATTCTCAGTGCCCAAAAATCTATCCTAAGCGCAGAATTTGAGCGCCGCAAAACAATTGCTACTGGACTCCCTCAAATCAATGGTGATTTAAGCTATAATAACTGGCTCAAGCAACAAGTTTCTTTAATTCCTGCCGAGTTTTTCGGTGGAAATCCGGGAGAATTTGCGGCAGTGACTTTTGGCACGAAACAAAACGTGGGAGTCTCAGCCGAGTTGAGTCAACAACTATTTAACGGATCATATTTAGTTGGGCTTCAGGCATCTAAAGTCTACTTGGCCATTTCGGAAAATGCTAAAGAAAAGTTAGAAACTGAAGTAGTCAAAGCTACTACCTCGGCCTATGCCAATAGCCTAATGGCAGACGAGAGTATTCGTATTGCTGAGAAAAATTTAGGCGATATCAATAAGAATTTGAAAGATATCGAAGGCATGTTCGCCGAAGGTATGATCGAAGAAGAAAGCGTTGAGCAATTGCGCGTTTTGAAATCTTCCGTAGAGGCCAATTATAACAATGGCAAAAGAATGCGAGATTTAGCTTACAATATGTTAAAGTTAGTTCTTGGTCTCAAAATCGATGATCAGATTATGTTGCAAGATAATTTGGACAGTTTAGCACTTCAAAATCTAGATTTAACCCTTCTAGAACAAGGGTTTAAAATAGAAGACAACGTAGATTTTCGAATTGCCAAAAATCAAGAAGAAAGTAGCGCTCTATTGTTAAAACTAGAAAAAAGCAAGGCTTTACCTCAATTGAATGCCTTCATTAATGCGGGTTATAATGGCTTTAACAACGAGTTCAAGTTTACAGAAACCCAACAACAATGGTTCGGGTACTCTATGGCAGGTATTCGAATGTCGGCACCTATTTTTAGCAGTTTAGGAAGACAGGCATCGACCAATAAGGCTCGTATGAATTTGGACATCGCCCGAATTCAATTAGAAGAGACGCAGCAGCGTTTGTTTTTTGAGCTAGAATCTGCGAAAAGCAACTTTCAATATGCCATAGAAACCTACTACAACAATCAAGAAAGTTTGCTATTGGCCGAAAGAATTTCTTCTAAAAACAAAGTAAAGTTTCTCGAAGGCATTGCAAGCAGTTTTGATTTACTTCAGGCTCAAAAGCAGCTCTACGAAGCGCAGTACAATTACCTCAATTCAATGACAGAAGTCATTAACAAAAAAACAGTTTTAGACACCATACTCAACAACCTTTCAAATTAAATTTATCATGGTTAAGATTTATAACAAGAATGCCTCGATTATAGTTTTTGGATCAATCGCTCTATTGACGGCATGCGGAGGAAACCCAGAGCTTTCAGTCGATCAAATTATTGCGCAAGGTGATCTTGTTGCCATTCGCGAAAAACGGAATATTTTACTTTCTGAACAACAAGAACGAAGCAATCAATTGCAGCTTTTGGATGCCGCCATTGCCGATTTGTCTCAAGAACAATACTTGCCATTAGTCAGCACTCAAATGGTGCAGCCCACTGTTTTTCAACATTTCATTGATTTACAAGGTAGCGTTGCGACCCGTGAAGACGTTGTGGTTCTTTCAGAAATGTCGGGCACCTTATATCAAATTGTTGTTACAGAGGGCCAGAGTGTTTCTAAGGGAGCCGTATTGGCAAAAATCGATGACGGTGGTATGACACAACGTCGAGCTCAATTGGCCATTCAAATGAATTTGGCCAAGACTTCTTTTGAAAAACAGGAGAGACTTTGGAATCAAGGTATTGGGAGTGAAATGCAATTCCTTCAGGCCAAGGCCAATTTCGAAGCTCAGTTGGAAGGATTAAAACAGCTGGACAGTCAGTTGAAGAAAACAGTGATAACAGCGCCTTTTAGCGGTGTTGTTGATGAGATTATGGCCCAACAAGGAAGCGTTGTTTATCCTGGTCAGTCGCCAATCATGCGAATCATTAATTTGCAAAATATGTATATCGAGGCAGAGGTGCCAGAAAGACACTTGTCAGCCATAACCCAAGGCGCTAAAGTAGAAGTCTTTTTTCCCATACTGAATCGTTCGGTTAATACTACCATCAAACAGGTAGGTCAATACATCAATCAAGCCAATCGAACTTTTAAAATTGAAATTGCCGTTCCCAATTTGGATGGTATGATTAAGCCAAATTTAACAGGAAGAATCAAAATTAGTGACTACACAAAAGAGAACGCCTTGGTGGTTCCATTGAGTGTGATTTCAGAAAATGGCAATAGCGAACAATTTGTTTATACCATTAAGAAAAGTGAAGGTGAAGACAAAGGTGTGGCCGAGAGACGGGTCATAACAACAGGTTTGATTCAAGACGGCAAGATTGAAGTACTTTCTGGGTTAGAACCAAATGCCGAAATTATTACCGAAGGGGCACGCAACGTGAGAGCTGGCCAAGCTGTTCAAGTCATCTATCAATAATTGTGTATGAGTCCTTCTAAACCAAATACAAACAAAGAATTTAAGTGGTCAAGTTTGGCCATTGATAACAAGACCACCCTATATGTATTGATGGTCATTATCTTTTTTATGGGAATTGGAGCCTACAACAGTATGCCTCGAGAGAGTTTTCCGGAAATTAAAGAGACCAAGGTATATGTCAGCACCATCTATCCAGGTAACACGGCCGAAGATGTAGAGAAACTTATCACTGATCCTCTTGAGTCCAAGTTAAAAACTATTAGTAATTTGGTTGAACTTACCTCTAGCTCAGAGGAAGATTACTCCATGATCATTGTAGAATTTGATGATGATATTGACATTGAAGACGCCAAACTCAAAGTAAAAGACATTGTTGATGAAGAAAAGGCCAGCGAGGATTGGCCAGTGTTCAACAACGCCAAGGTTGAACCCAATGTTTTTGAACTCAGTCCAAGTGAAGAGGTCCCCATTTTAACCATCAACATCACTGGCGACTATCCTGTTCCTCAACTCAAGGCCTATGGGACCATACTGGAAGAATCCATTGAAGATCTCACAGAAATCAAAGAGGTCGATCTATTGGGAGTCCAAAATGAAGAAATCGAAGTAGCAGTTGACATCTACAAAATGATGGCGTCTAAGATTAGTTTTGACGACATTTTAACAGCCATTGGTCGAGAAAATGTAACCATGTCTGCAGGCAATTTGGTTGCGAATGGGCAGCGCAGAACGGTACGTGTAATCGGGGAAATTGAGAATCCTCAAGACCTTGAAGATTTTGTGATCAAGTCCGAATTTGGAAATCCAATCTATCTTAAGGACGTTGCCGAAGTAACTTTTAAAGAGGAGAAACACACCACCTACGCCAGAGAATTTGGAGATCCTGTGGTCATGTTGAATGTTAAAAAACGCAGTGGTCAAAACATGGTCAGTGCGATTGAAAAAATCAACACGATCATTTCAGATACCCAAGCCAATGTATTCCCAAAAGACATTGTCGTAACAACAGCCAACGACCAGTCGAGTCGTACCATTGGCCAAGTGGATGATTTGGTCAACAACATCATTTTTGGAATTCTCTTGGTGGTCACCGTTTTGATGTTTTTCCTAGGTTTCAAAAATGCGCTTTTCGTTGGGTTTGCCATTCCAATGTCCATGTTCATGTCACTGATGATATTGTCACAATTGGGATATACCCTCAACACCATGATTTTGTTTGGCCTAATCATGGGTCTAGGCATGTTGGTCGACAATGGAATCGTGGTGGTTGAAAACGTTTATCGCCTCATGAAGCAAGAAGGAATGGGTCGCGTTCAAGCTGCAAAACAAGGAATTGGCGAAATTGCTTACCCCATCATCATTTCCACTGCAACAACTGTTGCCGCTTTCATTCCATTAGGCTTGTGGCCTGGGTTAATTGGGCAGTTCATGATTTACTTCCCAATAACGCTTTCTGTTGTTTTGGGGTCTTCGCTTTTTGTAGCCATATTTTTCAATTCGGTTTTAGTGTCGCAATTCATGAAAACTGAAGACAAGGAAATGCCCCTCAAAAGAATTATCCGACTGTCGTCAATTATAGGAGGTGTTGGTTTATTAATTTTCTTTTTTGGAGGCAGTTACAACTTTTTGGGAAGTGTCATGGTCGCTACGGCGCTATTGCTGTGGGTTTATAGGCTTTTCCTAAGGAAAATGGCTAACAACTTCCAAACCAATACTGTTGGAAAATGGGAGCGTTTTTATGAAAAATCGCTTAGAAATGCACTGCATGGCAGACGCCCAATATGGATAGTCGTTGGTACAATTATACTATTGATTGGTGCTTTCATGACCTTCGGGGTATCGATAGGAAGTCAGCGCACTAAGGTTGAGTTTTTTCCAGACAACGAACCCAATCAAATCATAGTATTTGTAGAGTATCCCGAGGGAACGGATATTGAAAAAACCAATCAACTCACCCTTCAAATAGAATCGAGGATTTACGACATCATTGAAGACGCCACCTATAAGGATGGTTCTCATAATTTTATGGTGGAAAATGCAGTTTCTCAGGTTGGTCGAGGCGCCGGAAATCCTCAAACCGATGCGGGCTCTGCTGCGGCCATGCCTCATCGAAGCAAGATTACGGTTGCCATGCGAGAATACAAGTATCGTAAAGGTATGAGCAGTGGAGAATTACAAAAGAAGATTCAAAACTCACTTCAAGGTGTTTATCCTGGCGTGGCTATTTCAGTTGAAAAAGACGCTTCTGGGCCACCTGTTGGTTATCCGATTAATATAGAAATTGAAGGAGCAGACTATTCCGAAATCATTCAAGTAGCGGAAAACATACGAACCTATATCAATTCCAAAAACATTGGAGGCATCGACCAACTCAAGATTGATGTCAACAAATCTAAACCAGCAATGCAGGTGGTTGTAGATCGCAAAAAAGCGGGAGAACTTGGGGTGAGTACTGGAATGATTGCCCAACAGTTGAGAAATAGTATTTTCGGAAGCAAGGCTGGGATTTACAAGCTGAAAGGTGACGATTATAACATCAACGTGCGTTTTAACAATGATAATCGGTATGACAGAAATGCCATTTTTGACCAATCATTGACTTTTAGAGATATGGCATCTGGGAAAATAAAAGTCATTCCCATTTCTTCTCTTGTTGAACAAAACAATGCATCTGGATTTAGTGCCATCAAGCACCGGGATACCAAGCGGGTAGTCACCATCTATTCGGCTTTAGAACCTGGGTATACTGATGCTGGAGCAGTGGTCGATCAGGTCAAAGAAATTATGAGGAATTACGATCAAATTCCTGATCACGTAACAGTGGATTACACTGGCCAAATTGAGGAACAAGGCAAACAAATGGCCTTTTTAATTGGTGCATTTTTCTCGGGGCTTGGATTAATATTTTTGATCCTGATCTTCCAATTCAACTCTGTATCAAAACCTTCAATCATCATGCTCGCTATTTTTCTAAGTTTGATTGGCGTGTTTGGAGGATTGGTCCTTACGGGTCGTCCGTTTGTTATTATGATGACCATGATGGGCATTATTGCCTTAGCTGGAATCGTGGTTAACAACGGAGTTGTACTGCTCGACTACACCCAATTGTTGGTAGACCGCAAGAAAGAAGAAAAAGGGCTCCTAAAGCATCAATTTCTGTCTAAAGAAGACACACTCGAACTGATAGTTGCAGGAGGAAAAGCAAGACTCAGACCTGTTTTATTGACGGCAATTACTACAATTTTGGGACTCATCCCGCTCGCCACAGGATTGAACATCAATTTCTACACCCTATTCAGTGAGCTCGACCCCAACATTTATTTGGGAGGAGATAACGTCAGATTCTGGGGTCCTCTTGCGTGGACGGTGATTTATGGCTTGATGGTCGCTACGTTTTTGACTTTAATTGTTGTTCCTGTACTTTTCTACTTAGTTTCTAAACTAAAATTTTGGATTCATTCTCAAAATATCAATCAGATTAATGAATAAATGGGAGAGTCAAATTGACTTCATTACTTTTGCATTAAATTAATTGCTATGTATCGGACGCACCATTGTGGAGAATTGAACAGTACTCATATCGGAACAACTGTTACCCTTTCGGGTTGGGTTCAAAAAAACAGAGACAAAGGCTCTGTGATATGGATTGATCTTAGGGATCGATATGGGATTACCCAATTAATTTTTGACGAGGCTCGAACAAGTGAATCACTAATGGCTATGGCTAAAACTTTTGGGCGAGAATTTGTAATTCAAGCTACTGGAAAAGTAATTGAAAGAAGCTCCAAAAACCCTAATCTTCCGACTGGGGATATCGAGCTTTTGGTTACCGACTTGTGCTGCCTAAACGCCTCAAAAACCCCACCATTTACAATTGAAGACGAAACTGATGGTGGTGACACCTTGCGCATGCAATACCGCTATTTGGACATTCGAAGAAATCCAATCAAAAACAATTTAATTTTTAGACACCGCATCGCTCAATTGGTACGTAATTATTTGTCAGAGCAAAATTTCATCGAAGTAGAAACCCCCGTTCTTATCAAATCGACCCCAGAAGGTGCAAGAGATTTTGTGGTTCCCTCTCGAATGAATCCTGGACAATTCTATGCCTTGCCTCAGTCACCTCAAACGTTCAAACAATTGTTGATGGTGGGAGGAATGGATCGCTACTTTCAAATAGTAAAATGCTTTAGAGACGAAGATTTGCGCGCCGATCGCCAGCCAGAATTCACCCAAATCGATTGTGAAATGGCCTTTGTCGAACAAGAAGATATCTTAGAAACCTTTGAAGGTTTGACCCGTCACCTAATATCATCTATTACTGGCAATGAGTTGGGCGCTTTTCCTCGCATGACCTATCATGAAGCCATGAGGAGATTTGGTAACGACAAACCAGATATTCGATTTGGAATGGAATTTGGCGAATTGAATGATATCGCCAAACACAAAGATTTTCAAGTATTTAATAACAGTGAATTGGTCATTGGAATCGCCGTTCCAAAGGCAAACGAGCTAACCCGAAAAGATATTGACCAATTGACCGAATGGGTCAAACGACCCCAAATTGGTGCTTCGGGATTAGTTTATGTGCGCTGTTTAGAAGACGGCAGTTTTAAATCCTCCGTAGACAAGTTCTTCAATCAAGAGGATTTGAAGCATTGGGCCAAAATTACTGGTGCCTCTGAAGGCGATATTATATTCGTTTTGAGTGGAAATACGCACAAAGTCCGATCCCAAATGAGTGCCTTGAGAATGGAAATGGCCGAACGCCTTGGGCTAAGAGATCCTAAAGTATTTGCGCCCTTATGGGTAGTCGATTTTCCTCTGTTAGAATGGGATGAAGAATCGAATCGTTACCACGCCATGCACCACCCATTTACAGCACCAAAGCCAGAACAAATGGATCTTCTGCACAGCAATCCTTCCGAGGTCAATGCCAATGCGTACGACTTAGTACTCAACGGGAATGAAATTGGCGGTGGATCCATCAGAATACACGACAAGGCGACACAGTCTCAAATGTTCGATTTACTGGGCTTCACCCCCGAAGCCGCAAAGTCTCAGTTCGGATTTTTGATGAATGCCTTTGAATTTGGTGCGCCACCACATGGCGGAATTGCTTTTGGTTTAGACCGCTTGGTAGCCATTCTTGGTGGGCAAGAAACGATCCGTGAATTTATAGCATTCCCAAAGAACAATACCGGTAGAGACATTATGATTGATGCTCCATCTGTCATTGACCAAACCCAATTGAATGAGCTGTATCTTGACGTCAAACCAATAGAATGACATGAGAATTGCCCTGCCTATTTTATGGATTCTGGCCCTTTCAAGCATCATAGTTGGCATTGCACTTGATATTCCCAAAGTTGTTGGAAGTGGTGTGGTTCTTCTATTTTTTGTGGTTTTTCCCGTGTTTTCCTACCATCGATGGAAAAATAAAAAAGTTAGCGACTATCTTCTCAACAAAGAGAATTTGGACAAAATGAAACAATACAACGATTCAAAATCCTAGTTCAAGGATCTTTTAAGTTCAAAAAACTGATGGATCAGCTTTTCGGCAGGTTCTTCTAATATTCCTCCAATGACCTTTGTTTTAGGGTGGTATCTGGGCTGAACATTGAATTGGTGTCTAGTCTCCTTAGCTCCATAAACCACACTTCCAATTTGGCTCCAATATAGAGCACCCACACACATTGGACACGGCTCCAAAGTGACGTATAAGGTACATTGATTGAGGTACTTAGCTCCTAAAAAATTGGCAGCTGCAGTAATAGCCTGCATCTCAGCGTGTGCAGTCACATCATTTAAGGTTTCGGTAAGATTATGGGATCGAGCTATAATTTGACCATTCAAAACAATCACCGCACCAATTGGGATTTCACCCTTATCCAATGCGTGCTGAGCCTCTTGAATGGCCTTATTCATAAAATGTTCGTGGTTCAATGTCACCAGCTACTGAATGATAATTTTTCTCGTATATCTCGACTGACCGTTGTCAACAGACAAAATGTAAAGTCCTGATGTCATTGATGACAAGTCAATATTTATACCTGAGTCAAATATACCATTTGTTTCCCAAACTATTCTTCCGTTCAAATCGGACAAACGATAATGCGCCTGACCGATTTCGGAGGTGTTGGAAATGTGTAACACACCAGAAACTGGATTAGGAAATATTTTCAATTTGTTAATTCCAAAATTACCCGTCGACAATGTACAATTGGACAAAGTTGGATCGCTTTGAGGTGGCACCGAATAATCCTCTTGTTGGTCAATTCTAGAATCAGGACTTCCTTGACTTGCGCCATATCCCAATCCTCTTCGTGCAAATACCTCCCAAATCATGCACTGATTTTCACCATTGGTTAGTGCCCTGTCTGCTTCTAGAATAGCATCTCTGCCGTCAATAAAACCGGGGCCGCAAGGCTGGAGTTTTATTCCTTCCATGATTAGCCTCATGACCTTATTATTTCCGCCAGTCCCATTATAAAAATCTGAATCAAAACCGTATTTGTCTATATATGCCCATGTCAGGTCCCACAACATGGTTGCCCAAATGAAGCCAATCCCATGAGGTCGTGTAATATTTGCGGTATCGTTTGTTTTATCATAGGTATAATTATTCACGGCAAAATCAGTGCTATATGGTGCTGGTCGAATTCCTCCGCCATTGGTAGGCTGACTCAAAGCATAGGTTCCTACCCCTCTAATGTCAGATCCTTGATCTCCTGAGTCCATCGTAGTGATTAATGTGAACCAGTCTGACCATCCTTCTCCCATTTGTTCTATATTGTCCAAACAGCCAACTGTTGAAGAACCCCCAGCCAAACGCAATGAAATGCCATGACCATATTCGTGTGCGACAATACCGTTGTCCAATGAGCCGTCATTACTGATAACATGAGGGTCTTCCATAAGTTCACCCACTATGGTTTCTCCACCCTCAAGAGCAGAAAAAAAAGCAATGCCATCCTCATAAGAAATCATGACTGAAGGAATTGTCACTGATCCTCCATTTGTTCCAGCACTCATAGTAATCAAAGGCGAACCCTCTGTATTAATAATAATAACAGCGATTGCTCCACTATTTTGGGCCGCCAACACTTTAGCGCTGAACTCGCAGGTCATTCGTTTGATTACTGCGATCTGGCCTGACAATTCATTTCCATTAATAATCGGTTCACAGGCATCATAGGCATCTCCTATTCCATCGTTAGCCAGAACCAAATTTGCTGATATGGGATTGTCTTGCGGCAGGCTGGAGCCAAAGTCCGCTGGACGAGCTACATAAATTCCTGCCAAACTTCCCGAAGGGATAGTCAAATTCCTAGCTAATCCATTGAATAGAAACATTTGCATTTGACCATTACTTCCATCTGGACCTCCAGGATTGAAAGTTGCATTATTAGTTGTAAAGCCGTCTTGACCTTCAGCATTGACAAAATCTCCCTCTACCCCTCCGTTGCCATAATTGTTTTCCTGAAAGTTTCCGCTCGCCTCATCAAAGCCATAATGATACCATAGATCATGCATCGTATTATTGATATAGAATAAATTGGTAAGCGAACCATCTATATATGTTTCTGGTTGGTTTGAAGTATCAACAGGAAAATCAAAAACAAGGTTTGATCCTCCATCAGGAGAATAACCAGGTACATCATTTGCGTCAATATCATCATAGGCATAGACATTATTACCGCGCGTAATAGTATATTCAGCGCCATCAACTCCGTCCGTGTCATGCCATCCAAAGGGAGAAGCCGTCAAATTTGCTGGGTCAGTGACTAGGTCATGGGTACCATGTATAGGACTTTCAGCAGGTAAAGAAAACACTCTATATTTGGCACCATCTGGACCAAAGTCCTCTTTATTTTTCCAAAGGTTCACTCTTGGCATGTTCATCAAATCGTGGGCAGAAGGTCTGTCGAATTGACAGAACAACACCATATCATTGGTTTGCAATACCTCGCCAGAAATTGCATCAATTCTAGCACTCCAGTGGTGATTTTGATTCTTGAGATCAACATTCAAGTCCCAAGCCAAACGCAGTTGATCTCCTTGGAGAAAGAACACCTTTTTAACTGGGATCATTTTATTTGATAAGAAGGCTGAAGAAAACTCAAACTCGTTAATGTTTTCATTGATTATTTCGAGATCGGTAACTTCACCTAGGTCATAGTGAGATGCTAATTTAAACACCGCTGAACTTGGAGACAATTGGGAATTGACAGTGTTAACTTTTTGAGCAATGTTAGAGACAAAACGATTAGCAGAACTAAACGCCTGATTGTTTTTAATGCCTATGGTAGCCAAAGCGCCATAGATAGGAATTTGCTGAAAGCGCTGTTGGACGTAGATGTGAGAAATTCCTGAATACTGGTCAGTGTGATAAGACGAAACAACCAAGTCATCGAGGTCAGTTGAGACTAGACCCCACTGGTCTTTATGATCATTCAAATAAGCTTCAACAAGGTTACCATTGGGAATTTCAGACAGGGAAGATTGAGCCCAAATGAGGTTTGAAAAACAAATAAACAGGGTAGAAAAAGTAGTTTTGAGCATGATAGGTTAATTTAGGGTAATTCAAAAATACTTAATTAACCTATTGACTCTAAAACTTTAACATATTTATTCCTGCAGAATCAACATTCCTTAAAAACCACTTAACTTATTTCAAGTCTGAGCCATTTCAAACGTAATGCTATGTTTTTATTGAATGACAACCTTTTCGGTCAATTTAATCTGACCATTATCAACCGTCAGCACATAGAGTCCCGCTCCTAATTTGGAAGTATCAATTTGGAGGGGTCCGTCAAATTGCCCTGAGGTGTTATAAACAATCCTCCCTTGAAGGTCTGATATTGTAACTGTAGCATTCCCAAACTGATACAGGTTCAAGATGTGAACCACATCAGAGGCTGGATTAGGAAATATCTTAAGCTGATTGGTTCCGAATTCCCTAGAAGAGAGGACGCAATTCACTAGCGAAGGGTCGTTGCTTGGAGGCATGCTGAAATCCTCAACTTGATCAGTCCTTGAAAACCCTAAACCCTCACTGGCATTGAATCCCACTCCTCTATTGGCAAAAACTTCCCAGATCATGCATTGGTCTACACCTCCTGTTATGGCATTATCGGCAGCCAGAATGGCGTTTCTTCCAGCTACAAAGCCAGGACTACAGGATTGCAGTTTTAGTCCCTCAATGACAATTTGCATAACCTTGTTGTTTCCACCTGTTCCGTTAAAAAGATCTGAATCAAACCCATATTTATCGATGTAAGCCCAAGTCAAATCCCATAAAATGGAGGCCCAAACAAATCCGATGCCATGAGGTTCTGAGATATTGGTTACATCATTGGTGTCTGCGTAGGTGTAGTTGTTAACCGCAAAGTCGGTACTGTAAGGCGCAGGACGAATACCATTGCCGTCAGTTGGCTGTCCTATGGCAAAAGTTCCTATCCCTGATATATCAGACCCTAAATCCCCTTCCTCCATGGTTATCATCAAAGCAAACCAATCTGACCAGCCTTCACCCATTTGTTCAGGATTATTCAAACATGAATTGACATTGGCTCCTCCAGCCAATCTCGTGGAAATTCCATGTCCATATTCATGAGCCACTATGCCATTGTCAAAATCCCCATCTTGATTAAAAGGCCCCAAATTAAGTAATTCGCCACTTATAGTCTCTCCTCCTTCTAGAGCAGCTATTAAAGCCATTCCATCAGCATTAGAAATCATAATTGAAGGTATGGTCACTGACCCTCCATCGGCGCCAGCTCCCATGGCTATAGGATTTCCAGCAACATTATTGATCATTATTACAGCAATGGCACCTGCGTTTTGGGCGCTAAGAACTTTGAATCCAAATTCACAAGTTCCTCTTTTAATAACCGCAATATTTCCCGATAAAAAAGATTGGTTCTGAATAGACTCACATGCGTCATAGGGATCTGGAAGTGTTTCGTCAAAAGCCAAGACCAAGTTACCAATTAACGGTACATCTGTTGGAACAGAGCCACCAAACGCCGCTTCAATCCCAGCATAGGAACCTGTAAGACTACCTCCTGGTATGGTCAAAAGCTCAGGGGCTGTTGCTGGAGACCACAAAAACATCTGCATACGACCATTCCCACCGTCTGGGGGTGTAGAAAAATTAGCATTATTAATACCGCTTCCATCTTGAGCCTCGGCTAGGACAAAATCGTTTTGTGCACCGCCGTTTCCGTAGTTATTTTGTTGAAAATTTCCGCTTGCCTCGTCAAATCCGTAATTGTACCAAACGTCGTGCATCATATTATTGACGTAAAACAAATTCGTTATCGCTGCGTCAAAATAACTATTGGCTTGACCTGACAAATCCAATGCAAAGTCAAAAGTCAAGTCGGATCCACCGTCAGGAGAATATCCCGGTTGATTGTTCCCCACTGAATCTTCGTAGGCATAAACGTTATTTCCTCTGGTTATTGTAAATTCCGCTCCGTCTACTCCATTAGTATCGTGCCATCCAAATGGTGAGGCAGTCAAATTTGCGGGATCAACGATCAATTGTCTGGAGCCGTGATTTGGACTTTCGACAGGCAGGGGATATACTCTGTACTGTGAACCATCTGCAGAATGAAATTTTTGAGAATCTAGAAAGTCGAACTGTGGTTGTTTGGTAAAACTTGTTGCATCTGGGGTATGAAATTGACAGTTGATGATATTGTCATACGAATTGAGCACTGCTCCCGTTTGAGCATCAATAATAGCGCTCCACCAGTGAGCGTGATGTTTAAGCTCGATGTTTAGGCTCCAAGACAATCTCAACCCGACTTCTGAAGGATAAAATACCAAACTCACCGGAATGTTCTTGTCCGACAGAGAAGGTGCCGAAAAGCTGAAATTGGATCCATCAATACTCTGAAGAAGGAGGTCTGAAGGAATTTCCAATTGGAAATACTCAAGTAACTTTGAAATGGCTTGTCTTGGCTGCAATACTGGGTCTAAACTGTTAAAAGTTGATTGAACATTAGGAGCCAGAGTATTTGCTGCATTGAATATTCTGCCATTTTTTATTCCTATAGTAACTATGGCATTGAAAATCGGAATATTATTAAAGTACTGTTGAGCATAGACATGGCTAATGGACGTTTTGGCGTCATAATGAGAGGAGATCACCATTAACTCGTCCAAGTCTTCCGGACTGAGCTGCCATTGATCCTTATTTTGAAGCAGAAAGGAATGAATTTGAGAACCGTTTACACTTTCAAGGAGCGGAGTTTGAGAAAATATTAAATTAACAGAAAAAAATAAAACTGAATAAAGTGATTTTAAAGTAAGATTATTCATAGAGTAGGTTTTGATAAATTTTATCAAAACTAAGAAAATAATTTAATTTTTAAAATTTCAATCCTTTTAACGTGTTGTAAGTCATTACCGCTTGGCTGTCCGACATAATTGCAACATGACCACAAACTGAAATAAGCTGCTCATATAGGCCTACATCATGAGACCTGATTGCTTCAGGCAATGTTTTCAATATGAGGTGTTCATATTGAGAGCAGTCGTTAGAATTAAACTGAACTAAGGCGCTGCAATAAACCGAAAGAAGATGAGTCAAAACTTCATAGCCCGCAATTTCCTTATCAACTACCTCAGGAGACTGATACATGTTTTGAATGCTCAAATTCTTTATATCGGTTATTTGAGCTTCATACTTGCACTTGTCCAATAAACCAATTGAGTATTTTCCAGAAAGAATGCCTTCTTCATTGGACATAAAAACATCAACAGCTTCGTCAATTAGAGCGCCAATAGCAAGTGCGCGGAGATAACTCACTCGGTCTTTGGTGATCTTCATACTGTTGTAGGTTTGAATATTCATTTTGTCCTTCACCAATTTAATCAGGTACTCGAGAGCATAAGATTCCTCTATCCACCCACAGTTGATAGCATCTTCGAAATCGATGATTGTATAGCAAATGTCATCTGCTGCCTCTACCAAAAAAGCTAAAGGGTGGCGATAAACATGAGATGTGGTTTCATCTGACAGACCCAAGTCAATCACCAGTGATTTAAAAAATTCTGACTCAGACTGAAAAACTCCAAATTTCTTGTGAGCGATGTGAGCAGTTGGTTGTTTTGGAAGTGACTCTTTAGGATATTTAATGAATGCCCCAAGAGTTGCATAACTGAGTCTCAAACCCCCAGGTCGCCCAGGTCGATGTTCGGTCAAAATTCTGAATCCATTTGCATTGCCCTCAAAATCACACAAATCTTGAAACTGAGCATCTGTTAATTGTACTTTAAATTGTTGGCCCTCTCCTTTATTAAAATACCTTCCAATGGCCTTTTCTCCAGAGTGGCCAAAAGGAGGATTGCCAATGTCATGGGCCAAAGCGGCTGCAGAAACAATAGCTCCGAAATCGTGGATTTGAAATCCATGAATATTCTGTAGGTGCGGGTAACGTTCCAATATTCTTTGGCCAACTTGACGCCCTAAAGAACGACCTACTACGCTTACTTCAAGACTATGGGTCAATCGGGTGTGGACAAAGTCCCGACGTGACAAAGGCACCACCTGGGTTTTGTCTTGCAAGCTTCTGAATTCGCTAGAAAAAATGATTCTATCGTAATCTACTTCAAAACCCAATCGGGTTTGGTCTTGTTCTTTTCGAATTCTTTTATGCGTGTCTCCATAGCGCTTGAGTGACAAAAGATCTTCCCAATTCATATCAAAAATTTGATCCGAATTTACTAATAATCAATCAACTGTCCTAGACATAACATTCAATTATTGCAGAGCCAATGTTTCTTTAGAGTAAAGCGATTGAGCGCCTTCGGAAATCGGCACAACATTAATTTAACATCATATTAATGTTTTGATAATTATTAAGACATGTTCAGTTAACATTGATGAAAGTAATTTGTTGCAAATAAAAAAATAATAAAATGAAAAGATTTTTAACACTTACATTTATCTCTTTAGTTACAATTTCTTGCTCGTCCGACGACGCTCCCATTGTTCCTGTTGATCCTACAGATCCCAATTCAAATATTGTCAATGTATCGGGTGCCATCAGTTCGGATGCCACTTGGACAAGTGCCAATATTTATGTTTTAAATCAGAAAGTTGTGGTCACCAACGGCGCTACTTTGACAATTCAAGCTGGAACAATCATAAAAGGCAAGCCTGGGCAAGGTTCGTTGGCGTCAGCATTGATCGTGGCTCGTGATGGTAAAATCAATGCAGTTGGAACTGCTGCTCAACCTATTATCTTCACGTCAGAGATTGACAACATTGCAGTTGGACAAACTGCTGGGACTAACTTAACCGTTAACGACCGTGGTCTATGGGGCGGACTTATCATCCTTGGCAATGCTCCAGGATCATTTTCCAACGATGTGGTAGAAGTACAAATTGAAGGAGTGCCTGCCGATGACGCTTATGGAAGATACGGCGGAACTGACAGTGCTGATAACTCGGGTACCCTTAAATATATCTCTATAAGACACGGTGGAGCTTTGATTGGTGAAGGCAATGAAATCAATGGTTTAACTTTAGGCTGTGTTGGTTCTGGAACTACCATTGACCATATTGAAGTCATAGGAAATGTCGATGATGGCATTGAATTTTTCGGGGGTTCTGTGAACGTCACCAACGCTCTAGTTTGGGGAGCAGGAGACGATGGTTTAGACTTTGACCAGGCCTATTCAGGAACAATTTCAAACGCCTTAGTAGTTCTAGGAGACGTATCCGATCATGCTTTAGAAATTGACGGTCCTGAGGGCTCAATGACTGGATCATTCACACTTGAAAATGTCACCCTTATCGGCAACCTGACTACTGCAGACGGAGAATACGCCGATTACCGTTCGAACGCTATGGGCACCACCAGAAATGTTTACGCCTATGGGTTTAAATCGAGCTCAGACATAGAGTTAGACAACGACGGGGTTGCTAATAACTATAATAATGGCTTGCTTTTGTTTGAAAACTTTCAAATAGCAGTTCCAGAAGGGACAACCATATCAAATATTTTCAATAATAAAGCTGAGACTGTTTCGACCCCAACTTTCGGAACTGAAGGTACTTCAGTAGTCATTGGAAGTCAGACTACAGGAGCCAATCTTGGTCTATTTAGCTGGTCTTTTACTTCCCTCACAGGTGGATTTGAATTGTAATATCATTAATTAGTCAAACATCAAAAGTGTCGAAGCAACCGCCTCAACAGGCGGTTGTTTTAGCATATAATAACTTGAACATGAAAAAAACCTTTTTTGGAATATTGCTTCTCACTACTTTAAGTGTTGCGTCACAAACGGGCAGGGTCATAGGTCAAATTAACGACGGGGAATTCAACGAGGCCATGGCGTTTGTCTCTGTACTGGTCAAAAACACCACTACAGGTGTTTCGTCAGACTTTGATGGCAACTATGTTCTGGAGCTCGACGAGGGTATTTATACCTTAGTTTTTTCCTACGTGGGGTACTCCGTTGTAGAAATTACGGAGGTCAATGTGGAAGCTGGACAAGAAACTATTGTCAACACTACTTTGTTTCCAAATTCTCTCGAAACGGTTTTAATTTCAACAACTGCTCGTCAAAACACGGCCACTGCCATACTGAGTTTACAAAAAGAATCTGTCACTTTACTCGACGGCTTGTCCATTGAAAGTATCAATAAAACTGGGGCTGGCGATGTAGCTGGGGCAATCAAAAACGTGCCTGGAGTATCGGTTGAAGGCGGCAAGTATGTTTATGTCAGAGGGCTTGGAGATCGCTATACCAAAACAATGCTCAACGGTATGGACGTTCCAGGATTGGATCCAGACCGAAACAGCCTACAATTGGACATTTTTCCTACAAATATTTTGGACAATTTAATAGTGGTAAAATCCGCATCAGCTGAATATCCTTCAGACTTTACAGGAGGAATCGTTGACATTGTAACCAAAGATTTTCCGTCAAAAGCCTCCCATAGTATTTCATTTGGAACGGGTTATAATTCTAGCATGCATTTCCAAGACAATTTTTTGAGCTACAAAGGGTCTTCTACGGACGCGTTGGGATTCGACAACGGACAACGCAATCGACCAATTAGCCGTTATCAACCCATTCCTGGGACCTTTGAAAACAATTCAGCCCTGACTACACTGACCAATTTATTCGACAAGCAATTGGCAGCCAACAGTGGAACCAGTTCGAATGATTTCAGTTTTGGGTTTACCACTGGCAATCAATTCAATCTCAAGAATGACAAACAGTGGGGCTATCAATTGGCATCATCTTACAATAATGAAACTGTATTTTACCGCAATAGAATTGACGGAACTTATCAAAAAGATCCCGATTCGAGTGTACTTGAACCTATTGCCACGCGCACTACAGTCGGAAATGAAGGCATTAAATCCGTGCTCTGGAACTTTATGGCAGGGCTGGTATACAAGGGTCAAAAATCCAAGTACAAATTGAACCTCATTCACATCCAAAACGGCGAATCTTCGGCGGGTTATTTCGAGCAAGCCTTGTCACAAGACGGTGTAGGAGGGGGTGGTTTTGAGACTATCTTCAAAGATGCATTGCTCTACACTCAACGGTCTGTGACGAGTGCTCTTTTGGGAGGAAAACATTCTGGAGAGGGCGATTGGGTCATCGAGTGGAAGGTAGCTCCCACATTAAACGTAGTTTTGGACAAGGACCATCGAATCACGCCTCTAAGGTACACTCAAGAAGGCAGTTATGTTATCAGTCCGAGTGCTTCGAGTTTTCCTATCAGAATTTGGCGTGAATTATTGGAGTTCAACGGCGCTTCCAAAATCGATTTCCTAAACAAAACAAAACTATTTGAACGTCCTGCCAAGTTGAAGTTTGGTGCTGGCCTAACGTACAAAAAACGAGAGTTCAAAACCGATGATTTCACTTTCAATTCTACTACTCAAATAGTAGAAGATGGCAATTCGAACAACTTACTAGCAGAAAACAATCTTTGGACAACAGCGAATCAGTCTGGAACATTTCTTGTCTATGGGGACAGCTACGACCCAGCAAACAGTTATGACGGAGAACAAATTATTGGAAGTGTATACAGTTCGGCTGAATTTAAACTGTCAGACCATTTCAATGTTGTGGCTGGCCTAAGACTGGAATCGTTCCAATCGTTATACTCTGGACTTGACAAAAATCAAGATACCAATGTTTATGATTATTTGGATCGCGCCAAGGTCATTGAAAAGGTGAATCTTTTTCCATCGCTCAATTTGATCTACAATCTGTCGGACGAGACTAATATCCGAGGTTCTGTGTCCCAAACCACAGCTCGCCCTTCTTTTAAGGAAGCCTCTAGCGCTCAAGTTTTTGATCCCATCACCAATCGCCTGTTTATAGG
This sequence comes from Bacteroidota bacterium, assembly GCA_027592025.1. GTDB lineage: Bacteria > Bacteroidota > Bacteroidia > Flavobacteriales > Flavobacteriaceae > JALRKI01. The sequence goes on from JAQCIQ010000007.1 coordinate 53,051, forward strand.
CAATCTCAACCTTAAACCTTCCTACATTACCAATGTCGATTTGCGCTATGAAAATTTTGGAGAGCAAGGTCAAATGTATGCATTGAGTGCATTTTACAAGAATTTTAGAGATCCCATAGAGCTCACCTTTTTCAAAACAGCGCCAGATCAGCTTACACCGCAGAATTTGGGCAATTCAATGGTTTTCGGTATCGAAGCAGAGTTTAGGAAAAACCTTGGTTTTATTATCGAGGAGTTCAAACACCTTCAATTCAATTTAAATGTATCCCTTATTGAGTCTCAATTGAACATGTCCGAAAGTGAATACCAACGGCGTTTGCTTGCCGCTCGAGATGGAGAAACCATTGAAAAAAACAGACAGTTACAGGGTCAAGCGCCATTCCTAATCAATTCTGGTTTGGACTATTCTAACCCCGACAATGGCTTTCAAATCGGTGTTTTTTTCAACGTTCAGGGAGAGTCACTAGAGGTGGTTGGAACTGGTATAGTTCCTGATGTTTATTCTCAGCCATTCATGGGACTTAATGCCACGGCGAGTAAAACTTTTGGATCAAAAAACAACTCTAAGATCAGTTTGAAAATGACCAACTTGCTCAATGAGAAAAGAGAAAGTGTTTATCAATCCTTTGGAGCGCAGAGTCAATTGTTTTCTCAAAGACAGCCAAGAAGTTCATTGGCTTTGTCCTATGGGCTAAGTTTTTAAAGCCCGCTCATGGAAAAGGTGTCGTCGCTTTGACAAGCCTCTTTCATGGCCTTGTAGGCTCTTTTAAAGATAGATAATTCATAGACTGGCCTAGGCAAATTTGAAGTCAAAAGAGACTCACTCAGATCAATATACTGACGTCTAGCATGGTAAATGGAGTATGTAGGAACAGTCATGGCAAACAATTGGATAGCTTGGGAACTAAGCCCTAAGTTAACCAATATTTTGGCAAATCCTTCCAAGTTGGATCCATTTTTTCGATCCATTTGACGATTTGATTTAGGCTAGACTTTGTCATTGCATCTCGGCGCAACAGGGCATCTCCTTCAAAAACATATTTTTCGTAATAGACCAATGTCTTACATTCCTTTGGCCACGATTTATCCTCACAGTAATTGTTAGAGTGATTCTCTATTTGTGACTTAATGTCCGTAGTGTATCCAAAGTAAAATCTGGAGTGTTCCTTGTTAGTCAATATGTAGGCGCATGGATTTTTCATGAGCTCAGGGATTGAAATGAAAATAATCGTTTAGTAAATTTAATCAACCAAAATTAGGCTAGGTATTATTGAAAAACAATGATATAGGCTAATCTTGTTTCTCTGGTTTCAAAGGACTAAAAACCACTAAGGCCAATAGATTTCCCATGATCAGTGGATCAGTATAATATAAAGGCATGTTAATCTGTGCTAAAAAAATATCAAAATTGAAGCCTGAAATCGGGAATCTCAGAAATTAGTTGCTTTTTGGGGCAATATAGTATTCAACCCTTCTATTAATAGCGTGTTCTGCTTCAGAACAGTCAACGTCATCGGAGCAATGGTTAAGGAGATTGGACTCCCCAAATCCAAAGTGTTCGAGTCTTTGTGGGAATATGCCTTTTCTGATCAAATAACTCTTTACGGCATAGGCTCGGAGCTCACTCAGGTTCAAATTGTATTCTTTCGTTCCTCGAGAGTCCGTATAAGCCCTGATTTCCAAATAAAGGTTTTCGTTTTTGTTTAAAAGCTTGGCCAAAGCATCTAAATATGCTTTGTTCGCCTCGGACAATTCAAAGCTATCATATCCGAACAAAACCTTATCTCCTATTGAGGAGGACTGTTCCTCGTAAGATATTATTTCCTCCAAAGTTAGGTTGCTAAATTGATGTGCTGGGCGAAGGCTGTTGCTCCGAAAAGGGTTAAAACCGAAAGGGCTAAAATGGGCCTTTGAAGGTTTCGAGGTATAAAATTTGACATTGAGGCGTATTTATTTTATGGAACAAATGTCGCCTCATCGGATGGTTGAAGAATTTTTTAATTATAAACGGTGCTCTTTCTGCGCATAACTGTATTTCAAATGCCTATAAGTGGGAAATTAAATAAATTATGCTAAAAACTTATCAACAAGTTTAAGGTCACCTAAAGGTTTAAGTGAGTCCCAATTAAGAGCCACACATCAAGCAATCATCGCCTTCGCCGCTCTTGGCCTGCTCTATGAGGGCTTTCATTTCTTCTGGAGAAATGGGATCAACTTCAACTTTTGATTTAACTTTAACCTGCGCAAAGGTCTCCGCAGCCTTTTCAGCCTGCTGTTGTTTTTGAGATAAAATTTCTACTTCATCTATTACTTCAGTTTCAATTGTCGCTGGTTCTGGGGCACTTACACTCTCCTGCTTTAAAGTAAACTTAATCGCATCAACAGCACTTTTGGTTCTCAAATAATACATTCCAGTCTTCAAACCGTTTTGCCAAGCATAAAAATGCATGGAGGTTAATTTGGCCATGGTAGCGCCCTCCATAAATAAATTGAGGGATTGTGACTGGTCAATAAAGTAGCCACGATCACGAGCCATGTCAATGATGTCTTTCATACTCATTTCCCAAACCGTCTTGTACAATTCTCGAATGTCGGCTGGAATAGAACTCAAGTGCTGAATGGAGCCATTGGCACGCATGATGTCTTGTTTGAGTTGCTCATTCCAAATTCCAAGTTCAACCAAATCATTCAACAGATGGGTGTTCACTACAATGAATTCTCCCGAAAGAACACGTCGGGTGTATAAATTGGAGGTATAAGGTTCGAAGCATTCGTTGTTGCCCAAGATTTGAGAGGTACTCGCGGTTGGCATAGGAGCAACCAACAAGGAGTTCCGCACACCATGCTTGGCCACCTTTTTACGCAAAGCATCCCAATCCCATTTGCCACTGAGGCTAGACTCGTCAACTCCCCAAAGATTGTGTTGGAAATCACCCTTGCTGATGGGAGATCCTTCATAAGATTGATAAGGTCCGTCAACCTTGGCTTCTTCCATAGAGGCAGTTACCGCAGCGTAGTACAGCGTTTCAAAGATGTCTTTGTTGAGATTTTTGGCTTCGGGACTAGTAAAGGGCATTCTAAGCATAATAAACGCATCGGCAAGTCCTTGCACGCCTAAACCAATTGGGCGGTGTCTCATGTTAGAGTTTTCGGCTTCTTTTACTGGATAGTAATTGCGGTCAATAACTCTATTGAGATTTTTGGTCACTCTTTTGGTGATCTTAAACAAGGCTTCGTGATCAAAAGCACCGTCTTTAACAAACATTGGCAGCGCAATTGAAGCCAAGTTGCAAACTGCTACCTCATCTGGTGAAGTGTATTCCAATATCTCCGTACATAAATTGGACGATCGAATGGTGCCCAGGTTCTGCTGATTGGATTTGGAATTCGCAGCATCCTTATACAACATATATGGCGTTCCTGTCTCAATCTGAGATTCTAAGATTTTTTCCCAAAGCTCACGAGCTTTGATGGTTTTACGACCCTTGCCTTCCTTTTCATAACCGAGATAAAGGGCTTCAAACTCTGCACTGTGATGGTCATAGAGTCCAGGGCACTCATTAGGACACATCAAAGTCCAAGTAGAATCTTCTTGCACACGTTTCATGAACAAGTCTGGAATCCACATGGCATAAAATAAATCACGGGCTCTCATTTCTTCCTTGCCGTGGTTCTTTTTCAATTCTAAAAAATCGAAAATGTCGGCATGCCAAGGCTCCAAATAAATCGCAAAACTGCCTTTGCGTTTTCCTCCACCTTGATCGACGTAACGTGCTGTGTCATTGAACACTTGAAGCATAGGAACTAAACCATTACTTGTTCCATTGGTGCCAGCGATGTAGCTGCCCATAGCACGCACATTGTGCACAGACAAACCGATACCTCCAGCTGATTGGGATATTCTAGCGGTTTGCTTAAGGGTGTCATATATTCCGTCGATAGAATCGTCCTTCATGCTCAATAAAAAGCAAGAAGACATTTGAGGCTTAGGCGTTCCTGCATTAAACAGCGTTGGTGTGGCATGAGTAAAGTATTTCTTAGACATCAACTCATAGGTTTCGAAAGCCGATTCAAGATCATTCAAATGTATTCCTATGGCTACCCGCATGAGCATGTGTTGAGGACGCTCCGCAATTTGTCCGTTGAGTTTGAGCAAGTAAGAACGCTCAAGTGTTTTAAACCCAAAGTAGTCATAACCGAAATCGCGGTTATAGATAATGGTAGAATCAATTCGCTCCTTGTTGTCCATGATAACTTGATAGACGTCGTCGGCCAACAAGGGTGCGGGTTTTCCTGTTCTTGGGTTGATGTAGGTGTAGAGGTCACTCATGACCTCACTAAATACTTTTTTAGTGTTTTTATGCAGATTGGACACAGAGATACGCGCAGCCAGCTTGGCGTAATCGGGATGGGCGGTAGTCAAAGAGGCAGCGGTTTCAGCAGCCAGATTGTCTAGTGTACTAGTCGTTACACCATCAAACAAGCCTTCGATGACTTTCATGGCAACCTTAACAGGATCAACAATTTCGTTGAGGCCGTAGCACAATTTTTTCACTCTAGCGGTGATCTTGTCAAAGATCACTGGCTCTTTATGGCCATCTCTTTTGATTACAAACATAATTATTTCACATTTTAAGCCGACAATTTGCTAGACAAATGGCCTGATTTTACTATTGGGCCCTCACGGGCGATCTATTTGTTGGTCTTTGAATAACTGCCGCTTGGTGGGGCCTAAGACGAGTGGTTCAAAGTGGTTAGGTGGCCGATTAAAAATCAGCGTTAAAATTAAACTTGTCGGCCTCTTCCTCCTTACTGTAAACTCCAGCCTTTTGATATTCTGCTACCCGCTTCTCAAAGAAGTTGGTTTTACCTTGTAACGAAATCATATCCATAAAATCAAATGGATTGCTGACTTTGTAAATGGGCGCACATTCGAGTTCTCGCAACAATCGATCCGTCACAAACTCTAAATACTGCGTCATCAAGGTCGCATTCATTCCAATTAAACTCACTGGAAGCGATTCGGTAATGAATTCTCGTTCGATATTGAGGGCATCCACGATGATTTCAGTGATGCGCTCCTTTGGCACTTTATTGACCAAATGCTTGTTGTGCAAATGAACCGCAAAGTCACAATGAACGCCTTCGTCACGTGAAATCAATTCGTTAGAAAAGGTAAGTCCAGGCATAAGACCGCGCTTTTTCAGCCAGAAAATTGAACAAAAAGCTCCCGAAAAGAAAATGCCTTCGACTGCGGCAAAAGCAATTAAACGCTCTGCAAAACTTGGCGATTCAATCCATTTTAAGGCCCACTGGGCTTTCTTTTGAATGGCTGGAAAAACATCTATGGCTTGAAACAACTGATTCTTTTCGGCTTCATCTTTAACATAAGTGTCGATCAGAAGGGAATAAGTCTCGCTGTGAATGTTTTCCATCATGATCTGAAAGCCGTAAAAAAACTTGGCTTCAGAATATTGTACCTCGTTGACAAAATTTTCTGCCAAATTCTCATTCACAATACCATCACTGGCAGCAAAAAATGCCAAAATATGTTTGATGAAATAACGCTCATCATCATTGAGCTTGGTGCTCCAATCGGATAAATCTTGATGCAAATCAATTTCTTCAGCAGTCCAAAAACTAGCCTCAGATTTCTTGTACCAATCCCAAATGTCATGATGTTGAATTGGAAAAATTACAAACCTGTTCTTGTTTTCTTGTAAAATGGGCTCGACGGCTAATGACATGATAAAAGTTTATTTTTCTTACTATTTTTTTGACTTAACAAAGATTGAAAATGTCCCTTAAAATTGAAAGGCTTACTTATAAACATTGACTTGAAGTTTTTAACAAGGTGTAATATAAGCCTTACAAAATATTTTGAATATTTTTTAATTTAATTTATTAAATATCAGTTAATTAACTAGGACAAATCTGACTTCTTCGAGAGCTTGGAGTCCAAAAACGGAAAAGCAAGTTTTAAAATCGGTAGGCTATTTTTAGATTGAAGTCAACCCACGATCGTGCTCTTCCAAAGCAAGATACCAAGACAGTCCAAATTTTCGCACCAAAGCCTCCTTCACAAACTGATAAACAGGAGTTTTTTGCATTTTTCCCAAATCACAGGCCGCGCTGCAAATGGGCCAATGGTGGTAATTCAAAGCCGTGAGTTCATCCAGCTCCAAAGCGCGAACTGGATACAAGTGACAAGACAACGGTTTTATCCAATCTATGATTCCCTCGCGATAAGCGCTCTCGATACCACAAAGTGCCGTCTGTTTGTCATCGAAAATTACATAGGCGCATTCATTGCCATTGACAAGAGGGGTTTCAAGCTCCCCTTGGTCGTTAGAAATACTTGTTCCTTGAGTCGCAATCGCCTCTCGACCTTCAGGTCTTAAATAGGGCTCAATACTAGTATAGATGCTGTCGAGGATAACTGTCTCCACCTGAGATAGCGGGGCTCCAGCTTCTCCTGCCACGCAGCACTTGCCATGACATGCATTGAGGTCGCAGGCAAATTGCCGCTCCAGCAGGTCTTCGGATATTAAAGCATTGCCAATTCTTATCACCTGACAAATATAGGTGCAGATTTGAAATAAAATGGCTAGTCAGCGGACTTTGCTCACATTTGTGGCTTGTGATTTGACCTGAGGAATATATCTTTACAGCTCAAAAGAATCGCAATGGATATAGACTTAAAGGAAATTTTTACCGCATTTATGATTTTGTTTGCGGTGATTGACATCGTCGGGAACATTCCAATCATCATTGACTTGAGACAAAAAGTTGGGCATATTCACAGTGAAAAAGCAACTCTCATCGCTGCTGTCATAATGATTGCCTTTTTATTCTTAGGCGACAGCATTCTAAAACTTATCGGAATTGACGTGCATTCTTTTGCAGTTGCTGGCGCTTTCATCCTTTTCTTTATCGCCTTAGAAATGATCTTGGGCATTACTCTCTACAGAGATAGTGGCTCCAACATAAAAACTGCCAGTGTTTTCCCTTTAGCATTCCCGCTGATTGCAGGGCCAGGAAGCATGACCACGCTGATTTCTTTGAGGGCAGAATTTGAGATTCAGAACATCATTGTCGCCATCATCGTCAACGTTTTGGTAATTTATGTGGTGCTAAAAACGTCTAAAACCATTGAAAGAGCCATTGGAGACAATGGCATCAACATCATTAGAAAAGTATTTGGCGTGGTTCTGCTAGCCATAGCAGTGAAATTGTTCACAGGAAACATTGGAATGTTATTAAAAGGATGATCAGACTAACATACATACTCAGCGCATTGGCCCTTGGCCTCATCATTTTCAACGCTTTAAAGATCAATTGGGCTGCTCCCCTTGAAGGAGAGTCAATGGTGGCCGTCATTTCCGTTTTGGCCAGTGCCTGTGGCATAATGCTATTGGGCATTCTTAGGCTTTCAATTCGGGTCAAAAAGGCCAGCGAAAAAAGCTAATCTGAGAGAGGAAGGTGTGTTATTTCGACGCCGGCTCTCTTTAAAAATTCAACTCCAGAAGTATCTCTATAGGCCTCACTAAATACAACTCTGACAATGCCACTTTGGTGAATCAGTTTACTGCATTGTTGACATGGAGACAGGGTGATGTACAAGGTCGCTCCTTTACTCGATTGGGTAGAGGCAGCCACCTTAGAAAGGGCATTCGCTTCAGCGTGAAGTACATACCATTTGGTATATCCCTCTTCATCTTCACAAAAGTTCTCGAATCCAGACGGTGTTCCGTTGTAGCCGTCAGAAATAATCATGCGATCCTTTACGACTATGGCTCCAACTTGTTTGCGTTTGCAATAGGAGAGTTTGCCCCATTCGAAAGCCATTCTTAAGTAGGCACGATCGTATTTTTCTTGTTTTTTACTCACAAAGGATAATTTTTGACCAACATAGGTATGACCAAACCAATGACCAAGGCGCTCATAAAGAGAACCCAATCACGTCGAGAAAATCTGAGGATGAATTGGATAAACATTCCCAATAATAAAGTTATCAGACATAACGCTAAAAGACCTACGAACAGACCAAAATTGTAAGACAACAGTCCAACGACGACCGAACTGTTGGAGTCCAGTTGACTTGAGAAAGTTTCTGTGGAGATAAAGCCATGTAATCCTCCTAAAATCAGTGATATAACAAACAGTACTCCAAAAAAATCCGTGCGTTTACCTTTACGTTCTTTAAACACATTGTACAGTCCTATAATCAAAACAATTAACGGATTGATGAAGGCCAAAGACAGCGAGCTAACCTCCATAATGGAATAGTACGACAGCAACAGGGCGATCAAGTGGGATAAAGTCAAAGCAGCTATCCATCCTAACAAATATTTCCAATGATCAAAGGCAAAAGGAACGGTTAGGACTACAACAAATAAAAGGTGATCCCAAGCCGACCATTTGAAGATGTGAAACAATCCCGATTGAAAAAAAGAAAACATTTGATCTAACATAAACAGAATAACTGAGCCCGTAAAGAGCTGAGGTAAAGATAAGTGCTTTTTGGGAATTTATCCTAAAGCGTGTTCCAGGTCTTTAATCCGCATCTCAAAAAGTCCGCAAATTGGGTGGCGTCCGGCGTGTAGCCAATGGGTTGGGTCAAGACCTTTTTCCCATCGGGACTGAGCAGCACATAGTAGGGCTGCGAATTGGTTTGGAAATAATGCGTTTGAAAATTCGCCCATTTATGACCGTAGTTTTGCAGCAATCGGGTACCTCCGCCAACGCGATTGAATTCCAGCTGCTGGTCCTCTGGCAAAGGTTTCTTGTCATCTACGTACAAAGAAATCAATACGTAGTCGCTCCGCAAAAAATGATCAATGGTTGAATTCGGCCAAACGTATTCTTCCATTTTACGGCAATTAACACAGGCATAACCCGTGAAATCGAGGAGTACTGGTTTGTTTACACTCTGGGCATAGGCCAGTCCCTGTTTTAGATCTTTAAAACAGTCGAGGTTGTTTGGACAATCGTTAGGATGAAAAACGCTGTACCCAGAAGGAGGTGTTAGCCCGCTCAACAATTTCAGTGGAACGTAACCCTCTGTTTCTGGGTTCACCCGAAGTCCTGATATCAAATAAACCACAAAAGCGAATGCTAGAAAAATCCCTGAAATTCGGGTAAAATTGAATTTTGGTTTGCCCCCATCGTGAGGGAATTTAATCACTCCCAAGAGGTATAAGGCAAGTCCTGTGAAAATGAGTATCCAAAGCACTAAGAACAATTCGATTTTCAAAACTCCCCAATGCTGAACCAAGTCGGCGTTGGATAAAAACTTGAGTGCCAAAGCCAATTCTAAAAATCCGAGAATCACTTTCGTAGTATTGAGCCAGCCGCCCGATTTGGGCAAAGCTTTGAGCATATTAGGAAATAAGGCAAATAGTGCAAAAGGCAATCCTAGAGCCAATCCAAATCCTCCCATACCCACCGTGAGCTGCCAAGCACCGCCATCGGACGACAAGGAGCCTGCGAGCAAAGAGCCTAAAATAGGTCCTGTACAAGAAAAAGACACCAAGGCCAGGGTCAAAGCCATAAAGAAAATACCAAATACCCCTCCAATACTCTCTCCACGAGTGGTTTTGGACATCCAACTGTTGGGTAGAGTTAATTCATAATATCCAAAAAACGAAAACGCAAAGGCTATAAAAATGACAAAGAAAATGACGTTAAGAACCACATTGGTGGAGATGTCGTTCAAAATATCCGGATTTACGGAGTCTAATAAGTGAAACGGGATGCTGAACACCAAATAGACCAAAACGATAAAAAAGCCATATAGAGCTGCCTTAGCCATGCCAGAACTTCGATGATCGCTCTTTTTGGTAAAATAACTCACCGTGAGCGGTATCATTGGAAACACACAAGGCGTTAAAAGAGACAACAAACCCCCCAAAAATCCTAAAACAAAAATGCGCCAAATGGAAGAGGTGTCTTCTGAACTTAAAGAACTCCCGCCGCCATAAAGTTGCTCGCAACCGCTATCCAATAGCTGTAAATCGGACGGTTGAATGCCATAAAGTGCTTCATTCAATGCGGTATCGTTGACGGAGGCAGTTGGGGTATCGGCAATTAGTTCTGAACCTTCATTCGACAAATTGATCTCAAAATTCCAGTCATCAGGAATACACTGGGTGTCATTGCAAGTCATGAAAGCAACAGAACCAGTTATGGTCAACGGTAAGTTGTTTACCTTGATGCGCTGTACAAATTTGGCATAGTCGTGAAACTTTTTCACCATGACATTGTTAAACAGCGGTTCGGGTTTTGAAATCAATCTGTCAACCTCCTCGGTTGGTCCCCCTAGCAATTCAATGGCAGCATTCTCGTCAAATTGAAAAACTGTTGGAAGTGGCCCTTCTTCGGTTTCTTCGATGGAATAGAGCGCCCATCCGTTTTCTATGCTTGCATTAAAGACGACATCGTAGGTTTGATCATCTACTTTTATTGTTTTGACTTGCCATTTTACGGGCTTCAATATTTGGGCATTTAACACACTCCCGAAAAGTAGAACTGCAGCTGAGAAAATGAACAGATTTGAACGCATATCTGAATTGATTTTTAATAACTCGGAAAACAAAAGTAAGTAAACTTAAGTCCTGAAACCAATAAAAATTAATAGAATAGGGAGCCAAAATAAAATTAGCTGATTTTACTAATCACCCATTTCATTTCAGCAGCTATTTGATCGGAACGCCTCAGGTATTCCTCCGACTCTTGTGGGGTGTCGTCATACAATTTAGGATCGACGTAGGTGATGGGGATTCTGAGCTCGCATCCGGGTACAAAAGGACAATTGGCCTCGGCGTGATCACAGGTCATAATTGCCGCAAATTTATCCTTTGGATTGACCTCATCGTCAAATAATTTAGAAAACAATGTGATGTCAAAACTGTCTTGATGAACACGGAACTTGGGATTGATATTAAAGTTGAGCTCAGCGATATTAAACCCACTGTTTATCAATACTTTAATAGTTTGTTGAGCACAAGCCGTTATTTCAACTCCTCCAGAAAAACATGCCAGATCAATGCCGTAAAATGAGCCAATAGCTTGCATCCATACCTGTCCCAGTTGGCTTCTTCTTGAATTGTGCGTGCAAATGAAATTTAGCTGTGGCATTTCTCCTTTAGAGCGTTTGGATTGGATATAATTGACCAAGGGTAAAAGAACATTTTGACGCTCAAGGGAAATGTCAGTCGTCAACTGCTCGATATAGGATTTGAGGTGACTCATTTCAATAGGTTTTACTTGGCTAAAATAGGAAAAAGTTAGTTTAGAAAGATATGATTTGTCTAAATATGGATCGAAAAAGGCCTGTTAAACCAAAACGAATTCCATGATGAAAATAAAGCAGGCCATGAGCAAAACAAAACATCCAAAAACCATCTTCAGTCTGAGGGCATTAACAAAGTTGCTCAGATATATTCCTATTAGCAGTCCAACTAGGGCAACCGCTGTAAACCCTGTCAAAAAAGACCATTCTACGGTAAGGGTCATGGCGTCTCCCAAAAAAAACCCGATTAAGGCATTAAAAGCAATAATAGCCATAGAAGTCCCAACAGCCGATTTCATGTCAATCCCGGTCAAATAGATCAGAGCAGGAATAATCAAAAAGCCTCCGCCCACACCAACCAGACCTGTCAATCCGCCAATAAAAGAGCCCTGTACAAAGATGAGAGGTATATTTAAATTCTTGCCTGTTGTAGCCACCAACTGTTTTGACGAACGCAGCATATGCATCGCCGTAGGAATCATCAATGCCGCGAAAAGTCCAAAAATAAACATGCATCGAGACAAGAAGATTTGCTCCCATTGAAAAATAATTTCGGGTAAAGCGGGAATAAGAAACCGTCGCGTCAAACTGACCGCAATCACAGCGGGTAAACCAAAAACCAATTTCCAATGGACGTATTGTTTAATATGTTGCCTAAACGCCCCCACCACAGCAGTCGAACCTACTACAAACAAAGAATAGGCGGTAGCAGTTTTCTCGTCATATCCAAAAAGGTAGGCAAATACTGGGACAGCTAAAATAGATCCTCCGGCGCCGATCAGCCCAAAAATCAATCCGATGCAGAAAAGTAACCCAACAATTCGGTAATCAAAACCGTTTTTTGCGTTTGAAATAAAAGATCGCTCCCAATGCCACCAAAAACATGAATAACAGAATGGCATAAAAACCATAGGGATGTTGTAGCATGGGTATGTCAGCGAAGTTCATACCATAAAGACCCGCGACGAATGTGAGAGGAATGAATATGACAGAAAATATGGTAAGGGTTTTCATGACTTCGTTCATCCGATGATTTTGCAGGCTAAATACCATATTAACCCCACTTTCAATTTCCTGTAAATGAAAGTCGATGTCGGCCAACAGATTAATGCTTTGCTCCTTGAGTTCGGAAAAATATTTTGTGTTGATGTCCATTCGATCAATCTTTTCCAGCTTGGAACAAAGATCCTGAAATCCCGATGTGGCCTTTTTAATTTTTAAACTGTTTTTTCTCATCTTTTCCAAATGAACTACGGACTCAGGCTTGGGAGATTGTATGGACAGCTCCACTGCTTTTTGAATTTGAATCAAATGTTTTTCATTGGTTTCTAAATAATTATCTATTATTGATTCAAGTAAAAGATACAAAAGATAATCGACATTTTGAGAACGAACAATTCCTCCATTATTATCAATCCGTTCCCTGATCCAGCCAAAATAATCTCCCTTTTTTTCTTGAATGCTCCACAAAAAATGTGGTGTAACCACAAAAAACATTTGCTCAGAGGATAAATTACTGCGTTCGGTTTTCAGCACTTTGATAGCGACAAAAAGCGAATTCTCCAATTGTATGGTTTTGTTGGAATGCTCTTGATCCAAAATCAATTTGATCAAAAAAGGATCCCAATGGTTTGATTCAACAACCGCAGTCATTTCTTCGATATGTCGAAGGCCATAGGTATTTAGCCAAGCTACTCCTTCTTTGTTTTCAGAAAAATTCAGTTCGTTGATATCAGGGCAATTTTTTTGGAGCTGGTTTCTTTAGAATATAAGATCAGCGAGGTGTTGTTGTGAAAACTAATAATTGTCTTTTGACTTAGTCGTGACTTAAAAGTAATTAAAACCAAAACAACAAAAGCCCATTACGGGCTTTTTTTGGTCGGGGTGACTGGACTCGAACCAGCGACCTCACGCCCCCCAGACGTGTACGCTAACCAACTGCGCCACACCCCGATTCCTTGTGTTGAGAGAGGTCAAAAATAAGAAAATAGGCAGAGCTATGGTTGTAAAGTTGATGCAATTAGTGAGACAAATCAAATATTTAATTACTTTCGACAATTAACCAATACTTAAGAATATGAGAATCAGGACTACAATTACTCTGTTAAGCATGATTTTGGCTACCGTTGGATCGGTTTTTAGTCAAAATTTTGATGCCTCAACTTATGGCGCCCTCGAATATCGTTTGGTTGGGCCATTTCGAGGCGGACGAAGCGCCGCTGTTACTGGCGTACCCAATCAACCCAACCTGTTTTATTTTGGCGCTACAGGAGGAGGCGTTTGGAAAACCGCTGACGGCGGAAGGTCCTGGCAAAATATTTCAGATGGTTATTTTGGCGGTAGCATCGGGGCGATCACCGTTTCGCAAAGCGATCTCAACGTTATCTATGTTGGGGGTGGTGAAAAAACCATTCGAGGGAATGTTTCCTCGGGATATGGCATTTGGAAAAGCGTCGACGCAGGAAAATCCTGGCAATCCATGGGATTACCTCTTTCGAGACACGTGCCGCGGATCGCAATTCACCCCAATAACCCCGATATCGTTTTTGCAGCCGTCTTGGGGGATGTTTACAAGCCAACCGCCGACAGAGGGCTCTATAAGAGTACCGATGGCGGAAAGAATTGGCGCAAAGTTTTGTTTGCCAACGAACAAGCTGGAGTAGTTGATTTGATGATGGATCCTTCCAATCCAAGAATTTTATATGCCTCTACATGGAGAATCCAAAGAACCCCTTACAGCTTGAGCTCAGGTGGTGCTGGTTCAGCGCTGTGGAAGAGTACAGATAGCGGTGAAACGTGGACAGAAATTTCAACTAATAAAGGTTTTCCTTCTGACACGCTTGGCATTATTGGAGTCACTGTTTCTCCCGTTAACAACCAACGCGTTTGGGCCATGGTTGAAAATAAAGATAAGGGCGGTCTGTATCGCAGTGAAGACGGCGGAGACACTTGGAGCCAAGTCAACAGCGATCGCAGCCTAAGACAAAGAGCCTGGTATTACACACGGTTGTATGCCGACACCCAGGACGTCAACACCGTTTATGTGTTGAACGTCAGATACCATAAAAGTACCGACGGCGGAAAAACATTTGAAGCCAACAATGCCCCTCATGGAGATCATCACGATTTGTGGATTGCTCCAGAGGATCCACAACGCATGATCATCGGGGACGATGGTGGCGCTCAAATTACATATGATGGCGGCGAAACTTGGAGCACCTATCACAACCAACCAACTGCTCAATTCTACAGAGTTACCACGGACAACCATTTCCCATATCGCATCTATGCGGCACAGCAAGACAATTCGACTGTCCGTATAGCCCATCGCACTGATGGTTACAGTATTGGAGAAGATGACTGGGAAAGTACCGCAGGAGGGGAATCGGCTCATATTGCGGTTGACCCCGAAGATAACGACATTGTCTATGGCGGAAGCTATGACGGATTTCTCACACGCATCAATCACCGAAAAGGCACTGCCCGTGCCATCAATGTGTGGCCTGACAATCCTATGGGCGCTGGTGCCGAAGCAATGAAATACCGCTTTCAATGGAATTTCCCTATTGTATTTTCGAAACACAATCCGAACCGATTGTACACCTTTTCTCAAAATGTCCACGTGAGTGAAAACGAAGGCCAATCTTGGGACATTATCAGTCCAGATTTGACTAGAAATGATCCTGAAAAACTAAAATCTTCAGGCGGTCCTATTACTCAAGACAATACGTCAGTTGAATATTACTGCACTATTTTCGCTGCTGACGAATCTCCGCTGGCCGAAGGCTTACTGTGGGTGGGTAGCGATGATGGATTGGTTCATATCACCAGAGACGGCGGTAAAAATTGGGAAAATGTTACCCCAAAAGGGATGCCAGAATGGATGATGATCAACAGTGTAGAGCCTAGTCATTTCGATGCAGGGACATGTTATATTGCTGGAACAAAATACAAATCTGGAGATTTTGCGCCTTATTTGTACAAAACTACGGACTACGGAAAATCTTGGAAAAAAATAACTAATGGTATTGGTGCCGAGCATTTTACAAGAGTTGTTCGCGAAGATCCAAAACAAAAAGGCCTGCTGTATGCTGGTACTGAGACCGGGATGTACATTTCCTTTGATGACGGTAAATCTTGGAAGTCGTTCCAGATGAACTTGCCTATTGTACCAGTGACCGATTTGGCGGTGAAAGACAACAACCTCATCGTTGCAACACAAGGCCGTTCGCTTTGGATGATCGATGATTTGACAGTGCTTCATCAACTCTATGATATCGACAACGCAACAAACCATTTGTTCCAACCAAAACCAACATATCGCATGCGTGGCGGAGGAAGAAGTGGCAGTTTGACCAGTGGGACCAACCATCCCAACGGCGTGATGACCTATTTTAACTTGGCCGAAGTGTCCAAAGACGCTAAAATTGCACTGACCTATTTGACTCAAGCGGGTGATACCATTCAATCGTTCAGCAATTCTGACAAGAAAAAGAATTTGAAAGTTGAAAAAGGCGCCAATCAATTTGTTTGGGACATGACCTATGATGGTGCAGAAACCCTTCCGGGAATGATATTGTGGTGGTCTAGTTTAGACGGCCCTCAGGCAGTGCCAGGAACCTATCAAGTAACGTTGAATGTCAACGGAACGGTCCAAAACCAAACCTTTGAAATTCTCGCCGATCCAAGAAGTGAAAGCTCTCCAGAAGGCATGAAGGCTCAATTTGACTTTATCAATGACGTCAACAAAACTGTAGATGCGGCGCATCAGTCCATCAAAAAAATCAGAAGTTTTAACAGCCAATTAGAAGCTTTTCAGAAACAATATAAAGATAACAGTGATGTGAAAGACTTGGTTGAAAAAGCCAAAACATTGACAACTGCCCTATCCGAAATCGAAAAGGCACTGTATCAAACTCAAAACAGAAGCAATCAGGATCCATTGAACTTCCCCATCAAATTGACCAACAAATTGGGTCATTTAAATAGCTTGGTAAGCATGGGTGATTTCCCTCCAACGGCTCAAGACATTCAAGTGAAGGACGAATTGTCGGCGCAAATAAGGGTTCAACTCGAGGCGTTTGATAAATTGTTGAGCGACGACATCAAAAACTTTAACCAAGTTTTTAACTCAACTGGATTAAATTACCTATTTTCAGAAGATTAAAACAATATTTAATCAAAAATAAAAAGGGGGCAAATGCCCCCTTTTTTATTTATTTTTTGAGCCAAATCTTTTACGAATGGTGGGGGAAGAGATGAACCACAATGTAAACCCGCTCAATACGGTAATCAAGCCGAATAAAGAAAAGGCCCTCAGTACCGTAGTATTAAAATTGTCTCTGGTCTCATAGTCCATGGTGTGGGTCATCCACAAAAAATCGAACCAACGCCAACTGCGATGACGGACGGTTTGGAACTTTCCGTCGATTTGAGACACGTAAGCCTTCAACGCCTCATCGTGGTCATAAGTAATGACATAGGCAGGCAACAATTTTTCCCTGTATTCATGATGGCCATCGGTCGAAGTAATTAACTCAACTGATTTTACCTTCAAGCCATCGATCAAATGCTTATCGGCGACATAAAGGGCTTCATCTTGTGTCACTCCATCTTTGGTTTGACCGGTACGTGCATCGACCAACATGTGGTCATTAATCCAATAGAAAGGTTGACCGTTAAAATCTCTTAGCTCAATCATGCTTACAGGATGTTTCATGTCCAATTCTGAAGGACTAATGAGGCTGTCAAAAGCTGGCATGTCATGCGATGCATTCTTAAACTGATCGCCGTGAATCTCATCAATATTACTCCAAGAAAAATAAAGCCCACTGATGGTCCACATCAAGAACTGAAGTCCTAACAAGAGCCCCAAGTACCTGTGCGTTTTTCGTATTTTAGTGGATAAATCTCTAGAAACCATTTTTTTTATATTTGTGTAACAAAAGTAGTTTATATTCGTCTAATAGTTGGATTAGAGTGCTTTCAATCAAAATATAACCTTTAAACATATCCTCATCATGAGTTATTTCTCAAAATTCATCACCCTAATTGCTCTTGCAATTACACTTTCGAATTACGGTCAAACCGCTGACGAAATTATAGACGCATACCACGAAAATATTGGCGGTATCGACAAACTAAAAGCCATAAATGGCATCAAATTGACCCTGAAAATCAATCAAGGAGGCATGGAGCTTCCTATTGAAGTGATTGAACTAAAAGACGGTCGTCAAATGACCAAAATAACTTTTCAAGGACAAGAAATCATGCAAGGTGTTTATGACGGCACCACATTGTGGAGCACCAATTTCATGACCATGCAAGCAGAGAAAAGCGATGCCGAAGCCTTAGAAAATTTTAAGCTTGGTCTTAACGATTTTATGGATGATTTTATCGATTATAAAGACAAGGGATACACCGTTGAAATGCTTGGTGTAGAAACCATTGACGGCACTGAGGCCTACAAAATAAAATTGATCAAAGAGCCCATGACTGTTGAAGGACAGTTGGTCGATGACGTAAACTTTTATTATTTCGACAAAGACAATTATGTGCCCATAGCCGTTCATACGGAAGTAAAAGAAGGTCCTGCCAAAGGCATGATGGCCGAGTCAACCATGAGCGACTACCAAGAAGTGGATGGCATTTATTTCCCATTTTCTATGAGTCAAGGGGTCAAAGACCAAGGTGCTCAGCCTGTTACTGTTGTAAGCATAGAGTTGAACCCTGAGGTGACTGATGACATGTTCACCTTTCCCGACTCTATGAAAACAGACGGTGGCAAGTAATTTTATTCTAATTTTAAAAGCCCTTCTCGTAAGGGCTTTTTTATTCTCTATTTCCTAAAACTTTAACCAATGAAGACACTAAAACTGATTCTTACCCTATTGATTCTTCCTTTTTTGGGGCAATCTCAAGACCTTGCCGTCAATAACGGCAAAGCCCTTTTCGGCGATTTGACCGCTCGCCACATTGGCCCTGCTTTGATGAGCGGCCGTATCAATGACCTTACCCTTCACCCTACCAACAGCCTGATCGTTTATGCGGGTACTGCAGGCGGCGGCGTTTGGAAGTCAAGTGATGGCGGCGTGGTTTTTCAACCCATTTTTGACGACTATTGCCAATCCATTGGCGCAGTAACTCTCGATCCAAATGACCCAGACAATACTATTTACGTTGGGACTGGAGAAACATGGACACGCAACAGTGTTTCTATTGGAGACGGTTTGTATAAATCTACAGACGGCGGAGTCAACTGGAATAAAATTGGATTTGAAAAGTCCGATCGGATTGCGAGCATCATCGTAAATCCAAAAAACTCTAATGAAATTTATGTTGGTGTTTTGGGAGCTCTTTGGGGAGACAGCAGCGAACGCGGAGTATATAAGTCTATGGACGGAGGACAAAGTTGGGAACAACTTCTTTATGTCGATCAACGCACGGGCTGTGCCGATTTGGCTATGGATCCCAACGACCCAAATGTGCTTTACGCCAGCATGTGGGCTTTCCGACGAACTGGATGGTCTTTCGAGTCGGGAGGAAGTACCAGTGCCTTTTACAAATCAACCGATGGAGGCAAAAACTGGAATAAAATTCACAATGGATTTCCAAGCGGTGATTTAGGGCGACTTGGGATTGCCATTGCGCCGTCAAATCCGAAAGTGCTCTATACAGTCATTGAAGCCAAAGAACCTTCCAAAAAAGGGCTCTATCGAAGCGAAGATGGCGGACAGAGTTGGAACCAATTGAACAATGATTTTGGGATAACAGTGCGCCCTTTCTATTTTTCAAGAATTGTGGTTGACCCCAGAGATGAAAACGTTGTTGTCAAGGGAGGTTTGAGCGGATCGATCTCTCGAGATGGCGGAAAAACCTTTAAAAATTTGGGCAATATGCACAGTGACATTCACGACATTGCCTTTCATATCAAAGACTCCAACATCATGTATGTTGGAACGGACGGCGGTGTTTACCGCTCCATGAATGGCGGAGTAACTATGGAAATAGTGGAAAATCTTCCATTGTCGCAGTTCTATCACATCAGTTTAGACAATGCCACACCCTATAACGTCTATGGAGGACTTCAGGACAATGGATCCTGGTATGGACCATCTTCATCGCCTGGTGGTATTGAAGCCAAAGACTGGCACTCCGTTGGGCAAGGCGATGGTTTCAGAGTACTCAAGCACGCCACCAAGCCAATCATATACTCGGAAATGCAAGGCGCAGAAAACATTTGGAGAATTGATACCGAAAACAGTTTGATCAAAACGGTTCAACCCTTACCTGCTGATGAGAAGGCAAAACTTCGGTACAATTGGAACACCCCAATTGCTATGAGCCCAACAAAACCAGACCGATTCTATGTTGGGAGTCAATTTTTGCACCGTTCGGAAGACATGGGTGACAGTTGGGAAATCATTTCGCCCGACTTGACCACCAACGATCCGTCGAAACAAAACCAAGAAGATTCTGGAGGGCTGTCCATGGACAATTCTGGAGCCGAAAATCACACTACCATTTTTACGATTGCCGAATCTCCCCTAAACGATCAAGTCATTTGGGTGGGTACCGATGATGGCAATGTTCAAGTGACTCGAAATGGGGGTAAAACTTGGACCAATACCGTGGCCAATGTTCCCGATTTACCTGCTAACACTTGGACTTATCACATTGAAGCCAGTGTATTTGATGCTGGAACTGCCTATGTCGTTTTCGACGGGCATACCCAGAATGACATGACTGCCTATATTTATAAAACAACCGACTATGGGGCAAGCTGGAAAAGCATTGTAACTGATCATATAAAAGGTTTTGCCCGAAATATTCAAGAAGACTTAGTCAATCCCAACCTGTTGTTTCTTGGCACTGAATTTGGCCTTTTTATTACCATGAATGGTGGGGAAACATGGCTTAAATTCACCAATAACATGCCGTCAGTTGCTGTTCACTTTATCGATTTACACCCCCGAACCAATGACTTGGTGATGGGAACCCATGGTCGTGGTGTAATCATTATTGACGACATTTCTCCTTTGAGGGATTTGACCCCTGAAATTCTGAACAAAAATGTTCATTTGTTTGACATCAAGCCTACTGTCATCAATGAGAAAAGCGATTTTGGTGGAAATTTTGGCACCGAAACTCAGTTTGTAGGGGCCAATCCATCGCGAGACGTACAAATCAAATATTACCTTAGCAAAAGACACACTTTTGGAAAAATGAGCATCGAAATACAAGATGCCAGCGGAAACAAAGTTGGAGAGGTTGGTCCTGGCAAGAAAAAAGGTATCAACATTGTGACTTGGGACTACAGGCTTAAACCTCCAAAGGTGGCTAAAGGAAAGACCATCACCTTTGGTGGATTTACCTCACCTAAAGCGGCTCCAGGCAGTTATAAAATGGTCATGACCAAGGGATCGGACACTTTTGAGCAGTCTTTCGATTTGATTTTGGACGACAAATTGCCCATGCAGCCGTCGGACTATAAAGAACGCGATCGGGTCAGTCAATTGCTTTTCGATATGAGCGAGTCCCTTGCCTATATGGTTTACCAATTGGATGCCATGATCGATCATGAATCTGGCAATAAATCATCAAAGATTTTGAACAGCATGAATGCATTAAAAGAAACCCTTGTGATCACTACAGGTGACAATTACGTTGGCGCAGCTGAACCGCAGTTGAGAGAAAAAATAGCCACTCTATTCAGCAAGATTGCAACTAGCTACGACAAGCCATCTGCCAATGACATGGAGAATTTTGATCGACTGAACAAGCTGATGAAAGAAGCTACTTCGAGCTTTGAACCGTTGAAAAAGAAATTCAAGAGTTATGATCAATTGGAACTGAAAGACAAGGCCAGTTTTCTGGATACCACGAACTAAGCCCTATCTACTCGAGGCAAAAAAAAAGGATGGCACAAAGCCATCCTTTTTTATTAAAGTCGATACCATTGACTATTCGCAATCGTCAACCAAGAGCATCGCAGCTCCATTGGCGTTATTGAAAAGTGCTAAGATGTCCAAATCACAATATGTTACGATCCATTCCCCTGAGATGGTAATTAAATCACCCGACAACTCATTGATAGTAAGCGTCACGTAGCCAGCAGCACTTGTGTCAACACTGTAAGTGGTGGAGGCCAAAGCTGTAGAATTTGTGTTGTCAGCGAAAACACTGGCAGATCCATCGGCATTGAAGCTCAGAAACATCCCGAGACCAGTGGTTCCATCGGCAATAAAAAACAGACAGTCTTCGGTAAGGTTAGAAGATAACTCTTCTGCGCTGCAATCGCTGTATCCCCAATCATCATCTCCAGAATCGTCGCCAGAATAGTCGTAACATTCAGAATTCATGAAAACCGCTTCCAATTCCGCATCAGAAAACACTGTAGTTGTATTACCATCCATATCAACCAAGGTCACTGGATAGTTGAGTGCGAAATAATAAAGGAAATCATCGGACATGTAGTATTCATCAAAAAGATCATACAAATCAGACTCACTCGCTACCTCAAATGTGTCAACAAATTCACCATTTGCGTCAAAAGTCGATAGGCTGAGTGGATACACAAAATTTACACAGGAATAGCTGTAATCATCATCAGAGTAATCGCCATCAAAACAAGCGTCCATGTAGACCTCCAATTGCTCTTCGCTTTCTACCACAACCTCGGTATAATCAGAAAATACTATGGTAATAGGATAAACAAGTTCTACGCTGTCTTCAGGCATGGAGTCCAAGAAATCCGACAAAGACATCAGGGCGTCAATATCTTCAATGACCATAGGAGAGCCCGCCACTAATATTGTTACAGGAAAAGAGATTGAAAAACAATCTGATCCATCCAAAGAGTTGTCGTCGCCGCCATTATTGGAAGTAGCCGAACGTATCATTCCTACTAAGGGAGCGTCGGTAGCCAACACGTTATCCGGAGCTGCGTCAACAGTTTGAATTGGTTCATTTTGACAAGATAAAATTGAAATAATCAATCCAAATGCCAATAATAAATTATAATTTAAAATCTTATTCATAATATATTTTTATAAATGCAAATATATCAAAAAAGAAAATTGCACAGCAAAACCTTAGAGATTACTCGTCGGCGTCGCCATTGTCATCTGGAAGGCTGATGTCAACGTCCAAATCGTCATCACCAGAGTCTTCAAGATCATGAGATTGGTCTACAAAATCTTCCATAGCCTTTTCCAACTTTACCCCAATTTTGACCAGATAAACGGTGTCCTTAGAACTAACTTCAACCGCGTGAATCAGTTCGTTATTGGCATTTCTAAAGGTAATAATATCATCGTCGTCATAACCATCTGGATACTTTTGGACTAGCAATTGTAAAACGTCATCCGTTAATTTTTGAAAATCTACAATTTTACGAATCATACATTAATAGTTTAATAAATAAGCAAAAATGAGCGGTGCTACAATAGTTGCATCACTTTCAATGATATATTTTGGTGTGTTGATGTCCAATTTTCCCCAAGTAATTTTTTCATTGGGAACGGCCCCAGAATAGGATCCATAACTGGTGGTTGAGTCGCTGATTTGACAAAAATAGCTCCAAAATGGGGTGTCGCGTCTTTCCAGATCTTGAGACAACATGGGGACAACACAAATAGGGAAATCGCCTGCAATACCTCCTCCGATTTGGAAAAATCCAATACCATTCTGTGAATTGGCGGTGTACCAATCTGCAAGGAAGGTCATGTATTCTATGCCCGACTTCATGGTGCTGGCTTTAAGCTCGCCTTTGACCACATAACTGGCAAAGATGTTCCCCATAGTACTGTCTTCCCAACCAGGAACAACCATAGGCAAGTTCGCCTTAGCCGCGGCATACATCCAAGAATTTTTAATGTCAATCTCATAGTACTGTTCCAATACTCCAGATAATAACAGCTGATACATGTACTCATGCGGGAAATACCGTTCTCCTTTGGCTTCCGCCGCTTTCCATAGTTCAACAATATGTTCTTGAAGTCTTCTAAAAGCCTCTTCTTCTGGAATACAAGTATCAGTAACCCTGTTCAAACCTCTTTCGAGCAGCCCCCACTCTTGTTCTGGAGTAAGGTCTCTGTAATTTGGAATTCTTTCGTAGTGCGAATGCGCGACCAAATTCATAACGTCTTCTTCGAGATTGGCTCCAGTACAAGAAATGATTTGAACCTTATCTTGTCTGATGATTTCGGCAAATATTTTACCTATTTCGGCTGTACTCATTGCTCCGGCAAGTGAGACCAACATTTTGCTACCTTGCTCCAGTTGCTGTTCGTAACCCTTAGCGGCATCGACCAGTGAGGCAGCATTGAAATGCAAATAATACTTTTCTATAAATTGTGAAATTTCGCCTTTATTAGTCATCATCAGAAGAGAATTTAGCCTTTAAAGCTTCGAAAGAAAGGTTGTCGTCAGAATCGTCAACAACCACATCCTCTTGTTCTTCCATGAACTTATAAGACAACATTTTATAATACAATTTAGCTGCCAAGAAATTGGAAGACCCGTCATTTGAATTTGGGCAAAGTTCAACAATGTCAAACCCTACCACATTCTTTTCCTTAAAAACCATTTTAAGAAAGTCCAACGTTTCATACCAAAGCAATCCTCCCGGCTCAGGAGTTCCGGTGCTCGGCATGATAGAAGGATCCAAGGCGTCCAAATCGAAAGTGATAAAGACATTGTCAGTCATTTCCTCTATGGCTGTGTCCATCCAAAGGTCGTCGGTAGCCATTTCGTGGGCGAAAAAAGTCTTGTTCAAATCCATAAAATCAAACTCAATCTGATCCATTGAACGAATACCTACCTGTACCAAATTAGTTATTTTACTGGCTTCATGAACGGCACAGGCGTGATTGCATTTGCTTCCCTCATAACTGCTGCGAAGATCGGCATGAGCATCAATGTGCAACACAGTAAGGTTGTCAAAGCAATCGTTAAATGCCCTAATGGTACCAATAGAAATGGAGTGTTCGCCTCCGAACACCGTGGTGAATTTATTTCTCTTGATGTAAGATTTGGTCAACTGATGAACGGCATCAACCATGGCCTCAGGTGAACTGTTTTCCGTAACAGGGTCAGCCAAATATACCCCTTCCTTGTAGACTTCCGAACGTGTTTCAATGTCGTACAATTCCATATTTTCAGAAGCCTCCAAAAACGCTTCAGGGCCTTTGTCGGCACCTTTTTGCCATGTACTCGTTCCGTCATAAGGCACTGGAATAAGTACAATTTTAGCAGTTTCTAATTTAGCAAACTCTTCGGGGATGCCCGCATAAGTTCTAGTTTTCATATCCTAAAATATTAAGTAATTGTTCACTGGATTGCTGGTTTTTAAACACTGAGGTTACCATTTCCCCCTTGTCATTTTTGTCAATTAATATATGCTGTGGCGAGGGGATCAAACAGTGTTGAAGTCCGCCAAAACCACCGATGGATTCTTGATAGGCTCCCGTATTAAAGAATCCGACATACAACGCCTTTTGCTTGGAATATTTTGGTAAATAGATGGCGTTGACGTGTTGTTCGCTGTTGTAATAATCGTCGCTGTCGCAGGTCAAACCACCGAGCAGTACCCGCTCATAAGGATCCTTCCATCCGTTAATCGGCAGCATAATAAACCGCTTGTTGATCGCCCAAGTGTCTGGCAAATTGGTGATGAATGATCCATTAATCATGTTCCATTTCTCCCTGTCATTTTGCTGCTTTTGGTTGAGAATTTTAAAAATGGCCCCGCCACTTTCTCCAACGGTGTAGCTGCCAAATTCTGTAAAAATGTTTGGAACAGGCACTTCGGCTTCCTCGCAAGTCAACTTAATTTGATTGACAATTTCCTCAATGATGTACTCGTAGTCAAACTCGAACGCCAATGAATTTTTGATGGGGAAACCCCCGCCTATGTTCAAACTATCCAAGCTTGGACACCTCCTTTTTAGACTGACGTAAACCTTTAAACACTTGACCAATTCGTTCCAATAATAGGCGTTATCTCTGATGCCAGTATTGATGAAAAAGTGAAGCATTTTGAGCTGAACACGGTCGTTGTCTTTGATTTGCTGTTCGAAAAAAGGTACAATGTCTTTATAACCAATCCCCAATCGAGAAGTGTAAAACTCGAATTTGGGTTCTTCCTCCGAAGCTATCCGGATACCAATGTTGAAATCGCCGTGTATTTTTTCTGACAGCAACTCTAATTCGGCATAATTGTCCAAAACGGGAATACAGTTGTGGTGGCCTTCATTGATCAAGTCGGCTATATTAGCAATATAAGGCTTGGTCTTGAATCCGTTACTGATGACATAGGTTTCATTTGTAATTTCACCCGTAGATTTCAAATTCTTAATGATGTCCATGTCCACTGCAGAAGACGTCTCCAAGTGAATGTCATTTTTCAAAGCCTCAGTTAACACGTGTTTGAAATGAGAACTCTTGGTACAATAGCAATAGTGATACTTGCCTTTGTAATCCAACTTCTCAAAGGTGTTTTGAAACATCCTTTTGGCCTTTTTGATGTTATTGGAAATTTGAGGCAGATAGCTAAATTTTAATGGCGTGCCATAGGTCTCAATCAGTTTGGTCAAATCAATGTCGTGGAATCGCAAGCCCACTTCATCGAGGGTGAATTCTTCTTGAGGGAAGTGAAAAGTTTGTTCAATTAGGTCGATATAACGGTTATTCATTATTATTTTCTAAAGAGATAAAAGGATTATAAATGTGGAATGATCAGTAAACAAGCGCTGTGAAAATCATACCAATAATTGGCATCTGATGTTAGAAAATAAAAATAGGGGTCGGGGACGTACCGCGCTCAAGTAGGAGGAAGCGTGCTTTAAATATCGGTCACTTGCCATGCAAACTGTCTTTGAAAATATCTTCCAAATTTTCAAAAACCCGAAGTTAGAAACAGAATTCAAATTATTCAGCTGCTAAGCGTTAATGGAACTTAGGTGGAGCAAATTAAAATCAAAAAAATTACTTTTGAACAATTTCACAAAAAAAAATAGAAAAAAGTCAAGCTATCCCTCAATTTTCTTAGGAATTTTAGGGTTCATGATGCCAAACCACAGCGGAGGAATCAACGACAATAACATCGACGTTGGATAGCCATAAGGCAATTGAGGGCTGCTTTCTTGATGAACCAAGTTTTGATAAGGCTTGTTGGATTTGTAGTGATGATCGCTGTGTCTTGTCAGTTCATACAACAACATTCTGCCCAATACATGATTAGAATTCCAAGAATGAATGACATCAACCCTTTCATATCTGCCGTTGTCATTTAATTTTCTAATCAGGCCGTAATGTTCTATGTAGTTGATGGTTTCTAACAGTAACAGTCCTACTACCCCGGCCAGAGCTAGAATAGACATTGGAAAAAGACCTAGCAACGCCACTCCTGCTCCAATCCAAATGAAATGACTGAGCCCCGCCCATAACATGTAATTTGAAGCGCTCAAAAAATGTTTTGAAGACCTCTTGAGCAGTTGGCGTTGAATCCGCCACGCCTTGACATAAGTTCCGAACACTGACTGTACATAAAAAGAATAGACCGATTGATTTTTGCGCGCTGTAGAAGGGTCTTTGGGCGTAGCCACGTCCAAGTGATGGCCGTGATTGTGTTCTATAAAAAAGTGATAATAATGGCTAGGGAGCAACAACAAAAATGCCGATAAGTGGTCCGTCCAATGACTGCGATGTCCCAATTCGTGAGCCACATTGATGCCATTCGATCCTAAAACAGTGCCTAGTGACAGTACTAATCCGACCAACTCATAGGGTTGTCTTTCCGATCCAAGCCATTGTGCCGAGTAAATCAGCAAACCATAGACGAAGAACAAATTGCCGTAAAGCAACACATCAAAAAATCTTTGACGCCATTGATAGTTGTTATCAGCAGACGACACCTGAGTGAATTGTTCAATGACAGGGATAATTACAAAGGCGTAGCAAACGCCAGAAAAAGAAAAATAGCCACCGGCTTTAAGACCTAAAAAGGTGATTATCGGCAAACTATATGCTAAAATATATTTCATGATTGATCAAAGTTAACAGAAAACATAAATAAGGAGGTGTTTTGGATCAGAAAAAAATCACTAATTTGGATTCCAATTAAACCCAACTGACATGAAAAATATTGACCGTCGTTCGTTTCTCCAAAAAACAGGTCTCACTGCAGCAGGGCTGTATTTGGCCAGCACCCTCAAGCTAACAGCCCAAGAAAGGCCTCTCAAGGACGCCGACTATATGGGAGATTTTGCAGCACCCAAACTAGATACCGTGCGCATTGCCCTCATTGGTGTTGGCGCTCGAGGATCGGGACATGCCGAACAATTGGCTCAAATTGAAGGCACGGAGATTGTGGCCATTTCAGACTTGTATGAGGATTTGGCCAATGCTTCCAAAAGCAATTGCATGGCTTTAGGGAAGGGTGACCGACATCAAAACATCAAAACATATTTTGGAAAAGAGCACGCTTGGAAAACCATGCTGGCTGAGGTTAAGCCAGATGCCGTATTCATTTCGACCGATTGGGACAACCACGGGCCCATGGCCGTCGAAGCCATGAAACAAGGAGCCCATGCTTTCGTAGAAGTACCCCTAGCAGTGAGCTTGTCCCAGCTTTGGGAAATAGTAGAAACCTCGGAGCGCACCAAAAAGCACTGCATGATGATGGAGAACGTTAACTATGGTCGTGAAGAACTTCGCTATTTGAATCTGTGTCGGCAAAATGTCATTGGGGATTTGCTCCACGGTGAAGCTGCTTACATTCACGAATTGCGATTCCAAATGGAAGAACAGGAACGAGGCACAGGATCTTGGCGCACCTTCCAGTACGCCAAACGCAATGGCAACCTTTACCCAACTCACGGATTGGGGCCAGTCGCCCAGTATATGAATTTGGCCCGTGGTGAAGACAATTTCAAATCATTGGTTTCTTACTCGACACCAGCTTTTGGCCGTCAGCAATATGCCAAATCCCATTATCCCGAGGATCACCAATGGAATGCCTTAAATTACAAAGGTGGTGACATGAACACCTCCATCGTCAAAACACATTTGGGACGAACCATTATGGTCCAGTGGGATGAAACCAGTCCTCGTCCCTATTCTCGGCACAATTTGATTCAAGGCACTAAAGGCACCCTTGCTGGATTTCCAACCCGAGTGGCCCTAGAAGGCGGAGTGCCGGGTGCCACAGACAGTCATCACTATTGGGCTCAAGGCGAACAACTTGACGCTTTTAACGAACAGTATGAACATCCGATGTACCGCCGTTTAGGCAAAGTTGCCGAAGCCATGGGTGGTCACGGTGGTATGGATTTTTTGATGTTATACCGCATTGTCGAATGTTTGAGAAACGGTCTTCCTCTGGATCAAAACCTTTACGAAGGCTGCTTTTGGAGTGCTGTCGCTCCGTTGAGTGAAGCGTCGGTAGCACAGGACGGCATGCCTCAAGACTTTCCGGATTTCACCAGAGGACAATGGAAAAACACCCTTCCCTTGAATGTTGTTGACTAAATCCGAATTGGCTTTTCAGATTCAAGTCCCCGGTCGGGTTTGTTTTTTTGGCGATCATCAAGACTATCTCGGACTTCCTGTCATTGCTGGTGCCATTGATCGGTACATCACTTTGACCGCCCAACCCAACGGGCTGGATTGTTTTAACATCACCCTGACAAACACCAATACCGCCAAGCGGATTCCACTTTCGCTCCAAGCGTTTACCGCCCAACCCGATTATTTTTTCTCTGGTCTTGCTGTCATGTTAGATCAAGGCGTGCGCATTGAGCAGGGCTATGACCTCACTATTGAAGGCAATATCCCCATGAATGCTGGACTCTCTAGCTCCACCGCTTTGGTCACTGCGTGGATCAAGTTTCTGGCTGCGGTTGGCTTTCCGCATCCAACGACCACCAACGACCAAATTGCCACATGGTCCCATCGGGCCGAGGTTGCATTTTTTAATCAACCAGGGGGTCATATGGACCACATCACCATAGCGCATCAGGGCTTGATTTGTCTTGACAATACCACTTTAGCCGTTGAAACCCTCAACTCCCCTTTTGAAAGTATCGTCATTGCCGAATCGGGTATTGAGAAAAAAACCCTTGAGGTTTTGAGAAATGCCCGCACCTATGCCGAAAAAGCCATTCAATCGGTAAAAACCGCCAATCCCGAATTTAAACTCCATCAGGCTGATGGCAGTGCTGTGCGGCGCTACATGAATGTCATTGACCCACTGCACCGCAAACACTGGTATGCTGCTATCCACAACCACTTGATTACTCGAGAGGCGCTCCAATTGTTCAAACAACAAGGAACGGCGGAGTCTCTTGGACGTCTGATGAATGCCCATCAGCACATTTTAGAAAACTGTATCGAAAACACACCCAAAGCCATGTCCCAGATGATGGACTTGGCCCATCAAAGCGGTGCCTATGGTGCCAAAATTGTCGGCTCGGGAGGTGGAGGCGTCATGGTAGCCCTTTGTTCCAAAGACAACTGCAAAAAAGTGATGCAAGCCTTTAAGGAGGCAGGAGCCGTGAGCGCCTATGAAGTACAACTCCTCCAGGCTAGAGACATTTGAAATAGTTGTTTCAACGCCGTCCCTATAAAGTAATTTTTTATTAAATTTGGTTATACGCTGCACAAATCCGTATAGCACCCATGAAAAACATACAGCTTGTCCCCGACATCCGTTACCGCCAGCCCATCATCAAAGCTGTTTTTGCTTTCGACTGGGAGTTGATCGCATTGGTCAAAGCTCAAAAAGGGGCACGGTGGAGCCAAACGCTAAGATCGTGGTATTTTTCGCAAAAAGATTTTAAGCTTAATGCCTTTTGTCAAGCCATGAAGAGCAAAGCCTTTGTGGACTATTCGGCACTTAAAAAAAATACCCCTATTCCTACTCCAAAAAATACAACTTCAAAACCATCTGAAAGTAGTGTAGCACTTCCCAAAGCCTTTATCGAAAAACTTATTTTAAAAAGGTATAGCCATAACACCGTAAAAACGTATTGTAGTTGTTTTCTTAAATTCATGCTATTTTATGAAAGAACATCAATTGACTTGCTTACAAAAAAGGATATTCAAGAGTTCATACTTTATTTAATTCAACACGAAAAAGTAAGTCCCTCAACGCAAAATCAATACATCAATGCCATTAAGTTTTACTACGAAAAGGTTTTGAACCAACCCAAGATAGTTTTTGCTATTGAACGACCCCGAAAGCGAAATCATTTACCCAAAATCATCACAGAGCATGAAGTTTTAGGATTGTTAAGGGCAACTCAAAATCTAAAACACAAAGCCATTACTTGTTTGCTCTACGCATCCGGATTAAGAATTAGTGAAGTGATTCATTTAAACGTATCCGATTTAGATTTTACAAATCACACTATTTTAATTAAGCAATCCAAGGGATTTAAAGACCGTTTAAGTATTATGGGCGAGGCTGCCGCCCTTGTGCTGAAAAAATATCTAAAAATTTATCAGCCCAAGGGTCATTTATTTGAAGGGCAATTTGGAGGAAATTATTCTCCGAGAAGCATCAATAAATTTTTAAAACAAAATGCAAAAGAAGCAGGAATATCCGTCAATATTTCAGCCCATATGTTACGTCATAGTTTTGCAACGCATCTGCTGGACAATGGTACCGATATCCGCTTTATTCAGGAATTATTAGGACATAGCTCTACCAAAACTACCCAAAGGTATACGCACGTTTCACAATGTATGTTAAAACGAATTGAAAGTCCTATTGATCGGATTTTGAAAAACAGAAGTATTGATTATCAGCATGTTAATTATATGTAAACAAAATTCTATAAAAACGATGTATCGGAACCTGTTCCGATATACAGTAGTTAGCGTTTATTGGTAAAAGAAAGAAAAAACAATAAATTTAACAGGCAAAACCCGAAAAGCCTTTTTAACAAAGTTGGGATAATTTAAAAAATTTAAGCAATGAAAAACCAAAGATTATTTTCAGGAGAATACTGGATGATCGTATTTAGCATTTTTCTAACAACTACACCTTTAAACTCAACAGCACAAGTTGTAGCTGAAATTGGTGATAAATCTGAAAGCACATCTTCGTTAACCCTCACCTTAACCCACCGTTTTCAGCGTAATAATGCCTCGCAATTACACAAGAATGATCATTACGATAGAAGTATTAACTCTCCGAAATCAGTCAAAATATTAGACAAAAAAAAGAAATTTTACGTTCATTCATTGGAAGGTTATACCACTTCGGTTTATTCTTTAGAAAATTTTAATCTTTTAAGAACCATTGAGCATAAGTTTGATGAAACAAATCAAGCTTTATTTCAGGATACATTTTATTTCGACCTGAAATTTAAAACAAAATCAACTAAATTGAACGAATTTAAAGGCAAACCTGTTGAAAGTTGTTTAACCCATGACGGGAAATATCTTTGGACAACTTATTACAGAAGATCATACGACCTCAATGCAATAGATCCTTCCGCAGTATGCATCATTGATACAGATAGCGATAGTATCGTTCGTATAATTCCAACTGGCCCCCTACCTAAAATGATTGCTTCCTCCCCGGACAACAAACATGTCGCTATTTCACACTGGGGAAACAATACCGTGGCATTGTTAGATATACAAGGAGAAAATCCCAATAGTTTTCATTACGTCTCAGAGTTGCTCATAGATAAAGAAATGAATTTAAATTATGGCAAAGAAGAAAATATAAATAGAGATCAAGGGTGTGGTGCCTGCTTGAGAGGCACCATTTTTTCACCCGATTCTAAGTACCTGTTTATTGGAAAAATGGGTGGAGCATCAATTGCAATTATAGATGTAGAAACAAAGAAATACCTTGGCGATATAAAGGGAATGAGGGGAAACTTAAGGCACTTAATTATGAGCAATGGGTGGTTGTACCTCAGTATCAATAAATATGGCTACATACAACGCACTCCATTAATTGATTTTGTCGCACACATCGAAAAAATAAATGAACCCTACAATAACTGGGAAGAATTGTATGTTGGAAACGGTGCAAGAACAATTGAAGCCACTTCAGATGGAAAATTTATATTTGCCTGTATTAACTACCAATCAGAATTGGTTGTTGTAAATACAGAATCCTTCAAGGTTGAAACAAAAATAAAAGTGGATAGTTATCCGGTTGGCCTTGCAATTTCAAAAGACAATAAATGGGTTATAACAACGTCTCAAGGTAAGGAATCGAAGGGCGGCAACAGTGTCTGTGTGTTTAATATAAATAAGTTTTAAATTTGATGCATGGTGAAGTTTCTATTTATTGGTTTTTTAATTATTTGTAGTTCAACTTCTTTTTCACAAGACTCATTAGATACTGTAGTAAAAGAAAACATTAATACAGCTATAGACTCTATATCAATAACTAGTTTGTCGAAATACGGCATAGACAAACAATTAATCGTATGTAATCCGATGTATACTAAAGTTATAGAATGGATGGGAATACCTTATAGTTTTGGAGGTAATTCAAAAAAAGGTATAGATTGTTCTCATTTGGTTATTCAGTTGACGAAAGACATTTATTATAATTCTATTAGTGGCAATGCAGCAACCCTATATGAAGCGTCCCATAAACTAAAGATACAAGAACTTTCAGAAGGAGATTTGGTTTTTTTTAAAATTAACACATCCTACATTTCTCATGTTGGGGTGTATCTTCAAAACGACCTATTTGTTCACGCCACGGTAGGTAAAGGGGTAATGATAAGCTCATTAAATGAACCCTATTACAAAAAGTATTTTTTCGGAAGTGGTAGATTTGTTGACCATGATTATTAAGAACAATAATAAAACAAATAATATTGAAAGCTTTCCCGGGAACTGAAGTGTTTGTCAAATTTGTATTGAAAGTAAGACAAGTGAAATAGAACCAACGAAACGCTAACAGCACCTACAAGAAATTGGCGGTTCAGTGGTTAAATGAAGTTCAGTTTTTCAATCAAACTTTAGTGCAGGTTGAAAGTTTTGTGCTTCGAAATCGCCAACTTCTTTTAGCTGCAAAACGTTATGGGCAAGTTTAAAAGATAAAGTATGTTGAATCTTAAATAATAATTACTATGTTTATAAAAAAGTGGAGATCAGCAACCACTTTAAAAAAAAACGGGGCGAAACCGAAAAGCCATATGAGTAGGAACAAATTTAAATTCAAAAAAAAATGAAATCACTTATCAAATCATTCTTTCTGGTATTTACACTCTTTCTTGTAAGTTGCTCAGGTAAAATTAACAAGGATAATTATGACAAAATATCAAACGGCATGTCAGTGTCACAGGTAGAATCTATATTAGGAGAGGGAGAATCGCAAGCTTCGTCAAATGTAGATTTAGGTGAGTATGGTGGAAATGTCAGCTCAGAAGTTATTACTTGGCAAAAAGGATCAAATGTTATCTCAATTACATTTTCTAACGGAACGGTAATGGCAAAAGCTCAAAGTGGGCTTTAGTTATTAAAAAGAATGTGATAAATTATTAAGCAGTATGACATCTCAAGAAATGAACTGTGTAATGTCAAAATGGAATAAATCAGCCCATAACAGGCGTTTGGCAAAAAAGCGGTTTCAGTAGTTAATTGAACATTCTACCTCGTATTAACTTTTGTGCTGGGTTTACAATTCAGTGCTTCGAAATCCGCTTCTTCGCCAAGCGCCAAACCGTTGTGGTGCATTATAAACGAAACTGAAATACAAGAAAAATAGAATTATATGATACTAACAGCAATAATATTCATCATACTCGGAATTATTATAAAATACGGAAAAATGTATTGGTTGATTGCAGGATATAATACTATGCCGAAAGAAGAAAAGGAAAAGTATGATATAGAAGGAATAGCAAGTGAATTTCGAAATGTAATGTTCGGAATGGCTCTTATCATAATTGTCGGCTACTTCATTGCTAATTTGACCGAAAGCCCTATTATTCAAGATTATGCTTTTTGGGCATCAATGGCTATTGGTATACCATACTTGCTGATTAAATCAAACTCGAAGAAATTTAAACTCAAAAAATGACTATGAATTTGCCATTTGACAATCCTTTATTTTTAATTCCATCAACTTCAGGACTGATTTTTATGCTCGCAGGATTTATAATGTTGAAACTCCCACCAAAAAAAATAAACTCGCTTTATGGTTATAGAACAAGGAGTTCAATGAAAAATCAAGAAAGGTGGGATTTTTCTCAAAAATACTCTGCTATAGCA